>JAQGMR010000011.1 GCA_028292265.1 Herminiimonas sp.
CGCTTCCCGATTTCGGTGCCGACGGCGTGGGGACCCCGCGCAGCGGGGCGGCAGACCCGGGCCGCCTTTTCTTGGTTCCGTTCTTTTGGCGGAGCAAAAGAATGAACCCGGTCGCCGGGCCGGAACCCGGCATGGTCACCCGACAGGGAAGTGGTATCGAGCACCGAAGGTAAGCCCAGGCTGCAAGCCACACTTGACGTTGCAGTTGCTGTTGCATACGTTGCCGACGGCGCGGAAACGCATGGAGCGGTCCCCGCCCGCCGGTCAGCGCCCCGCCGCGCCCAAAACAACCCCTCCCGACACCTCTACATCAAATTTCCCCAAGGTTCCACCCTCCATCCACAGTTCCAGCTTGAAAACCCGCAGGAAACCCTTATCTTGGACCCAGACACGGTCCACGTGACCATATCCAACCAATACAGGAGGGGGCATGCGCCTCGATAAACTCACTACCAAACTGCAAGAAGCGCTTGCCGACGCGCAAAGCCTCGCGGTCGGCAACGATAACCAGTACATTGACCCGGTCCACCTTTTGATTGCATTGCTGAATCAGGACGACAGCAGCGCGAGTTCGCTGTTGCAAAGAGCGGGCGTGAACATCGGCGGTCTCAGTTCCTCGCTGAAATCCGCCATTGAGCGCCTGGCAAAAGTTAGCGGCACCGGCGGCGAAGTGCAGGTCGGTCGCGAACTTGGCGCGTTGCTCAATCTGGCCGACCGCGAAGCACAGAAGCACGGCGACCAGTTCATTTCGAGCGAGATGGTTTTGCTCGCCCTGACCGAAGACAAATCCCAGGCCGGCAAACTGGCCAAGGAACATGGACTGACCCGCAAGGCGCTCGAAGCCGCGGTAACTGCCGTGCGCGGTGGCGGCAATGTCAATTCGCAAGAGGCTGAAGGCCAGCGCGAAGCCCTGAAGAAATACACCATGGATTTGACCGAGCGCGCGCGTCTTGGCAAGCTCGACCCGGTGATTGGACGCGACGATGAAATTCGCCGTGCCATTCAGGTATTGCAGCGGCGCACGAAGAATAATCCGGTGCTGATCGGCGAACCCGGCGTGGGCAAAACCGCTATCGTCGAAGGCCTGGCACAACGCATCGTGAATGGTGAGGTGCCGGAAAGCCTGAAGGGCAAGCGTGTCCTGTCGCTCGACATGGCGGCGTTGCTGGCCGGCGCGAAATATCGCGGCGAATTTGAAGAGCGGCTGAAGTCGGTCTTGAAGGAACTGGCACAGGATGAAGGCCAGAGCATCGTGTTCATCGACGAGATGCACACCATGGTTGGCGCCGGCAAGGCGGAAGGCGCGATGGATGCCGGCAACATGCTCAAGCCGGCGCTTGCGCGCGGTGAACTGCATTGCGTTGGCGCCACGACGCTGGACGAGTACCGCAAGTACATCGAGAAGGACGCGGCGCTGGAGCGGCGATTCCAGAAAATTATGGTGGACGAGCCAAGCGTGGAAGCGACCATCGCCATCCTGCGCGGCCTGCAGGAAAAATATGAGGTGCACCATGGCGTGGACATTACCGACCCGGCGATCGTCGCCGCGGCCGAACTCTCGCATCGCTACATCACCGACCGCTTCCTGCCCGACAAAGCCATCGACCTGATTGATGAAGCGGCTGCCAAGATCAAGATTGAAATTGACTCCCGTCCCGAAGTGATGGACCGGCTTGACCGTCGCGTGATCCAGTTGAAGATCGAGCGCGAAGCGGTGAAGAAGGAGAAGGATGAAGCGTCGCAGAAACGGCTTGGCTTGCTGGAAGAAGAAATCCATCGGCTCGAGCGCGAGTATGCCGATCTGGAAGAAATCTGGAAGTCGGAAAAGGCCGCGGTACAGGGCAGCCAGCTGATCAAGGAAGAGATAGAGCAGATCAAGGTTGAAATGGAAGACGCCCGCCGGCGCGGCGACTGGCAAGGCATGTCCGAGATGCAGTACGGCCGGCTGCCAGCGCTTGAAGCGCAATTGAAGCAGGCCGACAAGGAGCCATCGGCGCAAGCGAACGGCAAGCCGCGCCTGGTGCGCACTCAGGTTGGCGCCGAAGAAATCGCGGAGGTGGTTTCGCGCGCAACTGGCATCCCGGTGTCGAAGATGATGCAGGGCGAGCGCGACAAGCTGGTCCATATGGAAGACGCGCTGCACAAGCGGGTCATCGGGCAGCATGAAGCGATCGTTGCGGTGTCCGATGCGATCCGCCGCTCACGCGCTGGCTTGAGCGATCCGAATCGTCCGTATGGGTCTTTCATGTTCCTCGGCCCGACCGGCGTCGGCAAGACAGAGCTGTGCAAGGCGCTGGCCTCGTTCCTGTTCGACACCGAGGACTCGATGGTACGGATCGACATGAGTGAGTTCATGGAGAAGCATTCGGTCGCGCGGCTGATCGGTGCGCCACCCGGCTATGTCGGCTATGAAGAAGGCGGCTATTTGACTGAAGCGGTACGGCGCAAGCCCTACAGCGTTATTTTGCTCGACGAGATCGAGAAGGCGCATCCCGATGTGTTCAACGTGCTGCTGCAAGTGCTTGACGATGGCCGCATGACGGACGGGCAGGGGCGCACGGTCGACTTCAAGAACACGGTCATCGTCATGACTTCGAACCTCGGCTCGCACAAGATCCAGTCGATGGAGGGAAGCGATCCTTCGGTCATCAAGCTTGCGGTGATGGCGGAGGTGCGCAATCATTTCCGGCCCGAGTTTATCAACCGCATTGACGAGATTGTCGTGTTCCATGCGCTCGACGAAAAGAACATCGGTGCCATCGCCAAGGTGCAGCTCCAGGTTCTGGAAGACCGGCTGGCGAAGATGGACATGGGCTTGCGCATTTCCGACCGCGCGTTGCAGAAGATCGCCGATGCGGGATTCGATCCGGTCTACGGGGCGCGACCGCTCAAGCGCGCGATCCAGCAGCAGATCGAGAATCCGCTATCGAAAGCGATACTGGAGGGCCGCTTCGGGCCGAAGGACATCATCGTGGCCGATGTCAACGGCTCTGAACTGGAGTTTCACAAGGAAGGCTAAGACGCCATGACGTCTGCCTGAACGCCGACCGGGAGTCATTCCGGTCGGCGTTTTTTATTCGGGGGAATAGCGCTGAGCGGCTAAAGTGCGCGGCTCATTGGCAGGCGAAAGCTTCAGGGCAGCGGCTTGCGCTCCACATTGTTGACCGTGACATTCTTCGTGCCGTTGTTCACCGAGTATTTCACTACGGCGTTGGCATCCACTCTGCCGTATGGCACGCCGTTCACGGTCAGTTCGCCGCCGCGGACTTTAACCTGGTCGCCATTAACCACGACACTCCCATTGGTGCCGCGCAGCGTGGCGCTGCCATTACTGTTGCTGTCGGTGGAACTTGAACCGGTACCGCTGGCGGTGGCACCGCTGTTTGCTTCGCTGGCGGCGGACCAGCCAGAGTACGTTGCGCCCGCGATCATGGCGGCAAGCAGGAGGGAGCGTCTCATTGCGAATTCTCCGTGTGGGTGCATGGCGGGCCGGAAATTTGGCGCGCCTTGTTCAGTAGACTGCGTACTGCCGACACTTGTTCCAGCCTGCCTGTTTCGCCTTCCTTGTTTCACCTTGCCTGTTCTACTCTGCCTGTTTCACCCTGCCTGATTCAGACTGCCCGATTCGGCTTCCGCGATTTAGCTTGCCTGATTCAGCTTGCAGGATTCAACCTGGATACAACTGCCCGATTCAACTTGCTTCAGGGCAGAAAGCGGTGGCGGTGCCGATGATGGATGTCCGGCACATGGGGATGTTCATGCTCCAGTTCCTCATGCAGATGGGGATGCACATGCGGCTCACTACCGTCCCAGGCGAAATCATGCACGTGGTGATGATGCGCGTCGTGTTTGTGACTGTGTGCATGGCGTAGCGGCTGATGCCGGTGCCGGTGCGAATGGTGCTCGGTCAGGTGCAACCATAGGCCGGCGGCCATGAGGCCAAGCGCAACCCAGAACAAGGGGGCCGGGACTTCGTGCAGGATCAGCAGCGACAGCACGACACCGGCGAAAGGCGCTACCGAGAAATACGCGGCCGTGCGTGCCGTGCCGAGATGCCGCAGCGCGACCACGAAAAAAACCAGGCTCACGCCATAGCTCGCAAAGCCGATGCCGGCCGCCGTTACGGCGCTTTGCCAAGAGGGCAGCGGCATTGACAACGAGATTGCCATTCCCAGATTAATGACGCCCGCGGCGAGGCCCTTGACGGCGGCTACCTCTACCGGATCGGCGGCCGACACCTTGCGGGTCAGATTGTTGTCGATGGCCCAGCCAGCGCAGGCGAGCGCGATCAACAGCGAGTCGATGGACAAGCCCGAGGCGTGGGCCCCAGCGCCGGGCGACCATGAGAGCAGCACGCCGGCGAGCACGATCAGCACCATGCCGAATATCACGCGACGGCCGGCTTGTTCATGGAAGATTATCCAGGCAATGCATGCGGTAAAGACCGCCTCGAGATTGAGCAAGAGTGAGGCGTCCGATGCGGCGCTGGAGCGCAAGCCGCTCATGAGAAGGATTGGCGCAATGATGCCGCCGCACAGGGTGGCGCCGGCGAGCCATGGCCAGTCCGCTCGAGCCAGATGCGCCGTTTGCCGAGGTCCGGATCCCTCGCCGCTCGGCGCCGCACCACGAAACAGCAGCCATGCCCCAAGACCCACGCCACTTCCCAGGTAAAACAGGCCGGCCACCACGAGTGGCGCGCTTTGGCCGAGAAGCAATTTTGCAAACGGCGTGCTGGCGCCAAACATCAGCGCGGCCAGCAATGCGTACCCAACGCCACGATTCATGTGGTCCCCTCGCTGCAATGCAATTCCCTTATCTTACCCGTGCGTGACAGCGGACCGCGTCACGCAGGGGAGTTTGGTGGGCTCGATGTGCAAGGCCGCCGGCGACGCGCGTGTGTCCAGAGTCGTTCCGGTTCGCCGTGGTCCCAGGCCAGCCAGCACGACGGCCGAAATCGGAGTGAATTTCACATTCCGAAGTGCATTTCATAATGCGAAAAGTCAGGGTGCAGAGCCGCATCTTCGCATTTCATTTCGAGAGAATTCGTTCCACATCGCGGGAATTGTCGATCAAGTATTTGAAAACAAAAGAAAATTAAATGGTTATGTGTCTTATATAAGAGATTGGTGCTGCGCAAAATAAAGCTTATGATTTGCCCATACACTGTGACCAACAGCCGATTAGAGTTAAGCGATAGTTTATTTGGCCTCACCACTTTCACCAGTCCACTCAGGAGAACAAACATGGCATCCCGCGAACAGCAAATTCAGGCATTGGCAAAAGACTGGGCAGAGAATCCGCGCTGGAAGAACGTCAAGCGCACCTACTCCGCTGAAGACGTCGTCCGTCTGCGCGGGTCCCTTCAGATCGAGCACACGATTGCACGTCGCGGCGCCGAGAAGCTGTGGGACATGATCAATACCGAGCCATTCGTCAACGCCCTCGGCGCCTTGACCGGCAACCAGGCAATGCAGCAGGTAAAAGCCGGCCTGAAGGCGATTTACCTCTCCGGTTGGCAAGTGGCCGGCGATGCGAACCTGGCAGGCGAAATGTACCCGGACCAGTCCCTCTATCCGGTCAACTCGGTTCCTAGCGTCGTCAAGCGCATCAACAATACCTTCCAGCGCGCTGACCAGATCCAGTGGTCTGAAGGCAAGAACGACATCGACTATTTTGCGCCGATCGTGGCCGACGCTGAAGCCGGTTTCGGTGGTGTGCTGAATGCCTTTGAACTGATGAAGTCCATGATCGAAGCGGGTGCCGCTGGCGTCCACTTCGAAGACCAGCTTGCTTCTGTCAAGAAGTGCGGCCACATGGGCGGCAAAGTCTTGGTCCCGACCCGCGAAGCATGCGAAAAGCTGGCAGCTGCACGACTTGCCGCCGACGTTTGCGGCACGCCCACGCTGGTGATTGCCCGCACAGACGCCGAGGCAGCCGACCTGATCACCTCCGACGTCGATCCGCTTGATGCGCCGTTCTGCACCGGCGAGCGCACCGTGGAAGGGTTCTACCGGACGCGTCCGGGCCTCGAACAAGCCATTGCCCGCGGCCTCGCGTATTCCGAATATGCGGACTTGGTATGGTGTGAAACCGGCAAGCCGGACTTGGCCTTCGCGAAGAAATTCGCCGAAGCGATCCAAGCCAAATTCCCCGGCAAGATGCTGTCCTATAACTGCTCGCCTTCCTTCAACTGGAAGAAGAATCTGGACGACGCGACCATCGCGAAATTCCAGAAGGAACTGGGCGCAATGGGCTACAAGTTCCAGTTCATCACGCTCGCGGGTTTCCATTCGCTGAACTACTCGATGTTCCATCTGGCCCACGGTTATGCACGCAACCAGATGACAGCATTCGTGGAGCTGCAGGAAGCGGAGTTCGCCGCGGCGGAAAAAGGCTTCACCGCCGTCAAGCATCAGCGCGAAGTCGGCACCGGATACTTCGACGCCGTCACGCAGGCGATCCAGCAAGGGCAGTCCTCAACGACCGCATTGCATGGCTCAACTGAGGATGAGCAGTTCTTCGACAAGAAAGTGGCCTGACCATCAAAACCGGCGCGCCACTTCGGCGCGCCCAGAGTTGCCTGCGGTTCGGACATGAACCGCGGCGAACCGCGCCTCACAAGGGCGCGGTTTTTTTTGTAGTGTGCGCCCTGTGTCCCGACCGACTGCCCATGGCCGCGTGGCTGCTCAATCGCTTGATCTTTGAATTTCTGAGAAATGATCGTCTAGTTCTGTTTACACGAAAAAGTATCAGTATTGACTACGGCCCCGCGTACATAAGCGATAGATTTCCGTGCAAATGACTACGGAGGCGATGCGCAGCAGGTGATTGCTACAATGGCTGCCATGCTTTCTTCCCACTCCCTGCAGTTGCGCTTGATGCTCGACGATGTGATCGCGTTCGGTCCGGGCAAGGCGACCCTGCTGCAGTCGATAGAGCGCACCGGTTCCATATCGGCGGCGGCGCGCGAAATGGGGATGTCCTATCGCCGCGCCTGGCTATTGATTGAAGACACGAACCGCTGTTTTCGGCAACCGCTGGTCGAGACTGCGACCGGCGGGGCCCGTGGTGGCGGCAGCAGCCTTACCGAAGCGGGGCGGGATGTGCTGAAGCGTTACCTTGCGGTCGAGCGGAAGGCCAACAAGCTGATCGAGAGCGACATGGACTATCTCAAATCGCTTATGGTCGGCAAGCCTCGCCGCTAGGCTGGCTTAGGTCCCCGAGCCTCGGTTCTTCGCTGGCGTGCCGTTCATAGTGTCCAATGCATGAGACAAGTTTGCCGAATTTCGTTATATTCCACGGGATATTACGAAAAACCACTCGGTCTACGTGCCATGCGGCGGCAAGTTGCCGTGCAGGCTTCTCGAGTCGGTCAAGGATCCCGATGAACCCAGCTGGCCGCCGGAAATTTCTGGCTCACTCCCTTGCGCTCTGCTCGAGCCGGCTCGTCTCGGGCCCGACTTGCTTGCGCGCTGCGTTCTCGCAGTCGCTCTCCTTGAATGCGCTGTCGGGAAGCGCGATCGCAGCGCTCGGCGTGGCAAACACAGGCATGGCGGTTGCGCAAACCACGCCAACGCTGCAGATCGCCGCTGCCGCGGACCTCGCGCTTTGCATCGATGAAATCAACGCCGGCTTTGTGAAGGCCAATGGCGTCGCGGACGCTGCAGCGGTGAAGTACAGCATCGGCGCGTCCGGCGCGTTTGCGACTCAAATCCAAAGCGGGGCGCCTTTCGATGTGTTCCTGTCGGCCGACACGGAATACCCGCGGTTGCTGGCGCGTGCCGGCGCGGCCGAGGCAAGTAGCATGACGGTGTACGCGCTTGGCCGACTGGTGTTGTGGACCAACGACGCGAAGCTTGATCCTTCACGCGGGTTCACGCTCCTCACCGACCCCGCGGTATCGCGCATTGCGATCGCCAACCCGGCCTTCGCGCCCTATGGCCGTGCTGCCAGGGCGGCGCTGATCAATGCCGGTGTGTGGGCCGCCATCCAGCCAAAGTTGGTACTGGGTGAAAACCTGGCGCAGACAGCGCAGTTCGTCGAGACCCGCAATGCGCAGGTGGGACTGGTTGGAACCTCGTATCTCGCAACGCCAGCACATGCTGCCAAGGGACGAGCGTGGGCCTTGCCCGCCGATCAGTATCCGCAGCTTGAGCAGGGCGCGATCGTGACGCGCCATGGTGCGGCCAATCCGCTGGCCATGAAGTACCTCACATTCCTCACCAGCGCGCAAGGTCGGGCAATCCTGGCCAGGTATGGGTTCGGCCTGCCAGCGGCGGCGCGTTAAGCGTGGAGATCACGCCATTCTGGTCGCTGCCACCGGAGCTGTGGGCCTCGCTGGCGCTAACGGTGAAGTTGGCTGGCATGTCGACTTTGCTTCTCATGCTGGTCGCCCTGCCACTTGGGTGGTGGCTCGCGACGACGCGGTTCCGTGGCGCCTTGCTGCTGGAGATTGTGATCTCCATGCCGCTGGTGCTGCCGCCGACAGTGATCGGCTTTTATCTGCTGCTGCTGCTTTCGCCGGCGCATTCGCTCGGACGCTGGTGGGAGCAGGTATTCGGGCAGACGCTCCCCTTTTCTTTTTCGGGGCTGGTGGTTGGATCCTGCGTTTACAGCTTGCCCTTCGCGGTGCAGCCGGTGGTGGCAGCATTCCGCATGCTGCCGCCGGAGATGGCGCAAGCTGCCAAATCGCTTGGTATGACGGGACGGCAGACTTTCTTTCATATCCTGCTTCCGCTGGCGCGCTCGGGAGTCTATTCCGGCGGAATCCTCGCGTTCGCCCACACCATTGGCGAGTTCGGTGTGGTGCTGATGTTGGGCGGAAATATCTCCGGTGTGACTCGTGTTGCATCGATAGCCCTGTATGACCAGACGCAGACGCTCGAGTATGCCAACGCGCATGGTTTTGCCTTGTTGCTGCTGCTGATTTCCTTCGGCCTTCTGTTGGCGACCACAACGCTGCAAAAACGGCGCGAGCGCTGGCGCAAGCCGGCGTGGGAAATGCTGCGCATGTCGCGCTAGTCGTTTGGGTCAGGCGCCGAGCCGGCGGCAAACACTACGGGCCGACTGCTACAATGTCCGCTGCCCCAATACTTCGTCTGCCCACCTCCCATGTTCAGTTATCGCCACGGCTTCCATGCCGGCAATCACGCCGACGTGCTCAAACACGTGGTTACCATCCAGCTTCTCAAATACCTCGCGCAAAAGGATGCGCCGCTCCTCTGCATCGACACCCATGCGGGTGCAGGGCTGTACCAGCTCGACAGCGAGTACGCGCTGAAGAATGCGGAGTTCGAGTCTGGCATCGCCAGACTGTGGGACCGCAAGGACTTGCCCGGCCCGGTCGCGGAGTACGTAGCGCTGGTGAAATCACTCAATCCAAGTGGCAAGATGCGCCACTACCCCGGCTCGCCGTTCATTGCAGAGCGCACGATGCGGGAGCAGGACCGCTTGCGCCTGTTTGAGCTGCACACAACGGAAAGCAAAAACCTCGTAGAGAATTTCCGCAAGGCCGACGCCCATGCCGCGGCCCAGGGCCAACGCCCGTCGCCGCGCGGCAAGCGCGTCATGATCCAGCGCGCCGATGGCTTCAACGGCATCAAGGCACTGCTGCCACCACCATCGCGGCGCGGGCTGGTCCTGATCGATCCCTCGTATGAGGACAAGGATGATTACCGTAATGTGCGCATTGCGCTGGAAGATGCGCTTACGCGTTTTTCCACCGGAACCTACGCCGTGTGGTATCCGGTGTTGCAGCGGCTGGAGTCCCGTCAGTTGCCCGACAAATTGAAGCGGCTGCCGGCCAATGGCTGGCTCAATGTCACACTCACCGTGAGCGGCCCCTCGCCAGACGGTTTCGGTTTGCGCAGCAGTGGCATGTTGATTATTAACCCGCCCTGGACGCTCGAGCCCATGTTGCGTGAGGTGATGCCTTATCTGGTCAAGGTGTTGGGCCGGGATGAAGGTGCCACGTTCGCACTGGAAGCCGGACAAACCCTGGCGCCTCTGCGTGGCGGCGGACTGAAGCCGCGCGTCGTGACATGAACAAGGCCTTCGTCAAGGAGTCCGAGAGCGAGGACGATGACGACCTCGCCATGCCGGCCATGCCGGTCGGTGCGAAGAACTACATCACGCCGCAGGGCTACCAGCGCATTCGGGAAGAACTGCTGCAACTGATTGACGTCGACCGGCCCGAGGTGGTGCGCGTGGTGCACTGGGCTGCCTCGAATGGGGATCGCTCTGAGAACGGCGATTATATCTACGGTAAGCGCCGCCTGCGTGAAATTGACCGGCGCATTCGCTTCCTGACCAAGCGGCTGGACCTTGCGGAAGTGGTTGACCCGAGTGTGCACCATGGCAGCGACCAGATATTCTTTGGCGCGACCGTCAGGTATAAAAACCAGGCCGGCGAGGAGCACGTGATTACCATCGTCGGCGTCGATGAACTCGATCCGCTGCACGGCAAGATCAGCTGGGTTTCACCGGTGGCACGAGCATTGACCAAGGCGCGAGAGGGCGAAATCGTTACGCTGCAAACCCCAGCCGGAGTGGAAGAGCTGGACGTGGTGGAAGTGAGCTACCCGGCCGACTCCGCGGCCATGGACAAGGCGTTTGCCGCAACGCCGCCTAAAGCGTAGGGTTCAGCGCAGGCCTCAGGAACGTTCGCGCAGTATCCGGGCCACGCCCGGCGTACGGCGGATATTGCGCATCAGTCTCGCAAGGTGCACCCGGTCTTCAACCTGCACCGTAAAGCGAAGCTGCATCATGCTGTGGCCGGCGTCGTCATCCATACCGACGTAGGTGATGTTGGCGTCGGACTCGCCAATCTCGGCGGCCACGCGTGCCAGCACGCCTTTTTCGTTCTGCACCAGCACCTTGATGCGGCAATCAAATCTGCGATGCAGGTCGGTTCCCCACACTACATCGATCCAGCGATCCGGCTCCTTCGGGCGTTGCCGTTTTGCGATATCACACTCGGTAACGTGCACTGTCAGGCCCTGGTCCCGACGCAGGTGACCCCAGAGCGTGTCACCCGGAATAGGCAGGCAACAGGGTGCAAGCTGCACGGCGGTGCCCTCGCTGCCGCTAATTATGACCGGGTCCAGCTTGCCGGGCACGACTTCGCCCTCGGCATCAAGCAGCGGCGTGGATGCCAGTTCACTTTCCATCAGCCCAAACAGATGTCGTGCGACCAGCGTTGCCATGCGCTTGCCGACGCCAATATCGGCATAGAGTTCATCGAGGGATTTCGCACTTGATTCATTGAGCAGGCGCTCGGCCAGCGGCACCGGTATGGCAGGGCTCAGGTTGAGGGCGATGAGGGCTTGTCCGAGCAGGTGCTGGCCCAGCTCGATCGATTCGGGCAGGTTGATGGTTCGCAGGTAGTGGCGGATCGCCGAGCGTGCCTTGCCTGTCCGTACGAAGGTGAGCCAGGTAGGGCTGGGGCGCGAGGTAGGCGCCGTTACGATCTCCACGATATCGCCATTGCGAAGTTCGGTGCGCAATGGCGCGTGTTCATGATTGATGACCCCGGCAACCGCCTGGTCGCCGATGTCCGTGTGGATGGTGTACGCGAAGTCGAGCGCGGTCGCGCCGCGAGGCAGTGCAATGATGGTTGATTTTGGGGTGAAGACGTAGACTGAATCGGGGAACAAGTCGACCTTGACGTGCTCCAGAAATTCGGCGGAATCGCCGGTCTGTTTCTGGATGTCCAGCAGCGACTGAAGCCATGCGTGCGTGCGGTGCTGCAGGTCGGTGAGCCCGCCTTCCTCGTTCTTGTAGAGCCAGTGCGCGGCAACACCGGACTCGGCGACGCGATGCATGTCCTGCGTGCGAATCTGGAACTCGACTGGCGTGCCGTACGGGCCAATCAACGTGGTGTGGAGCGACTGGTAGCCGTTGAGCTTCGGAATGGCGATATAGTCCTTGAACTTGCCCGGCATTGGCTTGTACAGCGCATGCAGCGTGCCGAGTGCGACATAGCAATTGGCAAAGCTGTCGACCACGATGCGAAAGCCGTAAACGTCGAGCACCTGCGAAAACGAAAGATGCTTGTTGCGCATCTTGCGGTAGATGCCGAAGAGCGTTTTTTCGCGGCCATACACCTCAGCCGACATGCCGCCCGCCGCAAGGGTGCTTTTAACTGATTCAAGAATCTTGCTGACAACCTCGCGACGATTGCCGCGTGCTGCCTTGACAGCCTTCGCAAGCGTCCGATAGCGCAACGGATGGATATGCGCAAAGGCCAGGTCCTGCAGTTCGCGGTACAGATTGTTGAGACCGAGTCTGTGCGCGATGGGCACATAGACTTCCATCGTCTCACGGGCGATGCGGCGCTTCTTGTCCGCAGCCATGAACGACAGCGTTCGCATGTTGTGCAGGCGATCCGCCAGCTTGACCAGGATGACACGCACGTCACGCGCCATGGCCAGCAGCATCTTGCGGAAATTCTCTGCCTGGATTTCTACCTGGCTCTGGAACTCCAGCTTGTCCAACTTGGACAGACCATCGACCAGCGCGGCAACCGGCGCGCCGAAACGCTCGATCAATTCATCCTTTTTGACGTCCTGGTCTTCCATGACGTCATGCAGAAGCGCAGCCATGATGGCTTGCGGATCGAGTTTCCAGTCGGCGCAGATTTCGGCCACGGCGATCGGATGCGAAATGTACGGTTCGCCGGACTTGCGCATCTGCCCGAGATGCTTCTCGTCGGAGAAGCGGTACGCCTCCTTGACCTTGCGAAGGTCGGAAGCGCTCATGTACTCGGCCAGCTTGGCCGCGAGATGGGTCACCGAAGCAACGCCAACGCCCGCGGCTTGACTGCTGTCAGGCGCGGGTTCTTTGGTAGTACGGGATTTGGAGGGCGAGCGGTCGGAGCCCGCTCGCTTATTGGTGCGTGGCGATTCCGTCGGATCTGCGGGCATCAAACTCATACCTGTTAGTGATCTGCCACGTCACAGTAAGTTCGCCGGTTAGCTAGGTACTTTTTTCAACATCTCACGGCCGATGAAGCCGGCAGCGATTTCACGCAGGGCAATCACGGTCGGTTTGTCACGCGCATCGACCTTTGGGGTGTGCCCCTGGATCAGCTGGCGAGCGCGGTAAGTCGCGCAGAGCGTCAACTGAAAGCGGTTCGGGATCTTGTCGAGACAATCTTCGATGGTAATACGGGCCATGGAGTTTCCTGAATTCGTTATCGGATGGTGGCGTGGATGCCAAGTTGCGCAAAGAGAGAAGCGTTGCGGGCGGCCTGTCGCGCGAAGCGGCAGCGGGTTGCCTTGACGATGGATGTCAGCTCGGACAAAGCGCTCGCAAACTCTTGATTGATAATAACATATTCGAACTCGGGGGCGTGCGCCATCTCCCCTCCGGCGGCCAGCAGGCGTCGCGTAATGACGGTTGATTCGTCCTGCCCGCGCTTGTGGAGTCGCTCCTCCAGCGCAGCGATGGAGGGCGGCAAGATGAAGATGCCGACGGCGTCGGCAAAACGTTTCTTCACCTGCTGCGCGCCCTGCCAGTCAATTTCAAGCAGCACGTCGGTGCCGCTCCGCACGTCATCTTCGATCAGCTTGCGGGAGGTGCCGTAATAATTGCCGTGCACCTCCGCCCACTCCAGGAACTCGCCAGCGTCGCGGCGCGCCTCGAATTCCGGCGGGGCCACAAAGTGATATTCGCGCCCATTGACGTCTCCCGGGCGCGGTTGCCGCGTCGTATAGGACACTGAAAGCCTGATGTTCTTTTCCTGCGCGAGCAGCGCATTCACCAGTGTCGACTTGCCGGCGCCCGACGGCGCGACCACCATGAAGAGGCTGCCGGAAACATGTGACGCGATTTGCATGAAGGGCCTCGCCAGGAAGTTGGGGTGGTGCTCGATTGGGTGCTGCTGAATCGGGTGGAGAAGGATCGGTCAAATCTGTGACCGATCGAATCTGTGCAACAGGCACAAGAGACGAAAGCGATATCGGTTGGCTTATGCGGAGCGCTATTTGCGTTTTGTCCAGTCAATGCCGCTGAGCTGTCCTCAGCAAGTTGCGTCGCCAGTCGTCGCCGTGACCGCGATTTGTACGGAAACGACGAAGGCGCTGCCGCATGCAAGTCTACTCGAGGTTCTGGACCTGCTCGCGCATCTGCTCAATCAAAAGCTTCATCGCCATTGACGCATCGGACAGTTCCTTGATGGCGGCCTTGGACCCAACGGTATTGGCTTCACGATTCAGTTCCTGCATCATGAAATCCAGCCGTTTGCCGACTTGCCCACCCTTTTTGAGTATGTGGCGGGTTTCGGTCAGGTGGGCCGAGAGGCGTGCCAATTCTTCGGATACGTCGATGCGCATGCCATAGAGGGTGACCTCTTGCCGGATGCGGTCCACCATTTCCTCGGGCGGCGAGGCAGGCGCCGATCCGGTAGCAGCGGTATTCGGTGCATTGTCGCCGCTCAGCGCGATGCCTAACGCTTCGCGCATCCGGTCGACCGCCTTTTGCTGGAATTGCGCGACAACCTGGGGCACGAGCGGCGTAATGCGGGTAACGATATCTTCCAGTTCGGTGATTCTCGCCACCAGCACCGCTTCGAGCGCCGCCCCTTCGCGCTGCCGTGATTCAAGGAACGCGTCCAGCGCGGTCGTCATGGCGGCGGCTGTATCGGCCTGCAGCGACTCCTGCCCGATTTCAGCGTCAGCGATCACGCCTGGCCAGCGCAACAATTCATTGACGGAAAAGGGAAGGGCGTCAACGAAGCGCGAGCGCACCTTGTCTTGCAAAGCAGAGAGGCTTGCAAGCAAATCTTCGTTAAGCGCCTGTTCATTGCCGCTGGTTGAAGCGCGCCCAAAACTGAGCCTGCATTCAACCTTGCCACGCAGTACACGACCCATGACGGATTCACGCAACAGCGGTTCGAGTGCGCGAAGGTCGTCGTTGATGCGGAATTGCAGATCGAGGAAGCGTGAATTGACACTCTTGATCTCAATGGTCAGAGTGCCAGAAGGGGTTTCCCGGGTGCGTACCGCATAACCGGTCATGCTGCTGATGGTCAAATCCTTGCCTCGTTTCTTCTTTACAAACTTGGGGAATGTCCAGACAATCCAGTGAGTTTAATCATGGGGAAAATCATGGCCGTGCAGAACAACGCCCCGTTGCCTGACGGACTGGATATTGCCGGATACCGCATTGTAAAGAAAATTGCCTCCGGCGGGTTCAGTATTGTCTATCTCGCCTATGACGGCGACGGTAATGCGGTGGCCATCAAGGAATATCTGCCAAGCTCGCTCGCGCTGCGTCAGCCAGGCGAGCTTGTCCCGGTCATTGCTCCCGAAAACTTGTCGGTTTTTCGCATAGGCCTCAAGTGCTTCTTTGAGGAAGGCCGCGCGCTGGCTCGCATCACGCATCCGAACGTCGTTAGCGTAGTCAATTTCTTCCGTGCCAACGAGACCGTCTACATGGTCATGGCCTACGAATCTGGCCGCTCGCTGCAGGAACATATACTGCGACGTCGCGAAAAGGGCGACAAGCCGCTGGTTTCGGAGCGCTTCATACGCAAGATGTTCAGCCAGGTGATGAACGGCTTGCGCGAGGTCCATACCAACAAATTGCTGCATCTCGACCTCAAGCCCGCCAATATTTACTTGCGCGTCGACGGCACGCCGATCCTGCTTGATTTCGGCGCGGCGCGCCAAACGCTACGGACCGACCAGCCGAAACTTTATCCGATGTACACGCCGGGTTTTGCGCCGCCTGAGCTGTACGCCAAATCGGCAAACATGGGACCGTGGACCGACATCTACAGCATTGGCGCTTCAATGTTTGCCTGCATGGTCGGCGCACCGCCGCAGCCGGCCGACCAACGCAAGGTCAACGACCGGATGGACGGGCACTATGCACGGCTTGAAGGGGTATACTCCCCCGAGCTGATCAACGTCGTTCGCTGGAGTCTGATGGTTGATCCGCTGGCCCGGCCGCAAAGCGTCTTTGCTCTGCAAAAGGCGCTCCGCCAGGAGACCAGTGTCATGGTCGAACCGGACCCTGTAAAGAAGGTGACGCAGCGACTGCGCTCGCTATTTCGGTTCCGCGCCCCTGTTGTCGAGAGTGTGGCGACGACGATCCAGGAAAACACGCGTTAAAGAGGGCGCCATGGCGCCCCACTGAACCACTCAACAAGCAACTATGCGATTTTCAGTCTATCAGGAGAGCCAGATCGGCGGACGCAAGTCCAACCAGGATCGCATGGGCTACAGTTTCACCCGCGATTCGCTCCTGATGGTTCTGGCCGACGGGATGGGTGGCCACATACTCGGCGATGTCGCAGCCACGCTCACGGTGCAGGCAATCGGCGCCATGTTTCAGGCGCAAGCCAAGCCTTATCTGAAGAAGCCGGAACGATTTTTCGAAGAGAGCTTTCTGGCCGCACACAAGGAAATCCATCGCTATCGCGCCACCAATAATCTTCCCGAAACGCCGCGAACGACAATCGTCGCCTGTATCGTGCAGCATGGCACCGCGATCTGGGCGCATTGCGGCGATTCCCGACTTTACTGGATGCGCAACGGACAGATTCTGGCGCGAACCCGCGATCATTCACGTATTGAAACCCTCATCGCGCAAGGGAAGGTCGATCCCTCGGAACGGGATACCCATCCGGAGCGAAATCGCCTGTTCAATTGCCTCGGTGCGCCGAACATGCCGCTGGTTGAAGTGTCGCGTCGTGCGACCCTCCAGGCGGGTGACCTGGTCCTGCTCTGTTCCGACGGCCTCTGGTCGACCTTGCCAGATCATCTTATCGCGCATGAACTGCAAAGCAATACGATCGTGCGCGCGGTCCCGCAACTGGTCCGCACCGCCACCGAAATAGCCGGCAAGAAAAGCGACAATGTCACCGCCCTCGCCATGATGTGGCAAGGTGCCGACACCGAAGAAGCGGCCACTGGATTTACCACCAACATCCTGCCACCCGGCACGCTGACCACCACGATCCAGGCGCCACGTCAGGCGGAACTGGAAGCGGCGGAAACCTTCAGTGATACCGATATCGAAAAAGCGATTGAAGAGATTCGGGAAGCCATCGATAAATCTTCACGCTTCACCTCTAAAGACTGAGAAAAACGCCATGGCATTTGAAACCCGTTCAGGCGGACGCGCGCCGGATTCGTTGCGCCCCATCCGCATTACCCGTCATTACACGCGCCACGCCGAAGGCTCGGTGCTGGTCGAGTTTGGCGATACGCGCGTGCTCTGCACCGCAAGCATTGAGAACAAGGTGCCGCCGTTCCTGAAAGGGAAAGGGCAGGGCTGGCTCACCGCCGAATACGGCATGCTGCCGCGCTCCACCCACACGCGCATGGACCGTGAGGCGGCGCGTGGAAAACAATCTGGACGCACCCAGGAAATCCAGCGACTGATAGGGCGCTCGCTGCGCGCCGCGTTCGACCTTAACGCAATGGGTGAGCGCACCTTGCAACTTGATTGCGACGTAATCCAGGCAGACGGCGGTACACGCACCGCCGCCATCACGGGCGCTATGGTCGCGGCGCACGATGCGTTCAGCAAGCTGGTTCGGGAAGGCCAGATGGCGACGCTTCCGCTGCGTCATTTTGTTGCAGCGGTTTCTGTCGGCGTCTTTCGCGGCCAACCGGTGCTTGACCTCGATTATGTGGAAGACGCCGACTGCGACACCGACATGAACGTTGTCATGACCGAGCAGGGCCACTTCATCGAAGTGCAGGGCACGGCAGAAGGGGCGCCCTTTGAGCGCCCAACCATGGACCGTCTGCTTGACCTTGCCGGTACCGGCATTGCGCAACTCATCCGCCTGCAAAGACAGGCGCTCGACATTGCAGCCTGAGCTGCAAGGCGCATTCATGAGCCGTTCCATCGTCCTGGCTTCCAACAACGCCGGCAAGCTGCGCGAATTCAGCGAGTTGCTGTCGCCGCTCGGCTTCATTCTCCGTCCTCAGGGCGAATTAAATGTGCCGGAGGCGGAAGAACCGCACGCAACCTTTGTTGAAAATGCACTGGAAAAAGCGCGGCATGCCGCACGCCTGACCGGCTTGCCTGCGCTGGCTGACGACTCCGGCGTATGCGTAAATGCGTTGGGCGGCGCACCCGGTGTTTTCTCCGCGCGCTATGCTGGCGAACCGAAGTCGGATGCGCGCAACAACCAGAAATTGATCGACGACCTGGCAGCGCACGCCGACCATTCCGCGTACTACTACTGCGTGCTGGTTTATCTGCGACATGCACTTGATCCGCAACCCGTGATTGCCGATGCGCGCTGGGAAGGGGAGATCATCGCTACGCCACGCGGTCAGGGCGGGTTCGGCTACGATCCGTACTTCCTTCTCCCTCAAGCCGGCATGACCGCCGCCGAAATGCCTGCGGCGGAAAAGAACCGGCTCTCGCATCGTGGCCAGGCATTGCGACTGCTCGTGGAAAAATTGCGATGATTCCGATCCGGCCCATTGACGCCAATTCAAAACCCGCGGTCGCACGCAGCGCCGCGGCCTACCTCCAGCCCGGTGCACTGCACCTCACCGCTTTGCCACCGCTATCGCTTTATGTGCACTTTCCGTGGTGCGTGCGCAAGTGCCCCTATTGCGATTTCAACTCGCATGAGGCGAGCGGCGAACTGCCGGAGAAGGAATACCTCGACGCCCTTCGCACTGACCTGGAAAACGCGTTGCCGCTGATTTGGGGGCGCAAGATTTACACAATTTTCATTGGTGGCGGCACGCCCAGCCTGATGTCAGCCGCCGGGCTGGACCGCCTCATGTCGGATATCCGCAGCCTGTTGCCACTGGACGGTAATGCGGAAATTACAATGGAAGCCAATCCAGGCACGTTCGAGTCCGAGAAGTTTCGCGCATACCGCGCGAGCGGCGTGAATCGCCTTTCGATCGGCATCCAAAGTTTTAACGACCAACATCTGCGCGCGCTCGGTCGCATCCACGGCGCCGACGAAGCACGCCGCGCTGTCGACATCGCCCACAACCATTTCGACAATTTCAACCTCGACCTGATGTATGCCTTGCCGTCCCAAACACTGGACGAGGCGCGCGAAGATGTTGCTACCGCGATCGGCTTCGCGCCGCCGCACCTGTCGCTTTACCATTTGACGCTTGAACCCAACACAGTGTTTGCCAAGTTCCCACCGTCGGTACCGGACGACGACGCCAGTGCCGAGATGCAGGACATGATTGACGAAATGACCGCGTCCGCCGGCTACGGCCACTATGAAGTGTCGGCGTATGCCAGGCCGCAACGTCAGGCCCGCCACAATCTCAATTATTGGCAGTTCGGCGACTACCTTGGCATCGGTGCCGGCGCGCATTCCAAAATATCATTCCCACACCGGATCATTCGGCAGGCGCGCTTCAAGCAGCCTGCTTCCTATCTGCGCCAGATAAAGGAAGGCAATCCCGTTCAGGAAGAGAATGAAATCGGCCGCGATGCGCTGGGCTTCGAGTTCATGCTCAATACATTGCGACTGGTGGGCGGTTTCGAGCCGAACCTGTTTGCCGAGCGCACCGGGCTGACCATGAACGCCATAGAAAAGCCGCTGCTCGAGGCGGAGGCCCGCGGCCTGCTGATGCGGGACCACAAACTTATCAAGCCGACTGATCTCGGGCAGCGATTCCTGAATGACTTGCAGCAGATTTTCCTGACCGATTGATTGATTTATTGCCTGACGGCGTTTAGCGATGCCGTTGCGTATTGCCAACGCGATCACGGGGTGGTAGCAACCCATGATCTGCGGCTATAATGCCGCCTCGGGAAGAGTGGCCGAGCGGTTTAAGGCACCGGTCTTGAAAACCGGCGAGGATGCGAGTCCTCCGTGAGTTCGAATCTCACCTCTTCCGCCAGCATTCCTCTTGCAGAGTTCCGCTCTGCCCTCACGCAGGCCACCGCCTCCGTCTGTTCTCTCCACCATTTTTCCGCCGGTCGCCGCCAGCGGGTTAGCGCCAAACCGGCAAGCAATATGAAGACACCCAAGAGAATCCTGCCACTGGTCGAAGAAGGTTTGGTCGACCAGGTCATGCGCCAGCTAATGAGCGGCAAGGAAGCAACCGTCTACGTCGTCCGTTGTGGCGAGGAGATCCGTTGCGCCAAGGTCTACAAGGATGCCAACGAGCGCAGCTTTCACCAGGCAGTGGCTTATCAGGAAGGTCGGCGCGTCAAGAATAGCCGCCAGGCACGCGCCATGGAAAAAGGCTCGCGCTATGGTCGCAAGATGGCGGAGGAGGTGTGGCAAAACGCCGAAGTGGATGCGCTGTATCGCCTCGCCGCTGCGGGCGTGCGGGTACCGACGCCCTACATCTGCTTCGAAGGTGTGTTGCTGATGGAACTGCTAACCGATGCCGACGGCAATGCGGCCCCGCGACTGAACGATGTGCCGCTCACCCATGAACTCGCGCTCGATTATCACGCGCGGCTATTGCGGCAGGTGGTGTTGATGCTGCTGGCTGGCGTAATTCACGGCGACCTGTCCGAGTACAACATCCTGGTCGATGCCGACGGGCCGGTAATCATAGATTTGCCGCAGGCAGTCGACGCTGCCGGCAGCAGCGTTGCCGCTTCCATGCTGGAGCGCGACGTTACTGCTCTTGCCAACTTCTTCAGCACCGTTGCGCCGGAACTGGCGGGAAGCCAATACGGCAATGAGATCTGGGCGCTCTATGAAGCGGGCCTGCTGTCTGTAGATTATCCACTCACCGGACGGGTCGCTGCGCCAACCGCGCCAGCGGATGTCGGCGCCGTGCTGCGTGAGATTGAATTGGCGGCCGAAGAGACGGAAGAACGCGAAGAAGAGCGGCGTCGGCGGCAAACGGAAACCGCCCTCTAGCGGGTCCCGGCCATGACGGTGCCAATCAGTCCCTGATTGAGGTCTGAATCGCCATCGATCCGTTGGCAACTGCCCTCCACGTCAGTCCCCATTCGCATTAACTGTTCATGATCGTCGGTGAAGACCAGTTGCATCCCCTCCCAAGCGGGCTTTGTGGCCGAAAGACACCGGAAGTCGAAGTCAGCCAGGCCGTCGAGCCAGCCAAAGCCTTGGCTGCGGCTTGCGGTTAACCCGGATCGGCCTTACGCGCGCCTTTGCATGTTCTTCATCCATGCCGCAAAGGCAATTGATAAAATTCTCCGCAGCCCGCAGATCGTCGAATTCATAGATGTTGAGATCGGTCTCGACAGTTTTGCCTCGAACGTACACACCCATGTCGTTCCCCCGTAGTCGGCATCCGCCCTCCCTCCATCATCTCCCTGCGCACGGGCATCATATTGACAGTTCGCAACCTCAATATTGACCGCCGACAACGGTGCGGACACGATTTAACAAAGCGGGCAACTCAGAATCACGACTGGCGGTCGGGCGATTGTCCGTCGCCTTGGGTCGTGCCGACGGTCCGGTTTTCTGGGGTATTGGCTCCGCCGGACGGTTTTTGGGCGGGCGAATTTCCAACTTGCTCAATCAATTTTTCAGTGTCGCGGTGACCCGGGCTTTTTTCGCCGCTACCAATATCGGCTTCGTCGGGCAAGTGTTTAATCGGGGCTTTCATTAGGCGGCTCCTGATTCATAAGGTTAAGGACGAGAACGTTCTGCTAAGACGCTTGTCAACCGACTTTGGTTCGAACCAGGCTCACGGACGGCAAGTCTGTCCACAGGAGTCGGGGACAATTCTGTGGATAACATGCGCCACGCGCACCCAAGCGACTGATTTCATTGAGTAATTTTGTGTTGATGTAAATCAAGGCAAGCCATGGCGATGCGGCGCGGAAACATGTGCTTCAGCACAAGCATTCAGTTGAAGGCAAAATAGCGATGCCGAAGCACGGTATTCTGAAGAACGCAACCACATAAGGAACACAGATGAATAAGACGGACGACATTGGCAAGCTGGTACTGCGACTAACCTTGGCCGTACAACTTTTGTTTCATGGCATCTCGAAACTGATAAATGGCGTCGGACCGATCGAAGGCATGGTTGCAAAAGCGGGACTGCCCGGCTCCGTCGCGTATCTGGCACTCGTTGGGGAAGTGGTCGCACCGATATTTATTCTGATAGGTCTGTGGACGCGACCGGCTGCCTTGGTCGTTGTCATCAACATGATCGTCGCCGTGGCGCTTGCGCATACCAGCCAGATTTTCACTCTGTCGAAAACGGGCGGTTGGGCACTCGAACTGCAAGGGTTCTATTTATTCACAGCTCTCGCTGTCGCGCTGCTTGGCGCGGGCCGCCACAGTTTCGGTGGAACAGCCGGCAAGTGGAATTAGCTAACGCCGCTAACTAGCGCAGGCATGCCGCCGCGTCTTTGTATGCGGCCAGAAATTCGGGCGCCTTCCAGCACATGCTGCAAGGCGCCCGTCGCTTTTTCGTGCGGCATTTACGGCGGTCTGCTCGTACCGTTTTGACTCGGCAAGCCTGGGTCGGTGGACTCCGCAAGTTGATATCGGACAAGCGTTCACAACGGAAACTTGATTATGGTGGTGGCGCAATGCGCGACTGCCGATGGTGGTCGCATTGCAAGGAAGGCCGGCCTTCCTTTTCATCATGAGCATGCGATGGCTTCCATCTATTTTGTTGTCCGTTCGGCCCTCGTGGCGGGGACGCGCCGTTTTTTGCAACCAACTCCTCCCCGCTGCGCCCGTTCGCTGCATGCCCTTCTGGCGACGGCGGCCTGTGCCGGCCTTCTCGCCGGCTGTGGCGGTGGCGGTGCTTCCGGTCCGGCGGCCTCGAGCGGCGGTCTGCTCGCGACCGATACCTCGTTGTCGCCGTCGGAGTTTGCGGCCAACTCGCTGAATCTGCTGGCCGGGCAATTCGGCGGACCCGGCTCCATCGACGGCGCAGGCAGGGACGCAAGATTCAACGGTATTTCGGCGATCGTCTTCGATGCAGCCGGTAATGAATACGTTGCCGACACCGCCAACAACACCATTCGAAAGATCACCCCCGCAGGTGGGGTATCGACCCTTGCTGGGCTCGCGGGACACGCCGGCAGCGTGGATGGCGTCGGCACCGCGGCGCGCTTCTCCGGGCCGACAGGCATCGCGCTTGATGGGGCCGGGTACATCTATGTCGCCGATACCGGCAATCAGACCATCCGAAAAATAAGCGCCGACGGACGCGTTACGACTTTTACAGGCGTCAGCGGGAGCAGCGGCAGCAGCGACGGTGCGCGGGGCACGGCACGCTTTAACTCGCCGGCGGGCATCGCAAGCGACGCTGCGGGTAATCTGTATGTGGCCGACACCAATAATCTGCTGATCCGCAAAATTGATTCGACGGGCACCGTGATCACGATAGCCGGGTCGGCCGGCGCTGCCGGCACGGCGGACGGACAGGGCGGAGCAGCGCGCTTCAACGGCCCTCACGGCATCGCCGTGGATTCAAGTGGCACCCTCTATGTGAGCGACACCTGGCACTTTCCCCAGTCGCATACAGACAGCGTGAGCTCGACCATCCGCAAGATTTCCCCAACGGGCGAGGTCACCACGCTGGCCGGTCTGGCGGGGACCACCGGTCGCAGCGATGGATCTGGCGCAACAGCGCGTTTCTATTACCCGGGCGGACTGGCGGTCGACGCGGCCGGCAACGTGTATGTCGCAGACACCTTCAATTCGCTTATCCGCAAGGTGACGCCGGACGGCGTCGTGAGCACGCTAGCGGGCGGATCAGGCGGAAGTGCGGATGGCGTCGGTACGGCGGCTGGATTCCTTTATCCCGCCGGAATTGCTGTGGACGCGCGTGGCAACCTTGCCGTTGCCGACACCGGCAATGCGACAGTGCGTCGGATCGACGTGAACAGTCGGGTCAGCACCGTCGCGGGTCTCGCAGCGCAGTATGGCTATCTGGATGGACAAGGGAGCGATGCGCGCTTTAACGGACCTTACGGCCTGGCTGCGGATGCGCAGGGCAACGTCTATGTCGCCGACAGTTTCAGCGCAACCATTCGTCGCATCAGCGCAGCGGGAGTGACCACAACGCTGGCCGGTGTGCCAGGAATTTTTGGCAGCGCCGATGGCATTGCTGGTGCCGCCCGGTCCTCTCCCACCCAGCCGGGTTCAGCGCAGCTAAACGCCGCCTATGGCGTAGCGGCCGATGCAAGCGGGAATGTGTACGTCGCCGACACCGGCAATAACCTCATTCGCAAGATCAGCGCAACGGGAATGGTCAGCACGCTGGCCGGCAGCGCAGGTCAGGCAGGCAGCGCCGACGGGCAGGGCGCACTTGCGCGCTTTAACGCGCCCTATGGCGTCGCGATTGGCCGCAATGGCAACCTTCTGGTTGCCGACACGCTGAACCACGTAATCCGGTCTGTTACCCCAGATGGATTCGTGTCCACACTGGCGGGCGTAGCGCAAAGCGTCGGCGCCAGCGATGGCATGGCCGGGGCGGCTCGCTTTAACCTGCCGTATGGCATTGCAGCCGCCGCCGATGGAACGGTATTTGTGGGCGACAGCGGCAACCACGTCATACGGAAGATATCAACGGCGGGCGTGGTTACCACCGTGGCCGGCCTGGCCGGCAGTAGCGGTAGCTCCGACGGTCCAAGCGCGATCGCGCGCTTTAACAGTCCTCAGGGGATTGCGCTGGATGGCAATGGCACACTCTATATAGCAGATACGCTTAACGCGACCGTGCGTCGGCTTGGGCTTGATGGGCAGGTGACAACGGTTGCCGGCGTTGGGGGTGAGGACGGGATTTCTACGGCGACCTTGCCGGGCCGGCTGTATCGACCATTCGGCGTAGCGGTAATGGCGTCCGGTGCGGTCGCTGTGAGCAGTGGTAACAGCGTCCTTTTGATCCGGCTGAAGTAGTGATAGACCCGTGAAAGGCGCGGCTGCCGGCCCCCGTCTCGGCGCGCCTATCGGTGATGTAGGACGCCCCCGCGTAGCGATGTAGGTGTTGCAGGAGGTTTATCTTTCAGATTGACGCGGGACAAAGTGCAGGGGACATCGCTGCCTATCATTGTCCTCACTGCTGAATGTGACGGAGTGCGGCGCACATCGCTCTCAGCTTGTGGAGAGTCAATGGAATCAACATCTACGGGAGCCAGAATCGCGGATGAAGGCATCTTCTTCACGATTGCCGCTGGCTTCGCGGACAGGGAATGTGTCGTTCTGCAGGGTGCGCTGGCTACCTTGGCTGAGGATGACGCGCCGGACTACATGCAGATCTATCAACAGCATGAGTACGACATTCATCTCGCGGCGAGGAGGTTGTTTTTAGCGGGCGAGACGTCAACGCCGCTGGTGGTCGACGCGATTGCCGTTGTCCACCCGGAAGGCCACTGAGCGTTAGGCCGGCTCAGTGAACGACCGGGAGATTATTTCGGCGCCGACGGGTAGTTAATCTGAGGTGCGGAATCTAAGTGGGCAGGTGGCTTATTCGAAGTCGTTGAACTGCAATCGGTGCTGTCCGAACGATGCCAACTCGTCCCGTTTGTTGGTACGCCCTGTGACATGGAATCCAGAGCCGGTAAGCTTGCGAACGCTGGCCTTGATCTCCATAAGCTGTTCGCTCTTTGCAAGACGGACGAGCGCGCGGAGCGACTCAGCGAGCATGTGTTGCTGCTTTGCCGACATTCCGGCGTTGATTTCGATCAGTTCTTCAATCATCGCGTCGGTTCCGAAATTTAAGGTATTCATGTCGCTCCGTAGGATATGGGGAAGTGATCAACTAGGACTAATCTTACACACGCCGGAATTATGGGCTCTTGACTAAAATCAACGGCAGCGGCTTGCGCGAATTCTGACCACAATATGTTTCAAACTTCTAACAGATTGCAGCCGCGAGGCTTGAACGCGACTGTGCATTCACCGGCCTTCAACGTCTATGGAAAAGCTTAACAATTCACAGCTGAAACACCTCAGGGCCGTGCTCATTGAGCGGGAGGCGGCTCTGCGCACGGACATGAAGCGTGGCGCCGACGACAAGGAAGAATACGCGCAGGTTGCAAGCGAAGTACCCGATCCCGGCGACGCGTCGTTTGCCAATCTTGAAGTTGACCTCGGCAACGCTGCGGTTGGACGGGAGTTGAATGAACTGCGCGCCATCGAAGTCGCCCAGGCCCGTATGGAAAACGGCAGCTATGGCGAATGCATGGAATGCGGCTTCCCAATTCCGTATGAACGGCTGGAAGCGCAGCCGACCGCCGAGCGTTGCGCGCCGTGCCAGGAGATGTATGAAAAAACGCACGCCGACGCGGCGAAAGGTGCCACTCTCTAATCGACAATCGAGGTTCGGCGCGGTGGCGCACAGGTACGGTATGTGGCATGTGGCAGGCGGCATGCGGCAGGCCTGAAGCCAGCCCGGTACAATCGCTTGATCGAACAAAGTACCGGGACTGATGATGAACGAGGAATTGGCGAACCTGTTGCGGGGAATGCCCAAGGCAGAGTTGCACATACATATCGAAGGTTCGCTCGAACCGGAACTTATCTTTTCGCTCGCGCGGCGCAACCGCGTGAAGCTTGCGTACGACTCCGTCGAAGCGCTCCGAAGTGCCTACGCTTTCACGGACCTGCAATCCTTCCTGGACATCTATTACGCCGGCGCCAGTGTGTTGCTGCAGGAGCAGGATTTCTACGACATGACCGCCGCCTACCTTGAGCGGGCACGGCAAGACAACGTACGACATGTCGAGATTTTCTTCGACCCACAAACCCACACCTCCCGCGGCGTTGACATCGGTGTTGTGATTCGAGGCATTCACCGAGCGGTCCAGGACGCGACCGCGGCGTCTGGCATCAGCGGCTCGTTGATCCTTTGCTTCCTGCGACATCTGTCCGAACAAGACGCGCTCGATACGCTAGAGCAGGCCATGCCCTGGCGCGAATTGATCGTCGGGGTGGGTCTCGATTCTTCCGAACAGGGACATCCACCGGAAAAATTTGCACGCGTTTTTGCAAGGTGCGGCGAGCTTGGTCTCCATCGCGTCGCGCATGCCGGCGAGGAAGGCCCGCCAGCCTATATTGAAACGGCGCTCAATCTGCTGCACGTTGAGCGCATTGATCACGGCGTTCGCTGCCTGGAAGACCCCGCCTTGACCCGTCGCCTGGCCGAGCAGCGCGTGCCTCTTACCGTGTGTCCGCTTTCGAATGTGAAGCTGCGCGTGTTCAACGACATGAAGGACCACAATCTGGTTGAGCTGCTGCGCAAGGGGATCGTCGCCACCGTCAATTCCGACGATCCGGCCTATTTCGGCGGCTACGTCAACGACAACTATCTACAAGCCTTTTCCGCGCTGCCGCTGACGCAGGACGATGCGCGCCAGCTTGCGCGCAACAGCTTTAGCGCCTCGTTTCTGCCGCACGCCGACAAGGAGCGCCATCTGTCTGAAGTGGAGCGTTTTTTCGCGGGAGCGGCATAACGTGCAGGCGTGGAATTTGCGTGGGCGACGGGGCATTGCGGTGGCGAGCGGCCAGAGATTTTCCGGCGACGCCTTTTTCACTTTTCTGAAAGCCTGAAATGGTCGATCCAGTCTCTACCATTGCCATGGCCGGCGGGTTGTCCTGGGCCAGTGGCGTACGGCTGTACATGGCGTTGTTCCTTGCCGGTTGGCTTGGCAGCATAGGCCTGCTGACTTTGCCGCCGGCGCTGCAAGTCTTGCAATCGCCCTGGGCACTGATGCTCACGGGTGCGTTGCTGGTTATTGAATTCGTCGCCGACAAGATTCCCGGGGCCGATTCGGTCTGGGATGCGGTCCACACCTTCATCCGCATTCCCGCCGGAGCCGTGCTCGCTGCCGCTTCGCTGGGCCAAATGGATCCTGGCTGGGTAACAATGGCGGCATTGGCGGGCGGCACACTTGCTGCCGGCGCGCATGCCACCAAGGCCGGCAGCCGCGCGCTCATCAACACCTCGCCGGAGCCGTTCAGCAACTGGGTAGCTTCGTTTTCGGAGGACGCGGTAGTAGGTCTTGGCCTGTGGGCTGCCTTCTTCCATCCGTGGCTTTGGCTCGTCCTCCTGGCTGTGTTCATTCTGCTGGCGCTGTGGCTGTTGCCAAAGCTGTGGCGGGGCCTGCGCTGGCTGGCGCGCCGGCTGGCAACCTGATGCCGGGTTTGCCGCTGGCCCTCGCTTTGCGGATGACCGGACGCGACTGGCGTGCGGGCGAGTTGCGATTCCTTCTTTTGTCTTTAGTCGTAGCAGTCGCCGCGCTGTCGGCGGTTGGCTTTTTCGTCGACCGCATGCGTAACGGACTCGCCAGGGACGCCACCCAGCTACTCGGCGCCGATCTGCTGGTCCGTTCGGACCAGTCCATTCCGCCCGCATGGAAAGCCGAAGCCGACCGGCTAGGGCTGCGGGTTGCCGAAACTGTCGTGTTTCCCAGCATGGCGAGCACGGCCCGGGCGGCAATTCCCGACGCACCTAAACCCTCCCGAAGCGCGGACAGGGCAGATATCAGCCAATCCGCAAGCCAACCCGCGACTCTGCTCGCTTCCGTCAAGGCGGTAACCCCTGGGTATCCACTGCGCGGCGTAGTAAAGCTTTCGGGGCCGGGCGAGACCGAAGTTCCGGCCAGCGGTATCCCGGACTCCGGCACGGTGTGGGTTGATCCGAGTTTGCTTGCTGGAATGGGGCTGGCGCCAGGAGCACAGATCAAACTCGGCGAGCGCAGCTTTCGCGTGGCGCAAGTTATTGCGACTGAGCCCGATCGTGGTGCGGCCTTCATGAATTTTGCACCACGGGTCATGCTGCGCATGGACGACCTTGCCAGCACGAAGCTTATCCAGTTTGGTTCGCGCGTGACTTACCGTTTGCTTGTAAGCGGCAGGCCAGCCGCGGTCGCGGCCTACCAGCGCTGGATGGAGGAAGGCATGGCCCGCGACAAGCTGCGCGGCGTGCAACTTGAATCGCTTGAATCGGGCCGGCCGGAGATGCGCGCCACGCTTGATCGCGCGGGCCAGTTTCTGTCACTGGTTGGGTTGCTGTCCGCCATGCTCGCGGCAGTTGCCATCGCCATGGCGGCCCGCCGCTTCATGGTGCGCCACATCGATGCCTGCGCCATGTTGCGTTGTCTGGGGCTGACGCAGCGCCAGGTTACGCTGATGTTCCTCATTGAGTTCCTGCTGGTCGGACTGGTCGGAAGCGCACTTGGCGCCGCCATTGGTTACGCGGCGCATTTTGTATTGATCGAATGGCTTGGTCGCCTCGTCACCACGCAACTGCCGCCGGCAAGCTGGCTGCCGGCCCTGCAGGGGCTGGGGACCGGGCTGGTGCTGCTGGCTGGCTTTGCCCTGCCGCCAATCCTGCAGTTGCGCGACGTGCCACACAACCGGGTTATTCGGCGCGAACAGGACCCGCCGCAGGCCGCAACGCTGGCAACCTATGCGCTCGGCCTGATCAGCTTCGTCGGCCTGCTGTTGTGGCAAGCCGGCGACCTGCGGCTCGGCATGCTTACCGCCGGCGGATTCCTTGGCGGTCTGGCTGTGTTTGCGCTGGTCGGATGGCTGGCCTTGCGCTTCTTGCGGCTGGCACGGCCCAGCATTACGAACCCCGGATTGCGCTTCGCCGTGACCGCGCTGCAGCGCCGGCCGGGCGCCTCGGTCGTGCAGATCGTTTCGCTGGCGCTCGGCCTCATGGCCTTGCTTCTGCTGACCGTCATACGCGGCGACCTGGTGTCGGCCTGGCGCCAGGCAACACCAGCCGATGCACCGAACCAGTTCGTGTTGAATATCCAGCCGGACCAGAAGCCCGCGGTGGAATCGCTGCTGCGCCAGGGAGGCGTTAAAGCCGCGACGCTCTACCCCATGATCCGTGGCCGCCTTACTGCCATTAACGGCAACGCCGTCACTGGCAACACCTATACGGAAGGCCGGGCGCGCCAGTTGGTGGAGCGCGAGTTCAACCTCTCGACCATGAACACGCCGCCCGATGCAAATCAGATCGTGGCCGGCCGCTGGTTTGACAATCGCGGGCCCGAGGCCTCGGTCGAGCAGGGGCTGGCCCAAACCCTCAACCTGAAGCTGGGCGATCGTCTGCGTTTTGACATTGCCGGGCAGACCGCGGAAGCCACTGTCACAAGCTTGCGCAAACTCGATTGGGGCTCGATGCGGGTCAACTTCTTTGTCATCCTCAACCCGGCTCTGGTGACGGACCTGCCGCAAACTTTCATCACGGCGTTTCATCTGCCACCGCAGGCCGAGACGCTGGTCAGCAACCTGGTGCGCGACTTCCCGAACTTGACCGTAGTCGACATTGGCAATGTCGTTCGCCAGGTGCAGGGTGTGATCGACAATGTCATCGTCGCGGTCGAGTTTCTTTTCCTTTTCACTCTGCTTTCCGGCGTCCTGGTCCTGTATGCCGCTCTGCTCGGCTCGCAGGAGGAGCGCACCCGTGAAGCCGCGCTGCTGCGCGCACTTGGTGCCACGCGCAGCCAATTGTCGAGTGCGCAGTGGATCGAATTTGGCATGATCGGTGGCCTCGCCGGTTTGCTTGCCGCGACCGGCGCCGCCGCCACGGGTTGGGCCCTGGCCCAGTATGTATTCCACTTTGAATGGTCATTCAAACCTCTGGTCTGGATCGCCGGCATCCTGGTGGGCATTGCATGCGCTTTGGCCGGCGGCTGGCTTGGCTTGCGCCAGATACTGCTGCGTCCACCGCTGCAGAGTTTGCGAGAGGGCTAGGCGCCTGGCCCGCGGAACGACCGCGGGTGCAATGCGGAGCGCAGTATTCGCGTATCGGGCTCCACGCCTGTTGCGCATTTCCGACGGCCGAGCATTCTTGATGCAAGCGCCAAGCGGTGCTTTCTTGTGGCCTCCGTGGGAAGGCTCATCGCCGCGGTCGGACCCTAATCCACCTTCCGGAAATCTTTGAGATTGGTCAGTGTTGTCACAGGCCGTTTCTCTATATTCGTTTGTCATCGGCCTGACGCGTCATGAACGGCGAGGTGATCGGTCTTTCGCGTTCCTGCGAGGGAAGAACACTCGCCGTTTCTCGTTTACAGATGCGTTCACAGATGCGTTCATGGTTGCGCTTCGTCAGCAGATTTAGCAGTCAATGCACCGACGCGCTCACACCGTATTTTTATAGAGGCCACCGCATGACAAGCGTCAACACATGCTATGTGGACATACGTAAAGTTCAGTGAAGGACGGAAGGCGGCATGGCACTTAGTACTCCATGCAGGCCCGTGGCAATCAGGCACCGCAGTGTGCTCAATCATTCTGGATGACACCATGAATCTCTTCTCAAAACACAAAGCGAAAATGTGGACCGTGGCCGCCACATTGCCAGTGCTGGCCGCATGCAGTTCAGTGGGCCCCGGCATGCAGTTCGAATCAGCCAGGGTCGCCAGTAACGCCTCGCCAGATGCGGCGGACGCTGCGGTAATTCCTACCGAGGTCAAGCCGATCACGCCGGCGCTTGTAAAGCGTGAAAAGGAATCTCGCGACAAGCAGAATACCCAGGACATCAGCAAGCTGATCGGCACGATTGGGCCCTACAAGATCGAGGCCGGCGATATCCTTTCCATCGTGGTGTGGGACCATCCCGAACTGGCAGGTGCGGCGATGGCACCGCCGAACGTCAACAACATTGCAGCGGTCGACCAGGCCGCCACCACGACGCCGTCCGCTGGTTTCGTCGTGGATCATCAAGGCATGGTCCAGTTTCCGTATGCCGGTACTCTCAAGCTGGCCGGCATGACAGAGGAAGAAGCGCGCTCGCTGCTCTCGACACGCCTGGCAAAATACATCAACAAGCCCAACGTCACGCTGCGCGTCCAGTCGTTCCGCAGCAAGCGGGTTTATGTTGATGGCGAAGTCAAGAGCCCAGGCCTGCAGGCTATCAACGACATTCCAATGACGTTGATCGAGGCGATCAACCGCGCGGGCGGGCTGCTGCCCACTGCGGACCAGAGCCAGCTCGCGCTGATCCGCCAAGGCGCCACTTACCAACTCAACCTGCCGCAACTGGTGCAAAAGGGTGTCAATCCGGCCAGCATCATGATGGTGAATGGCGACGTGCTTCGCGTGCTGTCGCGTGACGAAAGCAAAGTTTTTATTTCCGGCGAAGTCACGCAACCACGCTCGCTGACAATGCACAACGGTCGCCTGACCTTGAATGAAGCACTTGGGGAATCGGGCGGTGTTAATCCGCTGTCGGGCGATGCAAGCCAGATTTACGTGGTGCGCAAGTCTGCGACGGAACCCGTGGTGTACCGGCTGGACGCCAAGGCGCCCGGCGCGCTCGCCATGGCGGAAGGGTTTGAGCTAAACCCGAAGGATGTCGTTTATGTGGCCGCAACGCCGCTGGCCAACTGGCATCGGACTATTAGCCAAATTCTCCCAGGCGCGCTGTCGTCAGCAGTCGGTGCAGTCGGCAACGTCAACCAGCCGCGCTAAGGCTACAGTTAACGTGATCCATACCGTTCTCTTCGTGTGCATCGGCAACATCTGCCGCAGCCCCATGGCGGAAGGCCTGTTTCGCCGGGCGCTGCCGGCGGTGCAAGTCTGCTCAGCCGGAATCCAGGCAGTGGTCGGGGCTCCGGCTGACCCGATTGCGGTGGCGCTGTTGCGGGAGAAGGGAATTGATATCGGTGCGCATCGCGCGCAAAACTTGTCGGGATGGATGGTGAAGGAAGCCGACCTGATCGTAACGATGGATCAGGAGCAGGCCCGCACTATCGCGAACGCCCACCCGGCATCGAAGGGCAAGTTGATTCGTTTGGGGGAGGCCGGTTGTTATGACGTCCCCGATCCGTATCAGCATGGCGAGGCAGCGTTTCGCCATGCCTGTGGCCTCATCACCTGGGGCATTGACGAGCTGGTCGGCAGGATTGCCATGCTCGAAGCGAGCGAAACAGTCCCGCGCCATGACACTTATCCGCAGATTCCGGCGCCGAAGGCGCTTGGATTCTTCCGGCCCAGTGTTTCCATGTAAGTTCAACGCCAAATAAAACTCATCATGAACCAAATCATTCAACATCCCGGTCCTGCCTATCTCCAGCCCCAGGCTGTTCCAACCATCCTGACCGATGACAGTGAGGTAGAGCTTTCGAGCTACCTCAACGTGCTTTATGACAATCGATGGATGATCGCGATGATTGCATTGGCGGTTGCACTCATGGGCGCCGCCTTTGCGTACCTCGTGAAGCCAGTCTATGAAGCCAACATGGTGGTGCACGTTGAAGAAGACGCCCCCAAGGAAACCAAGAACATCCTTGGTGAAATGGGCGCCATGTTCAATGTCAAGACCGCGACCTCAGCGGAAATGGAGCTCATCAAGTCCCGCCTGGTGGTGTCGCGAGCAATTGACAACCTGCGGCTGTATATCGAAGCCAGGCCAAAGTATTTTCCTGTCGTGGGCAAGTTTCTGGCCAGCCATAACAAGCAGTTGTCGACCCCTGGCGTATTTGGTTACGGTGGCTTCAACTGGGGCGACGAGAAGGTCGACGTCTCCGCTTTCAACGTGCCAGATGCGCTGATCGGCAAGGAGTTTACGCTGACTGCCGAAGGCAACGGCCAGTATCGCGTTGATGAACGCGATGGCTCCGTCTCCTTCCGTGGTCAGGTTGGCACGCCACTTAGCGTGGCGACGCCAAAGGGCCAGGTCGAATTGACCGTCGACCAGCTTAACGCCCATGCCGGCGCGCAATTTTTCCTGCGGCGTAGCTCCCGCCTTGCGGCGATCGAAAATGTCCAGACTTCGCTGGTCGTCGCGGAGCAGGGCAAGCAGTCCGGCATTGTGAGTGCGACGCTGCAAGGAGAAGATCCGCAAGAAGTCAGCAAGATAATGACCGCCATCAGCACGGAATACATCCGCCAGAATTCAGGCCGCAAGACGGAAGAGGCGGACAAAACCCTGGCAACGCTGAACAAGCAATTGCCTGACCTGAAAGTCCAGCTTGAGCAGTCTGAGGCCAAGTACAACGCCTTCCGTAATGCGCACGGTTCGATTGACCTTGGTGAGGAAGCCAAGATCAACCTGCAGCAATCCGCCGCCGCAAAGGCCAAGCGCATTGAACTGGAGCAGCGCAAAACTGAATTGCTGACCCGCTTCACCGTGAATCATCCGGTAGTCATGGGTGTGGACGCGCAACTGCGTGACATCAACACGGAGATGCGCAAGTCGGCTGAAGCAATCAAGGCACTGCCCGCAGTGGAGCAGGAAGCCGTTCGCCTGCAGCGCGAGGTCAAGGTCAATACCGATCTGTACACCGCGCTCTTGAACACGGCACAGCAGCTGCGTCTGATCACCATCAGCAAAATGAGCAATGTGCGCCTGGTCGATGCCCCAATGACACCAGACAAGCCGATCTCGCCGAACCGTCCAAAAATCATCGCTATTGCCTTGATGCTCGGCCTGTTCCTTGGTGTCGTGGCCGCCTTCATGAAGAAAGCGCTGCACGGTGGCATTGATGACCCGGCTGAAATCGAAAAAATGCTTGGCGTGCCGGTCTATGCCACGATTCCGCACAGCAAGATGCAGAAGGAGCTGTTCGACCAGGTCAGCCGCAAGTCGCCGAAGCTGCCCCTGCTTGCAAAGATTTCATCGATGGACGTCGCGGTCGAGGCGTTGCGCAACTTCCGTACTGCGCTGCAGTTCTCGATGTCGCATTCGAAGAACAACATCGTGCTGATGACAGGTCCGACAGCCGGCATGGGCAAGTCCTTTGTTTCGGCAAACCTCGCTGCGGTGATGGCCTCGTCCGGCAAGCGTGTGCTTCTCATCGACGCGGACTTCCGCAATGGTCACCTGCATCGCTACTTTGACCTCGGACGCCAGGACGGCCTGGCTGACGCCATCGCCGGTAACAAACGGCTGGAGCAGATTGTCCATCGCGAGGTGATCGATAACGTCGACTTCATATCGACCGGGACGCTGCCCTCCAATCCGTCGGAGCTGCTGATGCGTCCGAACCTGGGCACGCTGCTGGAGTCGCTGTCAGCGCTGTACGACGTCGTGCTGATCGACGGTACACCGATCCTGGCGGTCTCCGACACGCTGATTATTGGCGAGCATGCCGGCGCCATTTATATCCTGACCCGTGCCGGCGTAACCACACCGGGCGAAATTGCCGAGTCGATCAAGCGCTTGTCGCAGGCAGGCCTTTCCGCCAAGGGTGTGCTGTTCAACGATCTCGCGGTACGTCCGGGCCGCTATGGCTATGGCTACAAGTATGGCAAGTACCGTCAGGTGCAGTATTCCTACGGCTCACAACCACTGATTGAGGCGTCGCCCAGTGTCCGATAGCGCCACGATGTCCGGCAACAAGCCGTCGCAAGGCATCTTCAAGGCTTACGACATCCGCGGCATCGTCGGCAGCACGCTTGACACCAATGTCGCCGCACAGATCGGCCAGGCCTTCGGCAGTGCGGTTCGGGCCAAAGGCGAAACCACGGTCGTCATCGGCCGTGACGGCCGCCTCTCCGGGCCTGAACTGTGCAGCGCATTGGCGAGTGGTTTGCAGGCGGCGGGTGTCAATGTAATCGACATCGGCATCGTCGCCACGCCGCTGGTCTACTTCGCCACCGAAGTGCTGGAAGCGAAGTCCGGCATCATGGTCACCGGCAGCCACAACCCGCCCGACTACAACGGCTTCAAGATGGTGTTGTCGGGCGAAGCGATTTATGGCGACGCCATCCAGGCGCTCTATC
>JAQGMR010000016.1 GCA_028292265.1 Herminiimonas sp.
GGCATCATGGTCACCGGCAGCCACAACCCGCCCGACTACAACGGCTTCAAGATGGTGTTGTCGGGCGAAGCGATTTATGGCGACGCCATCCAGGCGCTCTATCAGGCAATTGCCGGCAACGATCTGGAAAAGGGTAGCGGCACTTACCGCCAGCATGACTTGCGCACACAGTATCTGCAGCGCATCGTCGGGGACGTCAAGCTGGCGCGGCCCATGAAGATTGCCGTGGACTGCGGCAACGGCGTGGCCGGTGCCTTTGCGGGTGACCTGTACCGCATGCTGGGCTGCGAAGTCACCGAACTGTTCTGCGATGTGGATGGCACTTTCCCGAACCACCATCCCGACCCGGCCCATCCCGAAAACCTGCAGGACCTGATCGCCTGCCTGCGCGAGACCGACAATGAAATCGGCCTGGCTTTCGATGGTGACGGCGATCGCCTTGGCGTGGTCACGAAAGATGGCCAGATCATCTATCCAGACCGGCAGCTGATGCTGTTTGCCAAGGACGTGCTGAAACGCCATCCGGGCGGCACCATCCTGTACGACGTCAAGTGCACGCGCCATCTTGCGCCGTGGATTGCGCAGCACGGTGGCCACGCGATGATGTGGAAGACCGGGCATTCGCTGGTCAAGGCCAAGATGCGCGAGACTGGCGCGCCGCTCGGTGGCGAGATGAGCGGCCACGTGTTTTTCAAGGACCGCTGGTACGGCTTCGATGACGGCCTCTATGCCGGTGCTCGGTTGCTGGAATTGCTGAGCCGCGAGCCCGATCCGTCGGCATTGCTCAACGCGCTGCCGCAATCGACCAGCACACCGGAACTGCAACTGAAGCTGGCAGAGGGGGAAAGCTTCGCGTTAATAGAACGCATGCAGCGCGAGGCCAGCTTTCCGGGCGCCGAGCACATCATCACCATTGACGGCTTGCGGGTGGAATACAAGGATGGCTTTGGGTTGGCGCGTTCGTCCAATACCACGCCGGTGATCGTGATGCGCTTTGAAGCGGAATCGACGGAGGCGCTGACGCGCATCCAGGGTGAATTCAGGCGCGCGATTTTGGGCGTGAAGCCAGACGCGGTTTTGCCGTACTGAGGCAGCGAAAGCACAAGCGCGTTCAATGCCGAGGCCGTCCGGTTCGCAACGCAACAGAATAAACTTGGGAACAGTGACAATGAAATCGACTCAAGGCGCATCCGGATGGCGCCAGTCTTATGAAAAGGCTTCGGTCTCGCTCCGATCCGATCCGGGGCAGGATCCAACACAATTTGAGGCAAGGATTCACGAGAACGAAATTCCGGCTTTTGTCGAAGCAGAACTCGAGCGTCTGTATGGCAGCATCTACTCGTGTTTGAAGCAGTTTCGAATCTACGACGGCGTGGTTCACGGTGTCCATACCTATGTCGCGCGCGACATGCATGGGATACAGGACATCCTGCTGTTCCGGGTAACCGGTGGACGGGTCAAAGTGCTTAATGAAGTCATTCGGCTGGATGGCGCCGATGTTGAGCGCTTCGCCAAGCTGGTTTTTGCGCACTTCAAGGAGGCGCAACTGATCTCATTCAAGGCCATCCAAAATAATATTGAGCGACTTCCGTTCGCGCACCAGCGCCATAATTGCCTGGAGGATATCGTGCTTGCGCTTCCTGCTTCCGCGCAGGCGTACCACGCCAGCCTTGGCAAGAATACACGCCGCAACATCAAGCGTTACGGCGAGCGCCTTCGTGCGGCCTTTCCTTCATTCACCTTTGACGTGTACGAAAAAGGCGAAGCCACTGACGCCGACCTGCGTGCCATTGTCGGGCTCAACCATGCCCGCATGGAAGGCAAGAACAAGCAGTCCGATATTGACTATAGCGAAGAAGACCGCCTGATCGCACTGACCCGCCAATGCGGCCTGGTCGGCGTATGCCGTATTGACGGCAAGGTTTGCGCAGGGGCGATGAGTTTTCGCGCTGGCGATAACTACTTCCTCAATGTACTGGCGCATGACCCAGCCTATGATGAGTACTGGCTTGGCATGCTGTGCTGCTACATGACGATTTGCGAATGCATCGCGCGCGGCGGTCGGGAATTCCATTTTCTGTGGGGCCGGTACGACTACAAGTTTACTTTGCTTGCCGTGGCACGCGATCTGGAACGCCTGGTGATTTACCGATCGCGCGGCAAGATGCTGTCGAACCTGGACGTATGGCTCAAGACCGCAATGGAGGACTGGTCGCGCCGCGCCAACCAGCGCTTGCATGCAGCAAAGCGCGGCAACACGGCGGGATCCCGTTTTGCCTTGCGTGTGCTCGAAGCTTATCGCAGCGCGCGCCGGATCGGCGATGTGCTATCGACGCGGACGTCGAGCCGGTAGGGAACAGTGACGGCCGCAGGGGAGCGGTCGGCGCCAGCAGTTTTGGTTGAGGTTCGCCGCTGGCCGCGTTGTCGGGCCGGCACGAGGGGGAATAATAAATGTTCATAGACACACGACGGGTCGAGCAGGACAGCAAGATAGAAAGCACTGTATGCATCGTCGGCGGCGGCGTTGCAGGCATTACCTTGGCGCGAGAACTGGAGCGAAAGGGGATCGCGACGGTCCTGCTCGAAAGCGGCGGATTCGAGCCCGACGATGAGACGCGCGACCTGTATCGCGGTGAAGACGTCGGCTTGCCCTATAGCTTCGCGGACGGCTGCAGGGGCCGCTTCCTGGGGGGTAGCAGCAATTGCTGGGGCGGCTGGTGCCGCCCACTTGACGCATGGGACTTCGACAAGCGGGACTGGATTCCGCATAGTGGCTGGCCATTCCGACTTGCGGAGTTGGCGCCGTTTTACGAACGCACGCACGCGCTGCTAAAGCTCGGCCCAAACAATTTCGACCCAGGGTTCTGGGAAAAAGCGATCAATCGTTCCGACGTGCGGCGTATACCTCTAGTAACTGGAAACGTTCGCGACACCGTATCTCAGTTCAGTCCTCCCGCGCGGTTCGGCAAACTGTACCGGGCCGAGCTTCGCGAGGCGCGCCATGTCCGGGTTTTTCTGTATGCCAATGCGACCAACATTGACACCGATCCGGATGGCAAACGTGTCACCCGCATCGAAGCGTCCACGCTCACCGGTCGGCGCATGACAGTGTCGGCACGAATCTATGTTCTGGCCACAGGCGGTATTGAGAATGCGCGCCTGCTGCTGGCCTCCAATAAGGTGCAGGCTGCGGGATTGGGGAATGACCATGATCTCGTCGGGCGCTTCTTCATGGACCATCCGCGCCTGCAATCGGGCAGCGTCAAGTTTAGCCGCGACTGGTCGCGCAACAAGCTCTACGACATCAAGTATCACTACATGAATTCCGCGGTGGCGGCGCACGGGACGCACATCGCTTCACAACTGGCGCTGGCGCCCGAAGTGCTGGAAAAAGAAAAGCTTCTCAACGCACGGGTGTGGTTCAACTCCGTGTTTCCAGGGGAGGGCAGTGAAGGGGCGCAGGCGCTATTCCGCTGCAAGCAGGCCCTGTTGCAGAAAGAGCAAGCTGGATGGAGCCTGTCGCAAGACCTGGCAACCATGGCCGCGCATCCTGTCGATACCGTGGGCTACGGATTCACGCGCCTGTTCCAACCACGGGCGCTGATTCGCAGTGTGCGGTTTCAGATCATCGTCGAACCCACGCCAAACCCGGATAGCCGCGTCACGCTATCGCCGACCCAGACCGACAAGCTTGGCATGCCCCGTGTGCAGGTCGACTGGCGCCTTGACGATCAGGTCCGGCGCACCTTCGACCGGACGCTCGACCTGCTTGCACGGGACATGCGGCAAAGCGGCGTTGCGGAGGTCACCCTGGACCCGCCGATTGAAGGCGGCGCGTGGCCGGCCTCCCTGGAAAAAGAGGGTACCTGGCATCACATGGGCACCACTCGCATGCATGCCTCGCCCCAGTTCGGCGTGGTCGATGCCAATTGCCGCATGCACGGTGTGTCGAACTTGTATATTGCGGGCAGTTCGGTGTTCCCCACAGCCGGCGCAAACTTCCCGACAATCACGATTGCCGCTCTAACCCTTCGTCTTTCGGAGCACCTCGCCAGGGTTATCAATCACATCAGCTCCGGGTTGGGCGCCGCGGAGGTCGCTGATGCGGTCCACGCGGATGCGCCGAGTACGCTTGCAGCCGCTCAGGTCGCTGCCGACGCTACGTCGGTTGATGGGCGTTCGGACGGCATTCCCTTGCCTGTCGAGAGGCTTAAGCGCGCGCGTTCAGTGTTGATCAGTAGACGCTTTCAGACCGATAGCGCGTAATCACGAGCGATTGAGGTTCAGCAGCCAGTGCGGCAGAAGCTGCCCGCATAGCGTCTCTTGCCTGCTGCCGCATGCTGGCACAGCGCCGCGACAGGTCAGGGAAAACCCGCTGCAACCGTGCATATGAAAAACCGGGCCGACTTTGGTCCGGTTTTTTTTCGGTGCGCGTTCCGGACCCCATTTTCGTCTGTGCCGGTTGCGCTATGCCGTGCGGGGGGTAATCCCCATCTTTTAGCAGTCGCCGCAGGCAGAAACCCGGCAGCCGTAGCCAGCCGCTGCTTTGGGTGAATCTGCCCAGTGCCAGGTCCTCGGGGTAATTACCCCAGCATCAACCGGGATGCCCGCTTTACTCCGTTTCCCCATCTTTCTCGCGCCGCCGTCGCCATCGCGCTGCCCCGAAAGCAGACTGCGCCTTCAGTTCCAGCGACATTTCCTTGCCGCCAACTGCCGAACCGACAACTAATTTCCCGCAGTAAAAATTTACTTTTTCTCCCCGGAACTATTTATCACGGGCAATGCTCAGACACGGGTATTTGGATGAGGCTTGATATGGATCAAGCCCGACTTAACGCTTGAGGGAACTCCCATGAATGATGTGTTCTTTAACCGTTCGCTGCGTGCCGTGTCCTGCGCAAGCCTGACCGCGCTCCTCCTCGCCTCATGCGGCGGTGGGGGTTCCAGTTCCGATCCGTCTGCAACCGCTTCCAGCGCAGCACTTGCGCCAGTCGCAGACGCCTCAGCTGCCGTAATAGGCACCACAGACGTTTCGACCGCCGCCGCGCGCACCACTCCGATGCCTGCCACTTCCAAAGGCACGCCGACCACGCCGACTGCTTCCACTACACCCGTCACAACCGTAACGACTCCAGTGGTAGCTCCCGCTCCAGCTGCAGCGCCAGTGCCAGCTCCAACGGCGACCGCGTCTGCACCGGCGCCCTTTGGCCAGGATGCCAGCGTCTACGCGCTTTCTTTTGCAGAAGAATTTGACAATGGTCTGAACTCGTCGGTCTGGAACGACCATATCTGGTACGAAAGCTCCAATGCGACCAAGAACTACTCGGTGACCAACGGCGCATTGAACATTTGGCCACAGCGCGACGCGAGCGGCAATTTCTTCAACCGTACGATCGATACAGACGGCCATTTTTACCAAACGTACGGCTATTTCGAGATCGAAGCGAAGCTCCCGGTCGGGAAGGGCACCTGGCCGGCATTCTGGCTCTTTAACCATATCGATAACCGCCGTCCCGAAATCGACATCATGGAAGCTTATGCCGGCGGTGGCCCGTCGAGCGGCTGGTCGGACAGCAACCTGCACCCGACCGCGTACGGCGCGACGATCTGGAAAGACGCCAACGTGCAGGGCGGCTACAAGATGATCCAGACGCCTGATCTGTCGGCCGGCTTCCATAAATATGCGATCAAATGGGAAGCCAACAAGCAGACATTCTATTTCGACGGTACAGCCGTGTTCACACAGGCCGTCACCATGGGCGACCCGATGTACATGATGCTTGACCTTTGGTACGGCAGCGCCAGCGGCGCCGCAGACGGCACCACGCCGACCGGCACTGGCAATGCCTACCAGGTGAATTACGTCCGTGCGTGGAAATTCAAATAAGCGAGCGTGATATTGATTTGAAAAGGGAGTAAGGCACCGGATCCAGAAACGCCGGTAAAGGGTGAATTGACGGGAGGCTTGGCAAGAGATTGCCGGCCTCTTTTTTTGTTTGCATTCTGCCCTCGGAAACGTGGCCGTCTTACGAAAAGACCATCAACGTTTCCAGCTTTTCCTGTCGCTGGAATGAAACGAATCCCCAAGAAATTCGAAAAATTATTCGACTTTTTTCGTTTGCTTTAGAAGTAGACCGATTTGCCACGTCTCAAGGCCGTGAAACGGCTACTGGGTCAACCACAAAATGTGCCGCGCACTCCCGCCTTTTGCCTATGAGAACGGGCTGGTTTGCCGCAAAAAATTCCCGTCAATCTGGTCGGCCGTAATGCGGGTTTTGGCGTATGTAATTCGCAATACAAGGCGGTTTTATTTCTTGCCAAAAACATTATCCCCAAGAAAAGTACGGCTTTCCAGTCGGAACTATTTCCGAAACGCTTCTCTCAGACGTTGGCTTGTTGCATGTAATTGCGCTGCATCAATACTACTTTTGAGAGGAATACCCCATGTTCAACGTGTCAATTCTCCGACGTTCGATTCAAGCTGTGACCTGTGCTGGCGTAGCAAGCCTGATGTTGGCTTCCTGCGGTGGCGGCGGCAGTAGCGACGCCGGCCAATCCACGCCAAGCGCGGCAGTGTCCTCCGCACCAGATGCGCTGCTTGCTGCAGACGCCGCCAACGTGACATCCCCCGCCACTGCCGCCGCTGCCGCACCCGCCGCGAGCGCTTCAACCCCAGATTCCGGCCCGTTCGGCCAAGATGCCGGCGCCTATGCCCTGTCGTTCTCGGAAGAGTTCGACAAGGGACTCGACCCGTCGGTCTGGAATGACCACGTCTGGTACGAGGGTTCCAGCGAAACAAAGAACTATTCCGTTGACAACGGCTCCCTGAAGATCTGGCCGCAACGCGATGGCGGCGGCAAATTCTTCAACCGCACGGTCGATACTGATGGTCATTTCTACCAGACCTACGGTTACTTTGAAGTCGAGGCGAAGCTGCCGGTTGGCAAAGGCACTTGGCCCGCGTTCTGGCTCTTCAACCATATCGATAACCGTCGTCCTGAAATCGATATTATGGAAGCCTACGCCGGCGGCGGCCCGTCGAGCGGCTGGTCCGACGGTAGCCTGCATCCGACCGCATATGGCGCAACCATCTGGAAAGACGCCAACGTGCAGGGCGGATTCAAGATGATTCAGACGCCTGATCTTTCCTCAGACTTCCACAAGTATGCGATCAAGTGGGAAGCCAACAAGCAGACCTTCTATTTTGACGGCAAGGAGGTGATGACTCAGGACGTCACCATGGGCGACCCAATGTATCTCATGCTCGACCTGTGGTTCGGCAGCGCCAGCGGCGCCGGTGACGACAGCACACCAACCGGTAAAGGAAACGCGTACGAGGTGAACTACGTCCGCGCCTGGAAATTCAAGTAAGGTTGTGACAACGGCATGCGGGCTCGAGCCCCATGTCGTGAAGTTTGAACAATGAAGCGAGGAGAAGGTCGTTATGCCAATCGGTATAGCGACCTTCTCTTTTTTTGCGTGCGTCTCCTGGCCGTGGGATCTGCCTGCAACAAGGTTGCCGAAACGCTTCATTGACGCCTGCCAAAACAGAGATCCGACGCTGCGCCATGCTGGCAGTGCTGGAAAGCGCAACCACAGGCGGCCCTGGCGCGAAGTGTGGCCCAGCAGTGCCCGCCGCTGCCGGACCAGGAAGAATCGACTGAAGAATTTGTTCGCCGCCTCACATCGTGAATCGGCCTCACCTTGATGCGGGATTGATGACACACCGGGCTTGAGGCGGCCGGTTCCGGATATTCATATCGACTTCCCGCAGCCCGTTCGCCGGTATTTTCTAGTGGAGTCGACATGATCGCGCCATTCGCCAAGTCCGCCCGCTTCTTTTCCCTGTTACTCGCCTTATGCGGCACAGTCACCGCTCAAGCCGCCGGCAGCAGCGCAGACCGGTTGTTATCAGCCGCGCAAACAGGTGTCACGGTCAGGGACATGTCTTCGCCGCCGGTCAGCAGCGCGGTGCCGGGCACCTACCCGGTATCAATCCTGCCGATACCGACGCGCGTTGCGAGCGGCAGCACGGTTCGGCTGCAATGCGGCCGCACCTACTTCGGAACGCTCAACCTTGTTGGCAAATACAACGTCAGTGTCCGGACGGAAGGTGCCTGCGGGAAGGCCAGTATCACGCCGGGGCAGGCACTAAAGGGATGGACGCGCGAACAGGGCAATATCTACTCGGCGCCGATTCCGTTTTCACCGGCCCAGGTTGGCGTCGCGGGCAAGATGCTCGAGCTGGCCCATTTTCCGAATCGACCGCAGATTTGGGCAAAGGCCAAAAGTGATAGCCCCTCGACGTTGCAGTACGCAATGCCGAGCAGCGACCTGGCAGGCGCCACCGTGGTCTACCGTCCATTCGAATGGATGATTGAAACCCGCCAGATTCAGTCCTACAGCAACGGCGTCATCACACTTGGGCCAAAAAAGGGAGATGCCTACGACCCGCCCAAGGAAGGTGAGTTTTATGTCGAAGGCAAGCTATGGATGCTCGATAGTCCGGGCGAGTGGGCAGTAGAGGGTGGCAGACTGTATGTGTGGGCGCCGGATGGCCGGTCGCCCGAGGGCCGGGTATGGGTGTCTCCCACGGCGAGCGGCATCGACGCCACCGATTCGCGCGGCGTGACAATCGATAACGTACACATTTTTGCGGCCTCGATCGGGATTGACGGCAGCAACTCCACCGACCTCCAAGTCCTGAACACGGAGATAGGCAATAGCGCAGAGGACGCCATCTTTGCAGGCGGCCGCGGCCTCGTTGTCGACAACGCCGCCATCAGCGACTCCGTGCAGAACGGCATCCTCGGTTTCTATGGCATCGAAAACTCCATTGTCACGAATTCGCTCGTGACAGGCACCGGCATGGTCGGCATGCCGAAGCGGTCCAAGGGCGGCATTGTCTTTGAGCAGGCCAGCGGCCAGCGGGTCACCAACAACAAGGTACTCAACTCTTCCTACATCGGGATCCGGGTCCACAAGAACGCCATCGTCTCCGGCAATCTCGTGGACCGCGCCTGCCAGATATTGTCGGACTGTGGCGGCATCTATACCTTCGCGCCAGACAAGCAGCCGCTCAATGTGCGCATCGAAGGGAATACGGTAAAGAACCTTGCGCAACGGACCTGCTATGCGGTCTACCTGGATGACAACGCGAATGGGGTAACCGTCACCCGCAACACCCTGATCAACAATCCGGGCGGGCTCGAAATGAACAACGGCTTCGACAACATCGTTTCGCAAAACGTGTTTACTTCAAGCGGCTATGAACACATTCTGCTTAACGAAACGGGGCACGGCATTAGCATCCGCCGCAACCAGATTTCCGGGAACAGCTTCACATCTACCCGCGGCGAAGTGACCTACCGCCTGTGGAGCGTCAATGGCGGCTCCACCGTTGCCCAGTTCGCGAATTACGAGGACAACACTTATTCGGGATCGGGCAAAGGATTTGCCGAAGTGAGCGGCACCGGCATGCTGGACTACAACGGATGGAAACAGAAGATGAAGCAGGACGGGCGCTCGGTCATGAAGGCCGGCGCCAGTCGCACGGGTAGTGAAGCGCCTGCACCACGCACCGCTTTGGAAAAAATGGTGGGACTTGCCGCCAGGTTCATCCGGAACGCGTCATGGGGAGAGTCGTCCACGGCGGGCCGGTGACGCGGATGATGGCTGCCTGACAAGGCGGCAGCCAGCCGGAAGCAAGACCTGTTACGCTGCCGGCCCTTCGCTTCCACGCCCCATCTTTGCCCGGAGAAGCTGGCGCGCAAACTTGAAGACGAACAGCGTGTTGGTGACGAGGTAGCGCTTCATCAGGCGCTGTGGATCAGAAACCAGCCGATACAGCCATTCAAGTCCGTTGCGCTGCCAGAAAAGAGGCGCGCGGCGGATCACCCCGGAGTGATAGTCGAATGCCGCGCCGACACCCAGCATGACCGCGTTGACGCGGCCGCGGTGCGCCGCCATCCACCGCTCCTGCTTAGGGCAGCCAAGACCCACAAAGACGAGATGTGCGCCGCTGGCATTGATGGCTTCCACATGGGCTTCGTCTTCACTGTCCGACAGAGTCCGGAACGGCGGGGATACTGCGCCGCCGATTTGCAGCGCAGGGAAAGCGTCGGAAACAGCGTTGCAAAGCCGTGCCAGGGTGGCATCGGTGCTACCGTAAAAGAAAACCGTCTGCTGCAGCCGCTCGGCTTCCGCGAGGTAGCGCCACATCAGGTCGGGGCCATTAATCCTTTCCTGTGTCGGGTACCCGAACAGTCGCAGGGCCCAGGCAATTGGCGCGCCGTCCGGTGTTGACATGTCGGCGCTATTCACCACCCGTCGGAACTCCGGATCGCGGGTGGTCGTCACCACCGAATGCACATTGCAGATGCAAACATAGCGCGACTCATGCGCAGTAGCCCATTGCCGAATATTTCCGATGGCATCGTCCCACGACAGGGCATCGATTGATGCCCCTAAAACAGAATGCGATTTGCGCGGCATGCTTCTTTCCATTGTTTTCTGATGCTTCTTTTTCTGATGCTTCTGTTAGCCGATTCGGTTTTGAAGGGTGCTCTGCGTTGAACTCCCCTTGGTACCGCCGGTTTGTCGCAATGATGCAATCGCTTCTTGATAGATTTCCATCAGTAGTCGGTAGTTGCGCGCACTGCTGTATTTTTTTTCATACTCGAGACGTGCAGCCTGTCCCATTCTCATCATGTCGTCGGGGTGAGCATCGGCCCACGCCAGTTTCTCGGCGAGATCGACCGCATCGCCCGGCTTGACAAGCAAACCCGTAACGCCGTCTGTGACAAGTTCCCCCAATCCGCCGTGCCGGCTTGCGATCACCGCTGTGCCGCATGAAAACGCCTCAAGCGCAGCGAGGCCGAATGTTTCGTAGCAGGTGCTCGGCGCAACCAGGTAGAGCGCCTTGTGTAGCAAGGCCTGGACCCGGTCCGCGCTCTGGTACCCCAAGTAGCGTGCGCCGAAGGCCGCCAGCACCTTCTCCTTCAGGGGGCCATCGCCGATAACCTGCACCGACGGATTTGCGTTCAATTCCGAAGCCCGGATCAAAACTTCCAGCCCCTTCTCGAATGACAGTCGCCCAACAAAAAGGCCGCCGCGCCGGCGCTCCCAGTCAGGCACCCGCTGCGCCTGCACGAAATTGGGCTTGATGCGCAGCCGCTCGGGCGGCAAGCCGCCGCGCACGAAGCGTTCGCGACAAAACTCATTGAGCGCGATGTAGCGGGTGACCTTGTCATCCCAGGTTCCGATTGCGCCATGCGCGATCAGCATGCCGGCCACCACTGCCGACTGCGCAGCGGAATCGCGATAGCATCTATGGACAACGCCGCGCCATGGAAGCTTGCCGACGCAATCCTCGCAAATCCGTCCGTCTCGCAACAGCATGGCCTGCGGACACACCAGGCGGAAGTTGTGCAAAGTCTGGACGACCGGTATGCGTAGCTTTGACGCGATCCAATAGAGCGACGGCGAAATCAGCGGGAAAGTATTGTGGACGTGGATCACGTCAGGGGCGAAGGCGAGGCACTCCCGTTGGATGTCGCTGACGGTGTTGGACGACCAGAACGTCTGCAACGCCGCTTCCATCTTTGGCATGCTCGCGAGGTCGTCGTTATGTCGTTCATGGATCAGCAATTCATGGCCGTGCGAACGCAATAATTCTGTCTCGGCCTCTACCATCACGTCTTCGCCGCCGCGATGCTGGTATCTGTTGTGAGCAATCAGGATCTTCATAAGCTTGCGCGGAAAGCAAGCTGGCAAGGCTCGCAAATACCGGCTGCGCCGTTGCGCTGTGGTGATTGCTTATTGGACATTAAGTACGGCTGTGTGGCACTGAGAATGCTCAACATGGGAAGCGGTGCAACCGCGGATTGACAACGCTGCGACGCAAATTTTTTGGGAGATCGCGTGACAGATCGCGTACAAGAGGCGCTTGAAGTGCCGAGCCAGAGCGGTGTGCAATTGCGTAGAGCGCGCGCGATACCGGTTGAAAGCGGATTGTGGAACGTGATTGGCGCGCAAGGAATTTGCTGATTCACAAGTCAGCTTGCGAGCTTTGCGTCGAAGATGTGAGCAAGCCACTTTTCGCGCCATCGCGGAAGCATGGTCCAAAGCAAAGCGAACGACCCAGGAGATCCCATTTGAAAAACGCTCTCAACGCGCAGCTTGACCCGGTTGCCCCACCAGGGTCATGCGACAAGCTTTTGTCGGCGCAGCGACGCAAGATGTTTGCGGCCTTCGCCGCGTTTCGCAGCGACCCGACGGCAGCAGCCGATCCCGGCACCGACTCCATCCTCGACGTTGAATCCCGCTCAGCGCTGACGCATGCGGGGTCGAGCATTTTGCTGACCTGCGCTGAAGCGCAGGACCGTCAGCGCATCGTGTCTTGCGCAATCGAGCCCGTGTTGGACTCCGGCCGGCCGCGCGCGACGTCTGACGGCTGGATGAAGTACCTCCGGGTCGACGGGCGCCACCTTCCGTTTACCGATGGCGAATTCGACTGGGTCTTCTGCGGCGAAATCATGGAACGCAGCGGCAGCTTCGAGCGACAGTTTGAACTGCTCGCTGAGTTATGCCGGGTTGCCCGCAAGGGTGTTTTTGTAACCACCGCGAATCGTTGGCATCCTCTGGAATTCAACACCGCGCTGCCATTTTTGCACTGGCTTCCGGCGGACGTGTGGCGGCGCGTGCTGAAGCTGTCTGGAAAGAGCGCATGGGCTTCGCCCTCCGCGTTGAATCTGCTGGACGCCGACGGGCTTGCACGCTTGTCCGCGCTACTGCCTGGCAAGCCAAAACATGAGATCGGTCACCTGCGCGTCGCTGGCGTGAAGTCCCATTTCTTCCTCATGATCAGGAAGCCGGCTTCCAGCGCGGGAGGGCGGCTGGAGGCGGTCGCGCGCCGGTCAGAAAGGAGTGCTTGAGAGGTCGGGTGGCACTTGTCCATGGTGGCAGTTTTCGCTTCAGCGATAAGCGTCCTTCAAGCGCAGGATGTTTTAAGCAATCCTTCCTGCTGGTGCTCTGGAAAGCCGCGGCGCAGGGCCAACGCATCGAGGTCCTTGACGGTGTGGAAAAGGCGATCCCCCGCTTGATGTCACTGAAGATCTGATTGGGTATGCCGTACCAATGACGGATGGAACGATGCCACGCCGATCCTGGTGCCGCCCGCGCAGGAATTGGTGAGGTGAACGCATCTGCCGGCCTTGAGCGACAATGAGCGGTGCCGGGTGCAGCAGCGGCCCGACAAATAAAGCCGCCACGCCGTTAGGCCAGTGTAAAGCGGTCGTTGCATCAGGACCTCAAGGGAGACGTGACCTCATGACAGCGAAAGATTTTGTCGCAACCCATGCCCGCGAAGCGAAGTTTGAACGCGGCTTGCGGTCATTCTTTGAATACCGTGACCTCGGGATAAAGCAGGCGACGCACGGCAAGGTCGCAGCACACGTTATCCGTCCCGCTGGAGGGGCTGGTTTCTCGAGTCAGCCCCACAAACATTCGACCACGTTCCAGCTCGTCTATGTGTTGAAAGGCTGGATCGAGTTTGAATACGAAGACCAGGGTGTCGTGCGGCTGGAGGCGGGGTCCTCGGTATATCAGCCGCCGGGAATTCGCCATCGAGAGCTTGGACATAGCGAAGATCTGGAGATGCTGGAAGTCGTGATGCCGGGAGACTTCAGTACGGAGGAGGTCGACTCGGTGCAGGCTTGCTTGCCCGCGCAAACGGACCATTGAACGCCATGAGAGCGATCCTTCCATTGGTGCTCAGCATCGTTTTTCTGATACTCGCTCTCTGGCACTTTCGCATGGCGCTTTTGCCGTCGGGCGGCGCACCAGGCGGCGCGGTGCCAAGCGTCGGCGGCAAGCCCTTGTTCGTTCCCTCGGCCGGGGCAACGGTCGCTGTCGGCTTGCTGTTACTGGTCTGCGCGGGGCTGGTCGCTGCTACCGGCGGACTTATCGGCATCAGCGTGCCACCGAGCCTGCTTTACTGGCTTAGCCTTGCCCTCGCGCTCGGCTTGCTGGCGAGGGCAATTGGCGAGTTCAAATACGTCGGCTTTTTTAAGCGCGTACGCGGGAGCCGATTTGCGACCCTCGACACATTCGTGTACTCGCCGCTTTGTCTCTTGCTCGCGCTTGGCGTGGCGCTGGTAGCACTGGGGACTGGCGTTTAACCTCCGGCTTACCGCAATGCCCCAACTTCACGTAAAGCACCGGCAGAGTTGCGCTCGCTGTTGCCGGTCTTGCCGTCATGTCCGAACGGATTGCCCAGCTTCTCGATGTAAAGCCGTGCCACCACCGTAGCCGCCTTGGCATTGAGGTGATTCGAGTCCTTGTAGAGCGCGATATTACCGAGATAAGTCGGACATTCGCGCGCGTCACACATTACCCGCTTGGGGTCGATTACGATTGCGCCTGGCGAACGTGCCGCCACCCGGTCAATGATCTGTTCCGACTCGGACATCAGGTTGCGGGTATAGCTGACAGGAATGCTGCAATTGGTGTCCTGGCTTATCCAGCCACGACGCAGGAACAGGATGCACTGGGACAGGTCTGGCTCGTGCGTCGCAGCATCCTTGAAGATCACCGGCGTGGCGCCAGCCTTGATGATGCGGTCCACGGTGGTCTGCAGACGTTTCTCCAGGCCGGCGGGGTCCTCGGACGACCAGTAGCTTCCCAATGCAACGTACTTGAAATTGCCTGCCAGCCGCAGCAGGTCTTCGTTCCGCTTCTGACAGGTACTCGGCGTCGAGGAGGGCGGGACGGTATCCTGCGCCAGGTCGACCGGCGAGCAGCCGCCCTGGACGTGGTAGACCATCCGCAGTCCTGCATTGCTCGCCAGCTCTTCCATGGTCGGCTTGAAGTGGTGGGCATGCGAGTCGCCCATGAGCAGGATGCTGGATTTCGGCTTGTTCATGTCGCCGTAGGCGCAATGCGATTCCAGGTATTCCAGGCTGACGAGGTGATAGTCGCTGGGGCGAATGGAGCAGGAGCGTGAAAGGTCGCGTTCAAAGGAATAGCTTGATATGAGCTGACGGATGTCTTCCGGAAAGCGGCGCGGCGCGCCTTCGGTCATGTAGGAATAGAGGCCGACCGACATGAAGAGCGCCGCAGGCACCGCGTAGTAACGAAAGAACGCTTTCGGAAAGGTGACGCTGCGGGAATGACGCACAGGCTGCTCTATCCAACGCCAGCTTGCGATGGCCAGCGCGAAGGCACCGGCGACGGCCGCTGCGCCGACCGCGAAATTGATCTCGATATGGCGGTACCGGAGAAAAGAAAAGATCGGCCAGTGCCACAGGTAGAGCGAATAGGAAATCAGTCCCACCGCAACCATCGGACGCGTCTTGAGGAATCGCGTCGCAAGATTCGGTACGGTGCCGGCGTGAATCAGCAGGGCAGCGCCCAGACACGGATAGAGCGAGTTAATTCCCGGGAAGGTACTGCCCCGGTTAAGCATGAAGAACGACGCCACCATCATCGTTAGTCCGCCCAGGCCGAAAACTTGCGCCCACGCGCTCGATCGCAGCGGTGCGCGTTGCTGGATGAAATAGCAGAGCGCGCCAATTATCAGCTCATGCGCGCGTGAACTGAGCAGGAAGTACGACTTCACCTCGCCGGTCTTCCATTGCGACAGCGCGGCAAAGGCAACGCCCAGCACCAATAACAAGCTCAGGATATGGCGACGGCCGAACCGATACAGCACCAGCAGCAGGATCGGGAAAATGAAGTAGAACTGTTCTTCCACGGACAGCGACCAGGTGTGCAGCAGTGGAAATTCCTCGGTCCGCTGTCCGAAGTAGCCCCAGCTCAGCATCGAGAAGAAAACGTTGGCAGCGAATGCCCACGATGCGGCAAGCGAGGTGGTATAAAAAATATAGTCGTTTGGAATGAGCAGCCAGCTGGAGACCACCAGCGTTACCACCGCGACCGCGATGTAGGCCGGCAGGATGCGCTTGATGCGCCGGGTGTAGAACTCCGCAAAGCTGAAGCGGTCGGCTTCCATGCCCCGCGCGATCAATCCGGTGATGAGAAATCCGGATATCACGAAGAAAATATCGACGCCGACGAACCCGCCCGGCAGCAGGCGTGCGCTGGCATGGAACGCAATAACAGCGAGCACGGCCACGGCGCGAAGCCCGTCGACATCTGAGCGATATTCCAGGTGGGGATTGTTCATCGAAGTGCTGAGTTTTTGTGTTGCAATGATTTTCCGTTTGTCACGGAAACCGGTATTGAGCCGTCACAAGGCACTTTGATATGCGACCTCGCTCATGGTGCCCTTCCTAAGGTCATGGGCCGCCGATTGCGACAGGCGCTTTCCACGCACTGGCTCCTGGGCGAGCGATGCGAATTCAAGAAGAAGATTAGAAGGAGGTCAGAAGGAGATTGCCGCCAGACGCCCATTATTTACGCGTCCTTGCGGTGGCACGCTAGACGCGACTTCAGCCAGGAAAGCGTCAAGTTTGTCCCATGCCTGCAGCGCGTCAATGTCGTTTGAGTGGGCCCACAGGTGGAACACGCCTCCCTGGTCGCAGGCATGGCGGAACAGGGCGTGCAGGCGGTCGATCCAATCCTTTTTTTGCAGGGCTAGTCGCAACGCCTCCCGGCGCTGGCCCCAATGCCCACCGCGTGTAAAGTTGCGCAAATAAACAGAGCGTTCGTGCGGATAAAACTGGAAAGTGGTCGGCATCTCGTACGGATTGTCGCCACTGTCGAAGCACAGGTTCATCGTGGTGCGCGCATAACGGAAGCCCGCCGATTGCACCATGGCCGCGTCGGACTTGCGGTATTTCCCGCCGGGATAGCAAAAGCCCTCGATTGGCGCGCCAAGCAGGTCTTCGAGTTGCTTCTTTCCTTCGGTGATCTGGTAATGCGACTCGGCCACGTCCACGTTCTTGAGGAAGCAGTGATCGCAGGTGTGAGACCCGATCTCGAAGCGGCTAGCCAGCTGCCGCAGCGCATGCTTGTCCAAAACGGGTTGACCTTCGCGATTGCGAACCGGGATGAAAAATGTGGCATCAAGCCCGTGCCGCTCCAGTATCTCGGCCACTCGCATGTCGGACGGATGACCGTCGTCGATGGAAAAGGTAAATATCACGTCGTTGCTACTCATTGCTGCTCCTGCGTGTTCCATGTCATTGTTCCGCTGCTGATACCGCTGCCGCTACTACCGCTGTCGTGCTGGACCGGTACTTTCCTTGTACTCCCCAGTACTGGACCCCATGCCTGCATCGCAGGCCGTACGGATCTTGACTGACCCGTCCAACCCGTACCGGCCGTGGCGCGCGCGAGAACGCCAAGACCGCAGCGGAAAGGGGCCCCAACGAAGTTCTGCGTGAGGCGGCTTAGTGCGGCCCGGGTATCTGCCACTAGCCATCCAAATCGCGCCGGGCACGTGCCATCGCCCTTCCAGATGCGCTATCGCCTCTGCATTTCCGGCATGGGACCCGACGGCAGGTCCAGACATTGCAGGATGCCGCTGCAAATGCGCTCGGCCATGTTTTCAATCGTGTAGCATGGGGCGCTGTTCAACGCGCCGACTCTGAGTTCAGACAGCGCATTCCGGTCGAGCAAAATGTTGGACACGGCCGTCGAATAGGCATGCAGGTCGTCATCCGTCATGACGCCATTGCGGCCAGATTCCAGGTATGAAATCTCGGGCGAGTGCAGATCGCAGTCGGTTGTAAACATCGGCGTCCCGCTTGCGAATGAATCCAGAATGGCAAGGCCTACCAGGCCGGGATTGAGCATCACGTCAGAAAGCACCAGAATTTCCGCCTTGCGGTTGCCCTTCAGCGGCCCGAGGTAATGAATCCACGGTTCGTCGGCGGCGGCAGATTCGATCACATCCTGCATCGGCCCTGCTCCCGCTACCAGCAACTGAAAGTCGGGGACGCTCTTGCGAACCTCGCGCGCGGCAGCCAGCAGAAAATCCAGGCGCTTCTCGCGATACAGTGAGCCAAGGTAGAGACCAACCGGGCCATCGCCAAGTCCAAGTTCAGCGCGAAGCGCACGGCATTGTTCCGGCGATACTTCCGCGCACATCGACGAGAGGCGGCTGGTATCGACCGCGTTTTGCACGACGGTGGTGCGGTCGCTTGGAAAACCGGCCTGGTTGACCAGTTCAGCGCTCGATCTGGTATAGGCAAACCACCAATCAACCTTGTTCACGGTCCAGCGCTTGAACCGTTCCTTGATGCCGGTCGGTCGGTTCGACTGCATATTGCGGCCGTGGCCCCAGAAAGCCAGGCGTCGCGGTCGCCCGAACGAGAGCAGCCAAAGGTTGTAGAGCAGCTTGTTCTCATGCATGACCACCACCAGATCGGCGTCACGTGCATAGTCGCCGAACGGTTGCCAACACACGCGATTCCCGAGAAGGTAATGCGTGGGGATGCGGCGGGCCCATTCTATTGTGACTTCGTCCTTCTTCATTGCCTCCGCTGGCGTGCCACGCCCGAACAGCAGTTCAAGTTCAATGCCCTCGTTTTCCAGCAGTGTCTTGAGGCGGTGGTAGAAGGCGGTCCGATAGTGCAGCAGCTGACGCTCGACGATGACGACACGCCTGGGCCTTGCCATGCCTTGCGCCTTCCTTGCCGATACCATGCGCCGCTGCGCCAGCCGACAGGCATCGAGAAGTCCGTTTGCTGAATTGGCAAAGGTGTATTGGCCCGCGAGAGCGAGGCTGCGCGCGGAGAAGTCTTGCCACATCCCCGGTTGCGTCAAAAGCAGCACGGCGCGCTTGGCCCAGAGGTCGGCATCCAGGTCGCAGATGAAGCCATTTTCCCCATCGCGCACCAGCTCACCGTTGACGCCCGCGTGAGGCGAAACCAGCACCGGCAAGCCCGCTGCACAGGCTTCATTGGCTACCACGCCCCAAACGTCGGCCAGCGTGGGAAACAGGAAGAGGCGGGCGGAGCGATACAGCTCTGGCAATTGCGCCTGCGCGGCGAACCCGAAGAATTCCACCTCTACCCATTGCGATGCATCTGCCGCGGCCTGCCGCAATGCATTGTCGAGGCTGCCGGAACCGACGACCAGCAGGCTGGTCTTGCGGCCAAGCTTTCGCCCGGTTTCGCACGCGACCTCGAGTGCAAACAGCGGACTTTTGCCGGGTTCGATCCGGCCCGCGAAGATGAAGTCATAGCGCTTTTCCGGGGCCGGCACCGCGGGCGTGTAGGCCTCATTGTCGACACAGAGGCAGGACTTGAAGCACTCGTCCTGCCTGATGCCATAGCTTTCATACAGGCGATCGCCGCCGACGCTCGCAGAAACAAAGGCGCTGGATCGCGAATACACCAGACGACGCACGGCGCGATGGATCCCGCTCAGTGCCTCTTCCGAACGGTCGGTACCGTCCGTCATGGGGATATGGGCGGCGTCGCTAACCAATGTGTAGAGAAAGGCGTAAAGGTGGGTTGGGTTGAAGCCGTCCGTGACCACGATGTCGGGCTTGAATTTGCGGAGCGCGCCGATGACGCCGATGTTGTTGTGGATGTAGCGGTCTTTCATTTCAACCCACTGCTCGCGAAGGAATTCATGCTCGAAGTTGAGCGGGGGCAGATCCCACAATCGGTTGGGCTCGCGCCGCGAACAGAAAATCACGTGCAATGCAATGCCAGGCATCGCCGCCAATTGACTGTACATCGGCACTCGGTAGGGCGGCGGCGTGTTGGCCACCACGGCGATTCTCAGCATGTATCAGTCCCTGTTTCTATCCCTGATTCAATCTCGGTATTAACCGCTGATTCAATCCCGGTATTAATCCCTGTATCGATCCTTTTCGGATGCTGGACTGAATCCAGCGTCGGCGCCGATGGCGTCAGCTTCCTGCAAGGTGGCTTAATTCTATTGAACGGTCCCATGTGGAGTTTGCGCACGGACATACTTCCTCTTGCTTCCGATTCGCCGGTCCCATGAAGCGGAGCAATAGCTTCGCCAGGCGGAAACGCCAACAGGGGCGAACGCGCTTAACGATGGCGTCGCGACCAGTCGCGCCAGCCGTCGAGTCGTCCCAGCATTACCGCGCAGCCATGCGCGAGATCGGCGCCGAATGCCCCTTTCAAAACGGGTCGCAGCACCGGGGCAACCAGGCCGCGCACGATCACCCACGGCGATAGTTCATGTTTCGCATAAAGCGCGCCAGTGCCGCGTGCGCGACAGCGCGCGGCCAGCATGGTCTGCGGCGTGTGCACAGGACGATCCGAGGCGACGGCATGGTGGACCCGTGCAGCCGGTTCACAGGCAATGACGGCGCCCTCGCGGAGCGCGCGAAGGACCAGATCGGTTTCTTCCGCGGCGCCGAACCACTGGCCTACGCCGAGGCGCGCATCGAATCCGCCGACACGGTCGAATAGTTTGCGCTGCATGAAGAGCGTAATGGAGCTGACCGGCACATCGCGGAAGGAGGCCGAGCGGTGCCATGAAAGACTGGGCGCTGTGACGGGCGGCTCGCCCTGTTCGACCCAGCGAATAATGACGCCCTCTGGCGCGTAAGGACCGTTGGCGCGTGCAGCGAGCGTTTGGAGCAGCGAAGGCTCATACCAGCAGTCGTCATCGGGAAACCCAACCCATGTGCCGCATGATGCGGCAATGCCGACATTGCGCGCCGCCGCGAGGTTGGCGGGAAAATGCCGCAGGTGCGAAAGCTGTATGCCAAGCGACCGCGCACGCGCGACATGGGCGTCGAGCCGGTTGTCCTGGTTCTGGTCGACGACGATGACCTCGAAGTCCTTGAAGTCCTGCGCAGCCAATGTGTCGAACAGCCGGTCTAGTTCCGCGGTGCGGCCGACCGTGGCCAGAATAAGCGACATGAATGGCATGGTCTATCTCCCCGCGCCGGCCTGCACTGCGCGCCGACGCCGTACAAAGTACCTTGCGTAATGCTCCAGCTTTTCGACCGGACGGCTGCCGGCATGGGCCAAGCGGATCCTGAAATCTTCCTCCATCGCGGCCAGCTTGTTGCTGGTTGAAAGACTGCCGGCATGCTCACGGAACGCGGCGAGCGGTTCATCAAGCTGCACTGGATCGGCGTGTTGCGACAGGCGTAGCCACAAGTCGTAGTCCATGGCGTACTTGAATTCGGGATTGAAGCCGCCGCAGCGCTGCATCAGTTCCCGCCGCACGAAGGTTGACGGGTGTGGAATGAAGTTGCCACGCAAAAGGCGCCGGGCGCTATAGCGAGGCGCTACATAGTTTTCGGCGATCAGCTTGCCGTCGAGGTCGCGCATGGTCCGGCCAAACAGCCAGTCGCGGCCACTGCGGTCCAGTTCGCTGGCGACCAGCGACAGTACGTCGGGGCGGAGGTAATAGTCGTCGGAGTGAAGGTGCGCGATAACGTCGCCTGTGGCGACTTCAATGCCGGCGTTCATGGCGCGACTGATACCGCCGCCGACGTTTTCCAGGAGCGTGTAAGGCCGGTCAAGCCTTCGGATGCGTTCCAGGGTGCCGTCGGTCGAACCTCCGTCCACGAAGATGTATTCGATCAAGGGATGGTTTTGCATCAGCACAGACTGGATCGATGCTTCCAGCCATGCGGCGCTATTCCAGGTGCAGGTAATAATCGAGAAAGTCAGTGGCATGGACGTGGTCGTGGTGAAATGATCGGATGGGCTCAGCCTTGCCGTTGAAGTTCGGGCACAGCGGAAACCAGATGAACGGGCCGGCCGGCCGGGAGCCGGTAGATGCGCAGCAGGGCTTCGACTGCATCGCGCGTACCGCCGACCTCATGCGCCAGCGGGGCATAGGCGGGGCGGGCTCGCAGCGGAAATCGAAGCAGGTCGTCGACCAGTTTCTTCATGTCGTCGAACAGGCGAAGTTGATCCGGCGCTGCAACGTAAAGTTTCAGTTCCGGCGTGCCGCCGCGCGCCAGGGCGAATGTGGGCTTGCCAAGCAACAGACCTTCAAGCGTCGTGGCGCCAAACGGCTCTTCCCACAGTGAAGGGACGACCACTGCGTCGGCCCTGGCGGCTTGTCGGAGCGTCTCGTCGACGTCGCACCAGCCGAGGAAGCGGACCGCACCACCTTCAAACGCGGCGCGCAGGCTGGCTTCCTCCTCACCACTGCCAGCCACGATGATGCGCATGCCTGGTTGCAGGCGCGGCACCGCTTCGCGCAAAAATGCGCCCACGCCCTTGGCCGGATAGAGCTTGGCGGCCACGAAGATGTCAAAGTTGGCGCCACTTTCCCGGGCTTCCGAAGCCGCTTCTTCGCGGGCTTTTCGGACCCGTTGCGTATCAATGAAGTTGTGCAGCGTGATGCCCCACTTTCCCGGCCCCATTGCGCGTGCAAAATTGCGTTGCAGCAGATCGGACACGAAGACGGTTTTGTGGCGCCTGAATGCGGCTGCGACTTCAGACCGGTAACGACGCACTGCCGCGGCGGTAACCGCCGTTTGCAGGGCGTTGGGATGCAGGGTGCGGCACGACGCGCAGGCGCTCGGGTCCACCGTCTCGCACACAGCATCGTTGCGATAGCGGGTGTTCATCAGGCAGTCGCTGCCCTGGTCGTGCCGGGTCTGCACGAAATTGACGTCCTCCGGAATGTAGAGGGCGACGTTGGGCACGTGGCCGTGATAGTGGATGACATCGTAGTCATCGGCATGGCGCAGGATAATGCGGGCGAAGCGCTTTGCGATCCAGGTCCGTCGTGGCGGCAGGTACATGCCGAGAGAGATTTCTTTCCAGCCAGCGATGTGGCCATCGAGCTGGCCAAAGAAGCGTCCGCCAAACTGGCCTTCCGCCCCGGCGACATCAATGGGATGCTGCGTGTTACCCAGCAGATCGACCGTATGCCCGTCCTGCACCAGCGCCCGCGCCAGGGTCAGTACATGCTTGGCCAGGCCTCCCATGCTGGGATAAGGGATGTCTTCGCTGACGAGAAGTATGCGCATTGGCTTGTTGTCCAGCACGGTCAGGTCCGCCGACGACGCGCCACGGCCAGCAGCGCAGTCCGTTCGTCAACATTGACTATAAAGGCCAGCCCTGCGAACACCAGGGTGACAAGCGCTATCGCAGCAATCGCCAGGGTGCCAACGATACCGGACGGGAACAGCCACTTAATGGGGAACAGCACGCCGAAAATAAGCAGGCCCACGGTGAGACTGCGCCCCAGGCCGTCGCGCATCATGTCCTTCAACGAGATCGGCACGCTACGGCCGTGCACGTACCACAGGAAGCCGACCGACAGCAGGATAGACGCCAGCAAATGTCCAGCGGCGGCGCCGATAATGCCGGACCACGCAACACCGGCATAAACAAGGCTCACGCCGAGCAGTCCGCGACCGAGGGCGAAACGGCCGGTAATGCGAGGATGACCGAGCGCATCGTTAACCAGGGAAGGAATGTTGGTAAGCGAATCTGCCAGCAACGCGAGTGTCATCAGCACCAGGACGGGATAACCCTCGGCCACGAAACTCTCGCCGACCCAGCGCCGCAGGAACTCGTCGCCGGCAAGGACGATCATGCCAAGCGCCACAAGATTGATGTAGGTGACGTGGCGCATCGCGCCCAGATACATCTTGCGCAGTTCGTCCATGCGGTCGGTCGCAGCCAAGGCCGAGGCGCGAGGGTAGATGACACTGGACAGCCGGTAGGTCAGCCCGAGGATGCGACTGGCAAGCGTGGCTGGCACGGTATAAAAGGTCAGTGCGACCGGCCCGGCCAGCGCGCCAATGATCAGCTTGTCGCCGTGCTGGTGCATGGTCGATGCCAGCTTGCTGAGATAGGCGTAGGCGCTGAACGAGGTCATGGACGCGCGCACTTCCTTGCCTGGCCAAACGAATGACAGGCCGAGATCGAAGCCGCGTATCAGCCACACGAGGTACAGCACGTTGAAGGCCGACACGGCGACCCGCACCGCGATCACCCCGACGATGCCGCCACCCAGCATGGCCACCACGACCGAGGCGACGTTGACGAAAACGCCGAAGAAAGCTTCGCTTTGCGCCGAGCGATCATAGCGCTGCAATGCTTGCGGCACGCCGATCAGGTAACTCTGCGCCTGTGACAGCATGAAACCGACCCCGCCAACCTGGAAGGCCGTGATGGTGTCCGCCTGCATGGCGGGCGATACATCGAAGCGGCCTACCAGCCACCAGGACGCGAGTGCAACCGCAAGCGCGCCCAGCACGCCGAGTCCGCCGTAAAACATGGCGCCGAACCAGAACGTTTCGGCAAAGCGCTCACGGTTGCCAGAGGCATGGTTCTCGGCCAGGTACTTGATGGCGCCGGCAGACAAATTGATGTCAAGGACGCCGAAGTAGCCGATAACGGAGCCAACCAGCGTGACGATGCCGTAGCCCTCGACACCGAGCGCATGAATCAATAGCGGCACCGTGGCCAGCGCCGCAATGGAGGGGAGCGCCGAGCCAGAGAGGTTCCACAGCGAGTTACGCAATAACATAACGTCGCATTCCGTACTTTTGCAGGCCCACCGCAACAAAAGGCATGGCGAGAGTCAAGCCGATCAGCAGCATTGAACGGAATTCAATGATTGGTGTGCCGATCAGGAGCGTGGGAATCCAGAACAGAAAGCCGGCGAACCCGGCGTCCGACATCAGTCGTGCGTTGCCCGTCAGGTGCTTTCGGCTGCGGAAATAGAACGAGGTATAGGCGACCATGAGCGACAGGAACAGCGCTAGACCAACCAATCCGCTCTTCAAAATGATGTGTCCAAAGCCGCTGTGCACGAAATCATAATTCCCGAAGTGGTAGTCAAGGAGCGAGGCATCGCCCTTGAAGCCGCCCCACGAACCAAGCCCGAACAGCCAGTTCCCCGTGAGGCTCTGGGCCGCGGCATACAGTTCATAGAATCGGTTCTCCTTGATGCCGCCATTGTCGCCCGCGATGTCATACACGAGCGAGGACAGCACGCTGCCCTGGGTGTTGAACTGCAACCGTTCACGGAAGAACACACCCGCGGTGACGCACAGGATGACGCTGGCAAGAACAATAAATTTCAGGCGCTGCCTGCTGGGCAGGCGGAACAGCAGCAATGCAAACATGAGGGCAAGACCAATCAGTGAAGCGCGGCGGAAAGACAGCGCCACCGCGGCGATCTCCAAGCCGAGGAACAGGTATAGGCCGAGGCTGCGCAACAGACCGAGGCGTATGCCGGGCGACGTGAGCAGCCACGCGGCGACAAAGGCGGCAAGACTCGCGATGAAGTTGTCTGCGATGTCGAAAAAGGCGATCTTGATGTCAAGCCGCTCGAAGTTCCGGTATGGATTGGCGGAGTCGCCATCGAACCAGATGAATCGCACGATGCCAAATACGGCGCGCGCCCCAGCCAGGACGATGATGGTCAGCAGCAGCCGGCGCATGTCCTTTTCATCATTGAACGCCATCACCACGAGGTACATGAAGATGAGCATGTTCAGGATGTTGATGATGCCGTTGTAGCCAAGAATGACGTCAAGGTCGATGCCGGCCGCGACGCCAAGGATGATGTGGGCCACCAGCATGAAAAGAAAGGCGAGGAAATACTTGCCGAGCGGCGCCGCCAGATAGGGATTGTGTGGATTGGCCAGCTTGCGGATGAGGGTGGCTACCCCGGCGACGAACAGGATCAGGTTAAGCAGCGAAAAATAAAAGACGCCGACACCGCGCGAGTAGATTGTGTTTTCAACCTGGAGCTGGCCCCAGGTGGAGGAAGAAAAGGTAAACAGCACACCAATGAAAGACATCACCACCAGCTTCGGCGCCTTGAGACAGATGCCAAGGAAGAGCGGTATGACCAGTAGTGAAAGCACTAGCGTGCCAAGCGTGGTAATTGGGGTCATGGCGTTGTCTTGATGAGATTAGGTCGGCCACTCTGCGGCTATGGCCGACAGGATCAGCCTCCGGTTTCCACCGCGGGGGCGCGTTGCCCGAGCGGTGGGGCTGAGGACGCGTCAGCGGTAATGGGCTCTGCCGCAGCACTCGTGTTCCGTGGGTTCTCGCGACGATCGTTGGCGAGGTTCCCGGCTTGTTCAGGATGCTCTTTGAGGAAGCATGCATAAGTCTGCCGGATCCCCTCGGCCAGTCCGATTCGCGCTATCCAGCCAAGGCGGGCCAGCGTGCTGCTGTCAACCAGCTTGCGCGGCGTGCCGTCCGGCTTGCTGCGGTCGAACAATATCTCGCCCTGGTAGCCGACCGCGTTCTTTACCATGCCGGCCAATTGCGCAGTGCTGACTTCCTGGCCACTGCCCACGTTGATATGCGAGAGCCGGGGCGAGGTGAAGGCGGCATGGGTTGCCTTGTCCAGTTCCATGACGTGGATGCAGGCGTCGGCCATGTCTTCAACGTGCAGCAATTCCCGCAATGGTGTGCCGCTGCCCCATACGGTGACGGTCGGCGCGCCGGTGATGCGCGCTTCGTGGAAGCGCCGGATCATTGCCGGCAACACATGGCTGTTTTCCGGGTGATAGCTGTCGCCCGGACCGTACAGGTTGGTCGGCATGACACTGCGATAGTCGGTGCCATATTGCCGGTTATAGCTTTCGCAGAGCTTGATGCCGGCGATCTTGGCGATGGCGTAGGGTTCGTTGGTCGCTTCCAGCGCGCCCGTCAGCAGCGCGCCTTCCGGCATTGGCTGTGGCGCCATGCGCGGGTAGATGCAGGAAGAACCGAGAAACAGCAGGCGCTCTACGCCGGCCTTCCACGACTCGTGGATGACGTTCGCCTCCATCATCAGGTTTTGGTACAGGAACTCGGCGGGATAGGTGTCATTGGCATGAATGCCGCCGACCCTGGCTGCCGCGAGGTAGACCTCATCGATCCGCTCGGCCTGAAAGAAGGCCCGTACTGCCGCCTGGTCTGTCAAGTCGAGTTCGGCGTGGGTTCTCGTTACGATGTCGCGACAGCCGCGCGCGGTTAGGGCCCGCACGATCGCGGAGCCAACCATGCCACGATGGCCCGCTACAAAAATTCGCTTCGGCGAGTGAATACTGGTTGCCTGCATGATGTCAGTCGTCTCCTGCCTTATTCGTTGTGAGCATGTGCAACGAAACCATTGTCGCGCACCAGCGAATATTTGCGAGCGCCGTCGAGGTCCGACGCGACCATTTCCTTGACCAGTTCATCGAACGTGGTGCGCGGCTTCCAGCCAAGCTTAGTATGTGCCTTGGTGGCGTCCCCGAGCAGGGTATCGACTTCGGTAGGGCGGAAATAGCGCGGATCGACACTGACGATGACCTGGCCGGCGCGGGCGCCTTTGAGCGGTCCGGGATCCACCACGATGCCGGTCTCGGCCAGGCCGCGACCTTCCCAGCGCACCTGCATGCCGAGCTCCTTTGCAGCGGCGTTGACGAAGTCGCGCACGCTGTACTGGATGCCAGTCGCGATGACGAAGTCTTCCGGTTGCTCTTGCTGCAGCATCAGCCATTGCATTTCAACGTAGTCACGTGCATGGCCCCAGTCACGCATCGAATCGAGATTGCCGAGGAACAGGCAGTCCTGGCGACCAAGTGCAATACGTGCCATGGCGCGCGTGATTTTCCGCGTCACAAAAGTTTCGCCGCGCAAGGCTGATTCGTGGTTGAACAGGATGCCGTTACAGGCGTACATGCCATAGGCTTCCCGATAATTCACGGTGATCCAGTAGGCATACATCTTCGCCACCGCGTAAGGGCTGCGCGGGTAGAACGGGGTGGATTCGCGTTGCGGAATTTCCTGCACCTTGCCGTACAGTTCTGAAGTCGACGCCTGATAGAAGCGCGTCTTCTTTTCAAGTCCCAGTATGCGAATTGCTTCCAGCACGCGCAGCGGCCCGAGCGCATCTGAATTGGCAGTGTATTCCGGCTCTTCAAACGATACGGCGACATGGCTCTGTGCCGCCAGATTATAAATTTCGTCGGGTTGCACTTGCTGGATGATGCGAATCAGCGATGAGCTGTCGGTCATGTCGCCATGGTGCAGGATGAAGCGCCGTGGCTCGTCATGCGGGTCCTGGTAGAGATGGTCGATGCGGCTAGTATTCAAGAGGGAGGTGCGGCGCTTGATGCCATGCACGATGTAGCCCTTTGATAGCAGCAGTTCCGACAGATACGCGCCGTCCTGGCCGGTAACGCCAGTGATGAGCGCAACCTTTGGTTCATTGCGGCCAGGGCGTTGGTGTAGCAGATCAGCAGGCGCGCTCGGTTCTTTCGTCATGTTCTTTATCCTGGGAATGGGTTGTTGTTCTGTGATGCAACACGCTGTTCGCGGTTATAGCTATTCTGGGATTTCGAGCCAGCCGGAGGCTTGACGTCGCTCAGGTTCCATGAAGAAAGAAACGGACATTGCTCAGTGGATCATCTCTCTCTGAATCCCTGCTGCGAGAGCGCGCGGCGCACCGGGGCAACCACCGAGCATGCCGGGCCGCTGGTCGGTGGGATGCTGTTCCGAATTTTTTGTGAAGGCGCTTCCATGATTCGCCACCAGTCGTAAAGCCGCGATCCGAAGCAGAATGAAAAGCGGATCAAAAACCGTCGGGATTCTTTTCCTGCCAGCGCCAATGATCGGCACACATTTGCATCAAGTCTTTTTCTGCTTGCCAACCGAGTAGTTCTTTTGCAGCCGTGGGGGAGGCATAGCAGCTTGCAATGTCGCCGGGGCGGCGTGCCACGATTTCATAAGGTATCTTGCGACCGCTGGCCTTCTCAAATGCGGCCACCGCTTCGAGAACGCTATAGCCCTGTCCGGTGCCCAGATTCACCGTAAACAGGCCCTCGCAGGCAAACAGCCGACCAAGCGCAGCGACATGGCCGCGCGCCAGATCGACCACGTGGATGTAGTCCCGGACTCCGGTGCCGTCGGGCGTCGGATAATCGTTGCCATAGACCGAGAGGCGCTCGCGCCGCCCGATGGCGACCTGGGCGACATAGGGCATGAGATTGTTGGGGATGCCGCGAGGATCTTCGCCGATCAGGCCGCTCGGATGCGCGCCCACCGGATTGAAATAGCGCAGAAGGCCGGCCCGCCATGCAGGATCGGAATGCACCAGATCCCGAATGATTTCCTCGACCATCAATTTTGATCGGCCGTAGGGGTTGGTCACAGAAAGTCGCGCCGACTCGCTGATGGGAACGCTCTCCGGGTCGCCGTAGACGGTCGCCGATGAACTGAACACGATCCGCTTTACATTGGCGTCGGCCAGCGACTGCATTAGCGTTACGCTGCCGCCCACATTATTTTCAAAATAGCGCAGCGGTTGCTGCACCGATTCGCCGACCGCCTTCAGGCCGGCGAAATGGATTGCAGCATCCACCTTGCGCTCATCGAGGATCGCATCGAGTCCTTGCCGGTCGCGAATATCCGCCTCATAGAAAGGCACGGACTGGCCCGCGATGCGCTCAACCCGTTCCATGGACTTGCGCGAGCTGTTGCTGAGGTTATCGACGGCGATAACCTTGTAGCCGGCGGCAAGCAGTTCAACGCAGGTATGCGAACCGATATAGCCTGACGCGCCGGTAACAAGGATAGTCTCCTGCGGGGAATGCGATTGCATTGATGCTCCTGATTCCTTTTAATAGTCCTGCGTCGCATGCATCATGCATCACATGTAGAGCACTTTATGGGTGCCGTTTGCGGCTTCCAGCGGCGCCACCAGCTCGCCCGGAATGCGTTCGTCACGCATCGCATCCAGGAAGGCCCTGAACTCGTCACGCACTTCTGGATGCTTGAGGGCGAGTTCGACCGTAGCCTGCAGATAGCCCTGCTTGCTGCCGCAGTCGTAGCGCTTGCCCTCGAACTGCCAGGACAGCACGGCTTCGCTTTCCAGCAGCGTGGCAATGCCGTCAGTAAGTTGCAGTTCGCCGCCAGCGCCTGGCTTCAGGTTGCGCAGATGGCGGAAGATGGCGGGCGTCAGAATGTAACGTCCCACGACGCCGAAACGCGAGGGCGCGTCTTCCGGCGCGGGTTTCTCGACGATGCCGTTGAGCTTCATGAGGCGCTCGCCAAAGCCGTTGCCTGCGACAACGCCATAGGAACGCGTTTGCTCGGGCGTGATTGGTTCGACGCCGATGATGCTGCTGCCGTAGTGGCCATGCAGATCGGTCATCTGGCGCATGACGGGCACTTCCGCGTCAAGCAGATCGTCCGCCAGGATCACGGCGAAAGGCTCTTCGCCAACCAGGCGTTCGGCACACAAGACTGCATGGCCAAGGCCGAGTGCTTCGGCCTGTCGCACGTAAAAGCATTGCACATCGTTGGGCTTGATATTGCGCAGCACCGAGAGCAGGGCCTGCTTGTCGTGCGCGGCCAATTCCGCCTCCAGTTCATAGGCCTTGTCGAAGTGGTCTTCAATGGCGCGCTTGTTGCGGCCGGTGACGAAAATCATTTCGGTAATGCCTGCCGCCATCGCTTCCTCGACGGCATACTGAATCAGCGGCTTGTCGACCACCGGAAGCATTTCTTTCGGGCTGGCCTTGGTAGCGGGAAGGAAGCGGGTGCCGAGTCCGGCAACAGGAAATACGGCTTTTGTGATTTTTTTGTGCATGGTCAGTCTTCGTGAGTTGGTCAGGAGATTTCAAGGTTTAATGTGCGGTGTCATTGGCGCGGCGGAGGCCATTTCCGCTCGGCCTTTATGGCGCCATGGAACTCAAGGTTGGACCCTTGAACGGCCGCATGGTTCTGCACTGCGGCATTGACGCACCTCCTGTCGATGGTCAACTCGTTCAGGTGCGACCGTAGCGGTCCTCGAGACGAACAATGTCGTCTTCCCCGAGGTAACCACCGGACTGAATTTCGATAAGTTCCAGTGGAATCTTTCCCGGGTTTTCTAGAGAGTGGACGACGCCTACCGGTATGTAGGTCGACTGGTTCTCTGCCAGCAGGTATTCCTTGTCGCCCTTCGTGATTTTCGCGGTCCCGGAAACGACGACCCAATGCTCGGCGCGATGGTGATGCATCTGAAGCGAAAGCTTTGCCCCCTGCTTGACGCAAATGCGCTTGACCTGGAAGCGCTTGCCTGTACCGATGGAGTCATAGGACCCCCAGGGCCGAAATACCTCGCGGTGCTGGACGGTTTCAGGGCGCGACTTTGCAGTGAGTTCCGCAACGATCTTGCGGGTTTCCTGCGCACGTGCGGCATCCATAACAAGGACTGCATCGGCGGTTTCTACAATCACGACATTGCGCAAACCAACGGCAGCCACGAGGCGCGTAGTGCCATGCACCAGGCAGTTCTCGCAGTCCTGCACAATCGTGTCGCCCTGCTTCACGTTGTTGTCGTTGTCCTTCTCCCCCGATTCCCACACCGAAGACCATGAACCGATATCGCTCCAGTTGGCGTCGAGCGCGACCATGGCGGCGCGGTCGGTGCGCTCCATCACTGCGTAGTCAATCGCCTTGTCGGGACTTGCCGCATAGGCCGACTCGTCAAGCCGCAAGAAGTCGATATCGCGACGGGCTGACTCGACCGCTTTGCGGCATGCCTGGACGATGTCGGGCTCAAAGCGCTCCAGCTCTTGTATGTAGCGGCTTGCGCGGAACAGGAACATGCCGCTGTTCCAGAAATAGTTTCCGCTTGCGACGTATTGCTCGGCCGTGGCCTGGTTAGGTTTTTCCACGAACTCCAGGACTGACATTACCTCGCCCGTTTCACGTGATGCGGCGCGAATATAGCCATAACCGGTTTCGGGCGCCGTCGGCTTGATGCCAAAAGTGAGCAGGTCGCCCTGCAATGCAGCCGCGCGGCCGTGGTTGATCGCTCGACGAAAAGCCTCGGTGTTCTTGATGACGTGATCGGATGGGAGCACGAGCAAGAGCGGGTCTTCATGCTGGGCAAGTGCGTGCAGGGCCGCCGATGCGATGGCGGGCGCAGTATTGCGGCGCATTGGCTCGAGCATGATCTGGGCGTTGTCGATGCCGATCTCGCGCAATTGCTCGGCCACGATGAAGCGGGAGGACTCGTTACTGACCAGGATCGGCGCGCCGAGTCCTTCTACCTGTGCGAGGCGCTGCATAGTTTGCTGCAGCAGGCTTTCGTCACCAAGCAGTCGCAAGAATTGCTTGGGATAGGTTTCGCGCGAGAGCGGCCATAAGCGGGTGCCGGAGCCGCCACAAAGTACGACGGGAATGAGAGGCGAATTAGTCATGTTAAGTGTTCGTCGCGGTGCGATTGGTGAATCAGTGCGTGGGTGAGTCGAACCAGGAGAAGACGGCGGCAGTCTGGCCAAACAGCTTGCACGGTGATGCGGCCGCGTCTTCTGCCCGCCGGCTCCTAGTAGGCGTTGGTGCCGGTCCAACCTTTAAGGGCGGTCCAGGCGATGATTTTCAGGTCCATCCAGAACGTCCAGTTCTGGATGTAGTGGAGGTCGAACTGTACACGCTTGGCCATCTTGTCGACCGTGTCGGTTTCGCCGCGATAGCCGTGAATCTGTGCCCAGCCTGTAATGCCTGGCTTGACTCGATGACGCAGCATGTACATCTCCAGCTTGTCTTTGTAGAGCTCATTGTGCTGCAAGGCATGTGGACGGGGCCCGACGACAGACATGTCGCCCATCAGCACGTTAATGAACTGCGGCAGTTCGTCCAGGCTGGTGCGACGGAGGAATTGCCCGATTGGCGTGATGCGGGGGTCACCCTGGGTTGCCTGCTTCACGACACCCTGATCGTCGTGCACACGCATGCTGCGGAACTTGTAGACATTGAACTTGCGTCCGTTGAGCCCCAGCCGTGGCTGCTTGAAGAACACTGGTCCCGGAGATGATCGCTTGATCGCAATCGCGATGACGATAAATAGCGGCAACAGCAATACCAGCACGGTGAAGGAAAACACCTTGTCAAAGAGCTCCTTGACCATCCCTCGCACGTCGGCCGGCCCGGGCTGATTCAGGTCCACTGCGGGCACGCCCAGGAAGCTGATGATCTTGTTGCTGAGGATTTGCATGCTGGCGGTGTCCGGTACCCAGCGAATATCCACCAGCGCGTTACGCAGCATGTATTGCAAGGCTTGCAGTTCAGCCGAGGCAGACAGCGGAAGCGTAATCCAGATTTCATGAATCTGGTTGGCAATGATGTAGTCGTGAATCCCCTGCAGCGAGTCTATGCGGTCGATGCCCTGCGCCGGCACGCTGGATTGATCTACCCCAGCGTGGACTGCCCGCACGTCGTAGCCGGACCAGCTTTGCTGCGAGGCCCGCCTGTGCATTTCGCGCCCGGTCTGGCCATAGCCGACGATAACGACACGCTTGCTGTTCATACCCTTGCGACGAAGATAGCGCAGGACGGAATAGACGAGGCCGCGTGACAGAATGAGCAGCAGTATGCCGGTCAGGTACCAGTAAAACATCCAAAGCCGTGACAGTGAACCGACGTGGTGGATCAGGAAGCTGAACAGCAAGCCGATCACAAGCACTACGGCCCAGGAAGCCGCCACGTGAGCAAACATGGACGGCATGGAGCGGCCACGCCATGAGACATACATTTCGAACTGGGCAAACAGCAGGAACGACAGGGCGCAACCGAAGTACAGCAAAATAGTATGGATTGGCGTGGCTTCTGAAAGCGGAGAATTGAAGGCGAGGATGCTGGAGAGTTGTCCGGCGCACCACAACACGACAACGTCGGTTACGCGCATCGAAAATTCGAGTCTTGAAGAGTTCCTGTGAATTAAATCTTGCATGCTTTTTTGAGTCCACCGCTAGTCACTGATCGCCAGGAATTCCGTACCGCCGTCACGCTTTTTAGGCGCCAAATAAATCCGCTGGTTAAAACTATACTAACCATTTAAACCTTTACAGAATTGCAATTCCGGTTGGCGCTTGAGCGCTGTCAAAGACGGCCAAACCGGTATCAATGAACGGGCATTCGTCTGTTGCAAATTGTCCGCGGACCGCGAGGAATGCAGCGCCGTCCCTTTAAACAGACGATAAAGAATCAGACTGTGCAGCAACATGACGGAGCGCACGGTTTTAGGTATGTATGTTTGAGCAAGTCGAAATGTCTGCGGCTTTGCTTGTCGCCGAGTCAAGCGGTGGCCACCAGAAATTCCATGCCTGTCAAAGTCCTTCGCAGGAGAAGTCCGATTGCAAGCGATGCGCTATCATGCGCGGCATGACTTCAAACAGTAATCCGGTAGAAAGTACCGATACCTTGCTCTCGACAGGCGCCCAGGATGGGAGCGCGCCGTCCCCGACCCTTTACGAGACTGTAGGTGGCGCCGAACGGCTCCGCGAATTGGTCGACCGGTTCTACGATCTGATGGATCTCGAGGCGCAGTTCGTTGGCCTGCGCGCATTGCATCCGGCCACGCTGGAGGGTTCAAGGGACAAACTTTATTGGTTTCTTTCCGGCTGGATGGGCGGGCCCGACCACTATGTTGAGCAGTTCGGCCATCCTCGCTTGCGCGCACGTCACTTGCCGTTTCGCATCGCATCAACGGAACGGGACCAGTGGCTCCTGTGCATGGCCATGGCGATGCAGGACGTCGCGCTCGAACCGGCGCTGCAGGAGCGCCTCCTCGAGTCGTTCTACCAGACAGCCGACTGGATGCGTAATACTGAGGGCTGAGCCGCCGCTTCGCTTTCTCAAAAGACAATTACGCAATGGACTACATCCAATTCGGTATCCTGATGCTGGTCGGCCTCGCAGTCATTGTGCTGCAGGTTGTGGCCATGATCCATTCCCGGCGGGACGGCGGCAGCGAACTTGCGGCCGCTTTGCTCCAGATGCAGAATGGCCTGGAACATCAGTTGCATCAAAGCGCGGAACGGACTGAACGCGAATTGCGGACCGAGGTGCAGGCGTCAGCGCAGTCGGTCCGGCAGGAACTCGGCGTCAACCTTGCGCATTTCCAGCAGGCCCTCGGCGCCCAACTGACCGGTGTGGCGACAATACAAACTGGCCAGCTTGACCTCTTTTCCCAGCAGCTCGTCAAGCTCGGGGAGGTCAACGCACTGCACCTCGAGTCGATGCGCCAGGCAATCTTGCATCAGGCACAAACCGGACGGGAAGAGCACGCCGGCGCGCTCAAGCAATTTGGCGACACCCTGAGCCTGGCATTGACGCGGCTGACCGAATCCAATGCGCAGCGCATGGAAGAAGTGCGCCTGACCCTTGAGACGAAGATTCGCGACCTGCAAACCGACAACGGCACGCGGCTCGAGGAAATGCGTCGCACCGTCGACGAGAAGCTGCATGCCACGCTGGAGCATCGCCTTGGCGAGTCCTTCAAGCTGGTCTCCGACCGGCTCGAGAAAGTGCATCAGGGACTGGGCGAGATGCAGCAGTTGGCGATTGGGGTAGGGGACTTGAAACGGGTTCTGACGAACGTGAAGTCGCGCGGCACCTGGGGCGAAGTTCAGCTGTCCATGCTGCTGGAACAAATGTTGACGCCAGACCAGTACGCTAAAAACGTTGAGACCATTCCGGGCACCGGAGCGCGGGTGGAGTTTGCGATTCGTCTTCCGGGGCAGGACCAGCACGGCGGGCCAATGTGGATGCCGATCGATGCGAAATTCCCGAAGGAACAGTACGAGCGTCTCGCGGAAGCCGCGGAGCGGGCCGATGCGGATGGGGTAGCAACCGCTGGGCGCGAGCTGGAAAAGGCCATAAGGATCGAGGCGAAAACCATCGCGGAAAAATACCTTTCACCGCCGCTCACGACCGACTTTGCAATCCTCTTCCTTCCAACCGAAGGCCTGTATGCCGAGATCATGCGCAGGCCGGGCTTGTCCGATGACCTTCAGCGCCTTTATCGCGTATCAATTGCCGGCCCATCGACGCTGTCTGCATTGCTTAACAGCCTGCAAATGGGATTTCGCACGCTGGCGCTGGAGAAGCGCTCATCCGAGGTGTGGCAAGTGCTGGGCGCGGTCAAGACCGAATTTACCAAGTTCGGCGACGTGCTGGCAGCCACCAGATTGACGCTGGAAAAGGCGGCACGCAATATCGATCAGGCGGAAACGCGTAGCCGCCAGATGGCGCGCAAGCTTAAGTCGGTCGAAGCATTGCCAAGTGAAGCGGCGCAGCGGCTGCTTGAGACGGATTCACTGCCCGACGAGGCCGACCTTGCGGAAGAGGGCAAGGATGCCTGATAGCCTCTAATCGTGGGCGACGATGGTTGTTGGAGGCAGTGGTGCTCCCGCAGGAAATCGCGGTTGTACTAAGAGTGATTGCCAAGGGACACTTTTTAATTAATTTAGGGACGTCGCAGCCCCTTTTTAATCAATTTATTCGCCGGTTAACGAAATCATGACGGAATCCCTCGGTTTTAAGTGGATATCCGAACAGTCCGGTATTGTTCCTGTACAGCCGTTCAGGGTATCAAGCAGCCTCGGTGCAACCGCAGGTCTTTGTGACCTGCGATGATATCCAACGCTTTAGCATTCGCGACCTAACGCCGTCTTCGACAACCCTAGATCAGCCCCTCGAACAGCAGCACGTCGACCAGGTCGCCAGCGTTAACGCTGCCCTGCTCGTGATGCAGCACGACCATGCAATTGGCTTCGGTCATGGAGCGCAGGATGCCAGACCCTTGAGAGCCGGTGATCTGGACCGATTGCTGTCCATTTGTGTCGACCGACAGGATGCCGCGCTGGTATTCCGTGCGGCCGGGTTTTTTGCGGATCGCACTTTGCGAGACCACGCGCGTCAAGGGCAGCGGAGGTACCTTCGCTCCCATCATCTGCAGCAGCGCTTCTCTTGCAAAAAAATAGAAGGTGACCATCACGGCTACCGGGTTGCCCGGAAGGCCGAAAATGTAGGCGGCGTGACCGCCGGACCGGATTTGCCCGAAGGCCATGGGGCGGCCTGGGCGCATGCCGATCTTCCAGAAGGTGACGTCGCCGAGGCGGCTCATGGTCTGTCTGGTGTAGTCGGCTTCGCCGACCGACACGCCGCCGGAAGTGATGATGGCGTCCGCGCTTTCGCAGGCGGTCCGGAAGCTTTGTTCCAGGGTCTGTGGGTCGTCCTTCACTACACCCATGTCGACGATGTCACAGCCGAGTCGCTTGAGCATGCCATACAGGGTGTAACGATTGCTGTCATACACGCAGCCCGCTTCAAGCGGTTCTCCGACGGAGCGCAGTTCGTCGCCGGTTGAAAAGAACGCGACCCGTAATCGGCGACGCACCGGAACTTCGGCGATGCCAAGCGAGGCCAGCAGGCCAATGTCAGCCGGGCGCAAGATTTTGCCTTGATGCAAAGCGGGTTTGCCGACCTCGAGGTCTTCGCCTGCAAAGCGGCGGTTGTCACCGCGTTGTACAACGCCGGCCGGTATCGTCACTTTTTCAGAGGTGGCATCGCGGGTGAATTCCTGTGGTACCACCGTGTCGCATCCAGCCGGCATGGCAGCACCGGTCATGATGCGCAGGCATTCTCCGGCGCCGACCGGCTGCGTCGCGCTACGGCCCGCATAGCCGGTTCCAACCACACGCAGCGTCACTGAGCCCTCCGCAGACAAGTCGGTGCTGCGCACCGCATAGCCGTCCATCGCGGAATTGTCATGGGCCGGCACGTTGATTGGCGAGATGACGTCGGTCGCCAGTACGCGGTCAAGGGCTGCGCGGAGTGAGACCTTTTCAATCGCCTTCACTGGCGCCACAAAGTCGCGAATGATGCGCTGGGCCTGCGCAACGGGAACCGCGTCCGGGTCGTAGTCCGAGAGGCAGCTGACTACATCGGCCAGGGAAGGGTGGTTCGTTGGGTTCATTTGACTTGCGCGTTGGCTAACCGCCGATGTACGACATCTCTACTTTGCGCGGCGCGGTGCTGTCGCCCTCGGCAAGGGGACCGGTGGTATCGGCTCGACGAAGCTCCGAGTAGCGGTCGCCACGTGCTTCCCACACGTGGGCGATGGCGCCGGAAATCTCCGTATCGCTGCGGCCTTCGCGCAGCAGCGCACGCAGGTCATGTCCGTGGGTGGCAAAGAGGCAGGTGTAAAGCTTGCCTTCGGTCGAGAGGCGGGCGCGCGTGCATTCATGGCAAAAGGCCTGCGTAACGCTGGAGATCAGGCCGATCTCGCCGCTTCCATCGGCGTACTGCCACCGGGCTGCGGTCTCGCCACTATAGTTCGGTGCGACCGGCACCAGAGCCAGTTCCTGATCGATGCGGCGCACTACTTCAGCCGACGGTATCACTTCATCCATCTTCCAGCCGTTGCTGGCGCCGACATCCATATATTCAATGAAGCGCAGTACAACCGGGGAGCCCTTGAAGTGGCGTGCCATCGGCAAGATTTCCTGATCGTTGAGACCACCCTTTACCACCATGTTGACCTTGATGGGGCCCAGCCCCACGCGGTGTGCCTCTTCAATGCCGCGCAGGACGTCGGAGACTGGGTAGTCGACATCGTTCATGCGCTTGAAGGTTGCATCGTCGAGCGAATCAAGCGAGACCGTCACCCGGTTCAACCCCGCATCCTTCAGAGCCTGCGCCTTGCGGGCCAGCAGCGAACCATTGGTGGTAAGGGTAAGGTCAAGTTCGTTTCCGGAAGGCGTGGGAAGTGCTCTCAGCATGCCAACCAAACGCTCGAGATTTTTGCGCAGCAGCGGTTCCCCGCCGGTCAGCCGGATCTTTTCAACGCCGTGGGCAACGAACAGGCTGGCGATGCGGGTGATCTCCTCAAAGCTCAGCAACGCGGCGTGCGGCAGAAAGGCGTAGTTCTTGTCAAATACTTCCTTCGGCATGCAGTAGACGCAGCGAAAGTTGCAGCGGTCTGTAACAGAGATGCGCAAGTCTCGAAGCGGGCGGGCCAGGGTGTCGGAAAGCAGGCCGGTCGCCGCTTCCGCTAGCGCTGGCACGTGCGCCGCGCGCTGGATATGACGAAGGTCGAGGACGGGAATGACTTTGGCGCTCATGGCGAAATACGAGATTGTGTGATCGAGTTGTGGCGCAGTGGTTGCCGCTGGCTGTGGCCGCGCCCATAGGAGCACGATACCACGAGGGACGTCGCGATGCCCCGGCAGGATGCCTTGGGGTGAAAGAGACATTGCGGAGTCAGCCATAGTCGGCACGGCGTCTGCAAGGCCAACGACACCACCTCAGGCAAGCGACATACGGAAAAGGAAAAGGGAGCCAGGCTCCCTTTTCATGCTGCGTCCGGGTCAGTTCACCCAGATCAATGCCGATTACAAGCTGGCGCTATTACCGCCGGACCGCGTCTCGACTTGAACCAGCGGCTCAGTCGGGATTGTGGCTGCCGGTTTGCGCTCGCGTACGATGCGCGGGGCCGGCTGCACAGTGGCTGCCGCTTCCTGTGCTGCACGCAACTTCGCAGGGTCGGTCGTGGCAAGGGTCAGGCCCGCCTGGCCGAGCATTTCACGCAGGTCGGCGACCGGCATGGGAGCGCTGGTGACGGGCTGAGACGCTTGCGCGGTCGCCCTCACCGGTGCTGCTGGTGCTTGCGGCGCTGATGGTGCTACGGGCGCTGCCGGAGCAGATTGCGCCGGTGCTGCTGCCTCGGCTCTCTCTGCAGGTGCCGGTGATGGCGCATGCGCCTCCGCCGGTACTGGTTCAGCAGCCGCCTGCACTGCCGCCGGTGGTGCAACGATCGGCATCAAAGGCGATTCCGGGGCAGATGTTACCGAAGCGGTCGCGACGGTGGCCTCAGCGTCTGCGGCAGGCGCCTGGTCGAAGCCGGATTCAACCCGGACTCCGCTGGCCTGTTCAAACGTTGGTGCCGTGTCAGCTTCCTTCTCAGCGGCATTGCGATTCAAGGTCTCGCTGGAAACGGCATCGGCTTCCGATGCCACATTCGCCCCGGCGTCGGAGGCAGGTACTTCCCACCACGCTTTCGACGATTCTGCCGCTGGAGCTTGCGCCATTGGCGAGGCCATGGTTTCCCGTGGCCCGGCGACGCTCGCTTCTTCCTTCACTGGAACGATATTGCCGTTGGCATCCGCATCGTCATCGGCAGCATCAAGCTCAGAAGCGGTCTGGCCGCCTTCGCTCAATTCAGCGCCTTCCGTTGTCTCCCGCTCGCGCCGGTTCCGGTTGCGCCCGCCACGACGACGACGGCGACGCGGCTGTTCACCGTCCGCCGTTACCGTTCCGCCTTCTTCCATGCCGGCCATTTCCAGGTCAACGGCAGCTTCCGCTTCGATCAGGTCGTCTGGATTCAGACCACCGGCCGCAAGGGCGGCGTCCTTCAGTGGCAACTCGTCGACGGCTTGCGCTGCGACTTCCTTGCGCGGTTCCCGTGGCGGCCGCTGACGGTCCCCGCGGTCATTGCTGCGCTCGGCGCCGCGTTCACGACGGGTGTCATTTGCCTCACGTGGCTCGGTTGCGTCCCGGGCTTCGCGCGGCTCTTTCGGCTCTCTGGGTTCTCTTGGCTCACGACCTTCGCGGGCCTCGCGTGCTTCACGCGATTCCCTCGATTCGCGCGGTTCGCGAGGTGGACGTGGAGGGCGTCCCTGCTGCGCCAAAACCGGCTGTGCCGCCTTTTGTGCATCATCCCGGGCTTCGACCTTGCCTTCAACCTTGGCGCCTTCGAGCTCCTCACTGCGGTCACGGCCGTTCTTGCCGCGTCCACGCCCACGTTGGCCGCCTCGTGCATTGCGATCGCCGCGATCGCGCGACTGCTGCGGCTTCTCGGCCGCGACAGGTGCGACTTGTGCGGCAGGCTCAACCGGTTTCTTGCGGAACAGGCCGAACAGGCGCGTAAAGAATCCTTCCTCGGAAGAACTCGGGGGCGCGGCCACAACTGGTGGCGCGACCGGAGTACGGTCGACGATCGGCGCCGGCTGGTCCGGCGTGATGGACTTGACGACGGCTTCCTGACGCGGGCGGCCTTCCTCTTTCTGACCCTTGCTGTAGCCGATGTCCGTATCCGCTTGCTCGGCCATGGCGTAGCTTGCCTGCACATCTTCGAGGCGCGGGTCGTCGTGCTTGATCCGCTCAAGCTTGTAATGCGGCGTTTCAAGATGCTTGTTTGGAATCAGGATGACCGAGACGCGATGGCGCGTTTCGATCTTCAGGATTTCTCCGCGTTTCTCGTTGAGCAGGAACGCAGCGACGTCCACCGGTGCCTGGACGTGAATCGATGCGGAATTTTCCTTCATCGCTTCTTCCTGGATGATACGCAGGACTTGCAGCGCTGACGATTCCGTGTCACGGATGTGGCCGGTGCCATTGCAACGCGGGCAGGTCACGTGGCTGCCTTCAGACAGCGAAGGACGCAGGCGCTGACGCGAGAGTTCCATCAGGCCAAAGCGCGAGATCTTGCCCATCTGCACGCGGGCACGATCGTAGTGCAATGCATCCTTCAGACGTGTTTCGACTTCGCGCTGGTTGCGCGCGTTTTCCATGTCGATGAAGTCAATGACGATCAGGCCGCCAAGATCGCGCAAGCGCAACTGCCGCGCGACTTCCTCGGCGGCTTCGCAGTTCGTGTTGAAGGCAGTGGTTTCGATGTCCGCACCGCGTGTTGCGCGGGCGGAGTTCACGTCGACCGATACCAATGCTTCAGTATGGTCGATGACGATTGCGCCGCCGGAGGGCAGTGGCACCGTACGTGAATAGGCGGTTTCAATCTGGTGCTCGATCTGGAAGCGCGAGAACAGTGGTACGTCGTCGCGGTACCGCTTGACCCGATGCACCATGTCCGGCATCACGTGGCTCATGAACTGCTGAGCCTGCTCATAGATGTCATCGGTATCGATGAGGATCTCGCCGATATCCGGGTGGAAATAGTCACGGATGGCGCGGATAACAAGCGAGGATTCCTGATAAATAAGGAACGCGCCCGTAGAAGATTGGCCGGCGCCTTCGATGGCGCGCCACAATTGCATGAGGTAGTTCAGGTCCCACTGCAGTTCGTCCACATTGCGGCCGATTCCTGCTGTGCGGGCGATGACCGACATGCCGGTGGGCAGGTCAAGCCGGTCCATGGTTTCACGCAGTTCCTGACGGTCTTCGCCTTCCACTCGGCGCGACACGCCGCCGCCGCGCGGATTGTTAGGCATCAGGACCAGGTAGCGTCCGGCGAGGGAAATGAAGGAGGTGAGGGCGGCGCCCTTGTTGCCGCGCTCTTCCTTCTCGACCTGCACCATGATTTCCTGGCCTTCGCGCAATGCTTCGCGAACGGAGGCGGTCCGGACGTCGACGCCCTCGCGGAAATAGGTGCGGGCGACTTCCTTGAAAGGAAGGAATCCGTGGCGCTCTTCACCATAATTGATGAAGCAGGCTTCCAGCGAGGGTTCAATGCGGGTAATGACGCCCTTGTAGATGTTGGACTTGCGCTGCTCGCGCCCGGTGGTTTCGATATCGATGTCGATAAGCTTCTGCCCATCGACGATGGCCACGCGCAGTTCTTCTTGCTGCGTGGCGTTGAACAACATGCGTTTCATTTTTTTGCTCCGCGACCTGACGGTCATCTTTTGTGTCGAGCCGCCCGAAAGGCTGCCACGACAAACAGTGGGATGTACGCAAGGAAGGAGCGTCTGGGAGGAGAGAATTGCCTGATCGCGGCGAGCAAGACAGCATGCCGGCGCCGCAGGGGCCCGGATGGTGACAGGTAACACCGACACCGCATCGGCTCCGCTTGTGGGCCACAAATCGGGCACCAGCGGTCCGGAAAAAATGTCGACGACTCAAGCTTTATCAGCTCAACGAGTGCGTCAACATGATCGGCGCATCAAGCGCGGATCCTGCATGCCGGAACCAGCCCCGGCAATATCGGCATATGACTGTCAACCATCACCGACAAGACCTTGATACTTGGCGTCTTGTCGGACTAATCCTTTTGTTCCAAACGTTCGATTCCAACGATTCGGCGCGCTACCCGATTGCAACTGCGGTGCAACCCTGGTTCGCACAGAACCGACGCATACACGTCTTTCCAATCGTATTCGCTATAAATAGGCGGGGCCGATGGACACGCCCCTGTGTAGAATGTGCTTTTTATTCTCACACGGACAGCAGTTCCTGGACTGCTGCGAGGGATTATATCCAGAAAATGAAGGACTTAGGGAGCTTTTCCGGGACTGGCGCGCGAATAGAGCCGCCCGATTCGCCGCAGCGTGAATCGCCGCAGGTTCGAATGCTAACGATATCGGAGGACGAGGCCGGCCAACGCATCGACAACTTCCTGTTGAAGCAGTGCAAGGGCGTACCAAAAAGTCACATTTATAGAGTGCTTCGTTCCGGTGAGGTCCGGGTTAACAAGGGACGGATTGACCAGACTTATCGCCTCGAAATCGGCGACACGGTAAGGATACCGCCGGTTCGCGTGGCCGAGAAGGTTGAAAGCGGCGCTCCGGGCGTTGAATTTCCCATATTGTTTGAAGACGCGCACCTGCTTGTCATCAACAAGCCGGCCGGTGTCGCGGTGCATGGCGGTTCTGGCGTCAGCTACGGCGTCATCGAGCAACTGCGTGCCGCAAGACCTGACGCGAAATTCCTTGAACTGGTGCACCGGCTGGATCGCGACACCTCCGGAATCCTGGTGCTTGCGAAGAAACGCTCGGCACTGACATCGCTGCATGAGCAGATTCGCGAGGGCCAGCCGGACAAGCGTTATCTCGCATTGGTCCATGGCGACTGGAAAGATGCGCGCCGACATATTCGATTGCCGTTGTTCAAGTACAATTTGCCGGACGGAGAACGACGCGTTCGAGTACAGGCCGACGGCATCGCGTCGCACACCATATTTAACCTGCGGCGCAAGTTTGGCGAATTCACGTTGCTGGAAGCCGAGTTGAAGACCGGCCGTACCCACCAGATACGCGTCCATCTTGCTTCGAGCGGATTTCCGATCGCCGGCGATGACAAATACGGGGACTATGCGGTGAACCGCGCCTTGCAAAAGGCCGATCAGTCGCGGGGAGCGCTCAAGCGCATGTTTCTGCATGCCTGTTCACTGACTTTCCGGCATCCCGCGACTGCCGAAGCCGTCACGCTGAATGCACCGCTACCCGCCGACTGCCAGCGGTTCCTCGACAGCCTCCATCCCCGCAGCTAACCGGGACCCGGCAGCCGTTCCCGCCCTTATCGGGCAAGCGCCGAAGCGTGCAACATGAGCGGCACCACGGCGCAACTGAACAACATAGATAAACATGGAGACTGACGGGCTGGCCCGTCGAATGAAATGGCAAGAGAAAAGTTTGATCTGATTGTGTTCGATTGGGACGGCACGTTAATGGACAGCACCGGCGCCATCGTGAAATGCATCCAGGCCGCCGCGCGCGACCTCGGGTTGCCGGTGCCTGACCGCAAATCCGCTGCCTGGGTAATCGGGCTTGGCTTGCAGGAAGCCATGCACGCCGTCCTCCCTGGAATCGATGCCAAGTACTATCCGCGCATGGTTGAGCGGTATCGCTACCATTACATGGCGCAGGATCAGGACTTGACGCTTTTCGACGGTGTACCGGCGATGTTGTCCGACCTGTCGCAGCAGGGTTATTTCCTGGCAGTCGCTACCGGAAAAAGCCGCGTTGGACTGAACCGCGCCCTGCACGGCGCGCAGCTGATGTCGGTCTTTGACGCGACCCGCTGTGCCGATGAAACTTTCTCCAAACCGCATCCTGCCATGCTGCAGGAGTTGACCCGCGAGTTAGGTCAGGACATGAAGCGCACGGTCATGATCGGCGACACGACGCACGACCTCCAAATGGCGGTCAATGCGGGCGCGGCAGGGATTGCGGTGCACTACGGCGCGCATCCAGCGGCGGACCTGCAGACGCTGAACCCGATTTATGCCGCCAGCTCGGTTGAATCGCTGCATCAATGGCTTTCTGAAAACGCGTAGATCCCGAATGTCCACCGCAACCGGCTCGCCATGAGCACCGAAGAAGTCCTGATATGCGACGCCGCCGCAGTGGAAGAGGGCGGCAAGGGCGTGCGGTTTCCATTGACCGCGGGAGGGGAAGACGGGACCGGATTCGTGGTCCGTTATAACGGCATCGCCTACGCGTACCTGAACCGGTGTGCCCACCTGCCGATTGAACTTGACTGGGCCGAAGGCGAGTTCTTCGAATCGAGTGGTTTGTACCTGATGTGTTCGACCCACGGCGCAATCTATGCGCCGGAATCGGGCCGTTGCGAGGGCGGCCCGTGTCGCGGAGGCCGCCTGCGCCCGATCGCCGTCAAGGAAAGGGACAACCAGCTATTCTGGCAGCCGGACGACTATCTCCGTCCAGCTCGCGCCTGACAACAATCCATGCTCCGCACATCCCGACAACGAGAAAATCATGACTGAAAAGTACGGCCCTGACGACAATGTGCCTCACCCCTCTTCCGTACCGCCGACCATTGCGGGAGCGCAGGCCAGGGAACCGGACTGGGAGCGTAGCGTGCTGGAAAAACTGGCGTTGTCGGCGCTTGCCGAGCAGCGTGCCCGCCGACGCTGGAGCATTTTTTTCCGCTTCGTGTTCCTGGGTGTGCTCGCCTTCGCGATTTGGGCCGCTGTCGACTATGGCGTCGGCGATGCTGAAATCGTCGGTGCGCACACTGCACTGGTAGAAATCGACGGCACTATCGAGTCCGGTAGTGGCAGCGGTTCAGCCGACCTCGTCATACCGGCGCTCAACCGGGCCTTTTCCGACGATGGCGCGGTGGGCGTCATCCTGCGCATCAATAGCCCAGGCGGCAGTCCGGTGCAGGCTGGCATGATCAACGACGAAATTGGCAGGCTGCGCAAGGCTTACCCGAAAAAACCGCTGTATGTCGTGGTCGACGAAATGTGTGCGTCCGGCGGTTATTACATCGCAGCCGCCGCTGACAAGATATTTGTCAACAAGGCCAGCATCGTGGGCTCCATCGGCGTGCTCATGGACGGCTTCGGTTTTACCGGCCTGATGGAGAAGGTAGGCGTCGAACGACGTCTGCTGACCGCGGGCGAAAACAAGGGCTTCCTCGATCCGTTCAGTCCTCAAACGCCGAAGCACAAGGAGTTCGCGCAGGCCATGCTCAACGAAATTCATCAGCAGTTTATCGACGTGGTGCGCAAGGGACGCGGCAAGCGGTTGAAGGAAACGCCGGAAATGTTTTCCGGGCTGTTCTGGAGCGGCGCCAAGGCGATAGAACTTGGCCTCGCGGATGGCTTTGGCACCGTCAACAGCGTCGCACGTGATGAGTTGAAGGCGGACGATATTGTCGACTACACCAAGCACGAAGGATTGCCGGAACGTGTGCTGAAGAAATTCGGCGCCGCGGTCGGCACCGCAGCAGTCAAGGCTCTCGGGACCGCTTCGCAGCCTGTCTTGCGTCAGTAGCAGTGGTTGCGTCACGCTGGCGAGGCCCGCCGGCAACTCGGGTGGCATGCTTCCCATGCGGCGATTGCGGGTTGCCTGCCAAACCGGCGCAACCAGGCTGCCAAGCCTCCTTACTGCGCGAGGAACAAAAACACGGTCGGTTTGCGATGGAAGTCCGGGACTTTTTTCGCCGCAAGGTTAGCCTTCCACTCAGCCGCGGTTTGCATGCGTATCAACTCTGTTTCTAGCGTCAGATCGGTGGCGATGGTAATCAGGGTCGAGCCGCGGCAGTTGGTGGCGAACGCTTCCAGTAAAGCACCGTTGCGATACGGCGTCTCTATGAACAGCTGGGTTTGCTGTTCCTGGCGAGAACGATCCTCCAGCGCCTTGATGCGTTTGGCTCGCGTAACCGCCTCGACAGGCAGGTAGCCATTAAACGCAAAGCTTTGGCCATTGAGGCCGCAAGCCATAACGGCTAGCAGCAACGATGAGGGCCCAACCAGGGGGCGCACCTGAATCCCGTTGGCGTGGGCGAGGCGAACCAGCGTTGCGCCGGGATCTGCTACCGCCGGTACGCCCGCTTCCGAGATCAAGCCAGCGTTGCGTCCTGCCAGTAACGGCTCAAGAAGCAGGGGCAATGCGGCAGCGCTGGTGCGCACATTCAGCTCGTCGATCCGGATCTCCTGGAGGGGGCGGGCAAGGGGATGCGCCGTGGCGACAAGCTTCAGGAAGGCCCGAGTCGTCTTGGCATTCTCGCCGATGAAATAGTCGAGGCCAGCCGCCAACCGCTGGACGCTGTCTGGGATAACAGCATCAAGCGATTCCCTGTCGAGCGCCCCCTCCAGCGGGCCGATAATGTTGGGGACGAGATAAAGTATGCCGCTCATGGTATGCCGCTCAATGTAGGCCGCTGATCATTGCGCCACGACGGCGTTGCCCAGAACGTTCACGCCCACGTGTCGAAGCATACTGACCAGGGCAATCAGGGGCAATCCGGTAAGCGCGCTCGGGTCGGTGCTTTCGATCCGTTCAATGAGCGCAATGCCAAGGCCTTCATTCTTGGCGCTGCCTGCGCAATCATAGGGCTGCTCGATTCGCAGATAGGCGTCGAGCTCGGCTTCCGGCAGTTTGCGGAACGTAACGAAGGTCTGCACGTTGTCGAGTTGCACGCGTTTTCCCGCTTCTGCGTTTTGCGTCTCGCCGCCGACGCGCAGGTCCAGCAGGCAGAGTGCGGTATGGAACACGACGCGTCGCCCGCCCATGGTCTTGAGTTGCTCCAGCGCGTTTGCATGATTGCCGGGTTTGCCGATCTGCCGGCCGTCGATCGTCGCTACCTGATCCGAGCCTATGATCAGCGTTCCCGGTGCGCGGGCGCCGATCGCCTCTGCCTTTTCCCGGGCAAGTCGCATCGCGGTCGCTTCCGGCGCTTCACCGTCAGCCGCGCTTTCGTCGATATCGGGCGAGATGATCTCGAACGGAATGCGTAGTCGCGACAGCAACTCTCGCCGGTAGGGTGAACTGGATCCAAGAATAAGGCGCAACGGTGGGGCGCCGACGGGCAGTCGACCGCGCCCTGCGGGCGGGTAGGGGTCACCATGTGGCGCATTTTGCGTCACGGACTGCGAGCCGGCAGACGGTGCCGAACGGGCGGCCGACTTTGAGTCCGTTAGCGAGAAGATATTGTCTGGTACGGTCACGAGAAACCCTTGCCAAGCCTTTGACGATTAAGGGAAATGCCTGCTATTATCGCAGGTTTGACAAAGCACTTTCAGCAGAAGCCACCGCATGAGCGCTTTCATTATTGACGCTTTCCAGTTTTGCCGGCAGCAGGAACGCCGCGAGGGAAAGGTTGCCGTTTCCGATCTGCGCAGGTTGAGCGAAGAGCTGAGCGGGGTACCGACTGGATTGTTGCACTGGTCGCTCGTTGGTGGTTCGGACCGGCAGGGCCGTCCGCAGCTGCAGGTCTCTGCCACCGGTTTGGTGCAATTGCGCTGCCAACGTTGTCTGGGGCCTATGCCGTTCGACCTTGCCTCCCATTCGGTGCTGGTGCTGGCGCCAGACGAGGCCACCGCTGATGAGCTTGATCAGTTGCTCGAAGAGGAAGAGGTTGAGGTGGTGGTGGGTTCAAGCGCCATGAATTTTCTCACCATCGTGGAAGACGAGGCGCTCCTTGCCTTGCCACTGGCACCGCGGCACGATCACTGCCCGGAACCACTCGAACCGGTAAGCGACAAGCCCGGCGAGGAAGCGCGAAAGTCGCCGTTTGCCGCACTAAAGAATTTGAAAAACTGAGTGTTCACGAGTTGGCCTGGTCACCGGCCGGTAGCTTCCAGATGAATGGCTCAGATGTAATGCGTTAAATCACCTGCGGAAAATGCTTTGCGCCGCGGGATGAGATGCTGGTTCATGGTCACCGTATGACGGTGCCACCGGTCTTGCCGACCGGATATGTTAAACTTTTACGACTTTAGATTCAGGAGCAATCATGGCTGTTCAGCAAAACAAGAAATCCCCTTCGAAGCGTGGCATGCACAATGCGCACACCGCCCTTGAGGCACCAGCGACTGCGGTCGAGCCGACTACCGGTGAAGTCCACCTGCGTCACCATATCAGCCCGAACGGGTTCTACCGTGGCCGCAAGGTTCTGAAAACCAAGAACGACGATTAAGCTGGGCGACAAACACCAATCAAAATTGCGGCGTAACGAGTTTCGACTTGGCGCCGCTTTTTCTATGCGCTTTTCCATCGCTTACGGTGCACCGTGTCATTTTGAATCGCGCCCTTTTCCGGCCCATAATGTGGTTGGAACGTGGCTCTGATCTAAACAATGACAATTAAAATATCCATCGATTGCATGGGCAGCGACCACGGCCCTTCCGTGACCGTTCAGGCCGCCGTGTCCTTTGTCGCCAGCGAACCGGACGCGGAATTGATCCTCGTTGGGCGTAGCGAATTGATCGGCGTCGAACTGAAGCGGCTGAAAGCGCACGCGCACCCAAGAATTTCGGTAGTCGAGGCGACGGAAATTGTCACGATGGACGATTCCGTCGAAATCGCATTGCGGCAGAAGAAGCAGTCGTCTATGCGCGTCGCAATCACCCTCGTCAAGGAAGGCAAAGCGCAGGCCTGCGTATCGGCCGGCAATACCGGTGCGTTGATGGCGGTTTCGCGCTATGTGCTGAAAATGCTGCCTGGCGTAGACCGGCCAGCGATTTGCACAATTCTTCCGAACCAGAAGGACGGCCCGACGTACATGCTCGACCTCGGCGCCAACGTCGACTGCGAACCCCAGCACCTTCACCAGTTTGCATTAATGGGTTCTGCGCTGGTCTCCGCTGTCGAAGGTCATTTGCGTCCCACGGTCGGCTTGCTCAACGTCGGCCACGAGGAAACCAAGGGCAACGACCTGGTAAAGCAAACCGCGGAGTTGCTTCGGCAGGACCACGAGCAGGGTCGCCTGAATTTCTACGGCAATGTCGAAGGAAATGACATCTTCAAGGGCACTACGGACATCGTCGTGTGTGACGGTTTCGTCGGTAATGTCGTCCTGAAGGCGTCCGAGGGACTGGGCCGGTATGTAAAAGACGTGCTCGTTTCAGAATTCAAGAGTGGACCGCTCAACATGCTGGGTGCGTTGATCGCCCGTGGCGCATTGCGCGCTTTTTCTCGCCGCATGAATCCTTCCCGCTACAATGGCGCCAGTCTTCTGGGTCTGCGCGGACTCGTTTTCAAAAGCCATGGCGGGGAGAATGCACTTGGCTTTGAATGCGCCATTCGCCGGGCCTTTGAAGCAGCCCGGCATGACGTCCTGGCGCGCATTTCCCGCGCCATTGCCGAATTGATGCCGCAGTCACCCCCTTCGCCGCCCGGTCCAGACGCGTTGGATGCAGCCATACCAGACGCGATGTCACCAGACTCAATGCCACCAGACGCGACGCCACCGAACGCAACGCAACCCGATACCATCCCCAAGGCTGTCAATTCCAAAGGCAAAGCGCCCCCAGATGCGAACCCAACCGGCTTAACACGACAACATACTGCATGAGTATGCACAGCAAAATTATCGGAACTGGCAGTTTTTTGCCGCCCCGGCGCGTCACCAATACGGAGCTCTCGGCCCAGTTGGCGGAATCCGGAATCGAAACATCCGACGAATGGATTTTTTCCCGGAGCGGTATCTCGGCGCGTCACTACGTCGATGCAACGACGCTTTCAAGCGACTTGGCCGCCGAGGCTTCGCAACGCGCCTTGCAGGCTGCCGGGCTTGAAGCCAACGACATCGACCTGATCATCCTTGCTACATCGACCCCCGATTTTCTGGGAGGCTTTCCCAGCACAGCCTGCATCCTGCAGCGCAAGCTTGGAATCACCAATGGCTGTGCTGCGATGGACCTGCAAGCCGTATGCAGCGGTTTCGTCTATGCCCTAACCGTTGCTGACAGCCTGATCCGGACGGGGGCCCACAAGAATGCGCTGGTAATTGGCTCGGAAGTTTTCTCACGCATCCTCGATTTCAACGACCGCACTACCTGCGTGTTGTTTGGTGACGGCGCCGGTGCGGTCGTATTAACCGCCTCCGAGGAGCCCGGCATTTTGTCCTCGAAGCTTCACGCCGACGGCCGCCATGCCGACATTCTTTGTGTACCAGGCAGCATGCAAGGCGGCGCGCTTGAAGGCAGCGGCTTCCTCCACATGGACGGACCGGCCGTGTTCAAGCTCGCCGTCTCCGTGCTCGAAAAGGTTGCGAACGAAGCGCTTGACCTTGCCAAAATGACCGCCGCGGACATCGACTGGTTGATACCGCATCAGGCGAACATCAGGATCATGCAGGGCACTGCCAAAAAAATGGGGCTGCCTCTGGAGCGCATGGTCGTCACGGTCGACCAACATGGCAATACCTCGGCCGCCTCCATACCGCTGGCGCTGGATGTTGCGGTTCGCGATGGCCGCATCAAGCCGGGACACCATGTGATGATGGAAGGCGTGGGCGGTGGCTTCACCTGGGCAGCGGTACTGGCCCGCATGTAGTTTTCCGATGGCCCCTGCAGTGGCTTTCGGTGGCGCAAAACCACCAATTCATTCCGGAACCAGCAATGACAAAGTTCGCATTCGTATTTCCCGGCCAGGGCTCCCAGGCGATCGGCATGCTCAACGGCTTTGCCGATAATGCCGCGGTCCGCGAGACTCTGGCCGAGGCCTCAGAAGTGCTTGGAACGGATCTCGGCAAAATGATTGCCGAGGGGCCCAAGGAAGACCTGGATCTCACAACCAATACCCAACCCGTCATGCTGGCCGCCGGTGTTGCTACGTGGCGCGCATGGCTTACAGCCGGCGGCCCCATGCCTTCCGTCGTGGCCGGGCATAGCCTGGGCGAGTATTCCGCACTGGTTGCAGCCGGCGTTATCGCGTTCCGTGATGCCATCCCGCTGGTGCGACTGCGGGCCGAGGCAATGCAGCAGGCGGTTCCGGTAGGGCAGGGCGGCATGGCAGCCATACTTGGACTGTCCGACGACGACGTGCGCGCGGTTTGCGCTGAGGCAGCCCAGGGGCAGATTGTCGAAGCCGTGAATTTCAATGCGCCGTCACAGGTTGTCATCGCGGGGCACAAGGGCGCCGTCGAACGCGCCTGTGAGCTTGCCAAGGCGAAGGGCGCCAAGCGCGCCCTGACACTGCCAGTATCGGCGCCATTCCACTCATCACTTCTGCAGCCGGCGTCGCTCAAGCTGCGCGAAGCGATGCGCAACCTGGTGTTTCGCGCACCAGAGATCCCCCTCATCAACAACGTCGACGTCGCCGTCGTGTCCGATCCGGAAGCGATCAAGGATGCGCTGGTTCGGCAGGCCGCAAGCCCGGTACGGTGGGTCGAGACGGTGCAGCGCATGGCCGGCGAAGGCGTTGTGCAACTGGTCGAGTGCGGCCCCGGCAAGGTACTGGCCGGCCTCGCCAAGCGCATTGATAGCAGCCTGACTGGCGATGCGATCGTTGACCAGGCATCGATGAACGCCGTCCTGGAGAAGCTGAAATGAACGCGCTCGCGAACGGACCTGAATCAACGCTGGCCGGCGAGGTAGCTTTGGTTACCGGCGCCTCGCGCGGCATCGGCAAGGCGATTGCGCTTGAACTGGCGCGGCTTGGCGCCTGGGTGGTCGGCACGGCCACGTCGGAGGCCGGGGCAACGGCCATCTCCTCCTATCTTGGTGAAGCGGGTCGGGGCGCGGTACTTGATGTGGTTGACGCGGCCGGATGCGCAGCGCTGGTCTCGGAGGTGCAGAAGGACCGCGGCAGCCTGTCTATCCTGGTAAATAACGCCGGTATCACAAAAGACCAGCTTGCCATGCGCATGAACGAGGAAGAATGGAACAGCGTGATTGCAACCAACCTGACCGCGGTTGGACGACTATCGCGTCTTGTGCTGCGCAATATGATGAAGGCGAAGCATGGGCGTATCATCAACATCACATCAGTTGTTGGATCGGCCGGTAACGCCGGACAAATGAACTACGCGGCTGCAAAAGCTGGCGTTGCCGGAATGAGTCGCGCGCTCGCTCGTGAAATCGGTAGCCGAAACATAACAGTGAACTGTATCGCGCCGGGTTTCATCGACACCGATATGACAAAGGCATTGTCCGAGCAGCAGGTAGCAGCGTTGTTGCAGCAGATTCCCGCGGGGAGGTTCGGCATGCCTGAAGATATCGCCGCGGCAGTCGCCTTCCTTGCATCGCGCCAGGCCAGCTATATCACGGGCACGACGTTGCACGTGAATGGCGGCATGTACATGAGCTGAAAATGAATCAAGCCTTACGCACGGTTTTTCAGGGGAATCAAGCCGTCGCGAAAGTAAATTTTTACGCCGCAAACCTGATAAAATGCGCGCACTTTCTGTAACCCACAATCTGGAGGCATAAGATGTCCGACATAGAATTACGCGTTAAAAAAATCGTTGCTGAGCAACTGGGCGTCGCCGAGTCCGACATCAAGAACGAATCGTCCTTCGTAGACGACCTGGGTGCAGATTCCCTCGATACGGTCGAGCTGGTCATGGCACTTGAAGACGAATTCGAGATGGAAATCCCGGACGAGCAGGCAGAGAAGATCACCACTGTTCAGCAGGCGATTGACTATGCCAGGGCACACGTCAAAGCGTAATCGAAGCCGGATCGAACACAGGAGATTTGCTTGAGTCGCTCATTACGACGCGTCGTCATCACTGGCTTGGGTTGCGTGTCCCCGATCGGGAACACAGTGACCGAATCTTGGGATGCGCTGCTTGCAGGTAAATCGGGTATCGCCACGATCACCCGGTTCGACGCCACCCCGTTCAGCACGCGCTTTGCCGGCGAAGTCAGAGGCTTCAACGTCGAAGACTACATGCCCGCAAAGGAAGCGCGTCATATGGACACGTTTATCCACTACGGCATGGCGGCAGGTATTCAGGCCATGCAGGATTGCGGGCTGACGGTCACGGAAGAGAATGCAGAGCGGATCGGCGTGATTGTCGGTTCAGGAATTGGCGGCTTGCCTCTCATCGAGGAAACCCATGCCGAGCTGATGAATCGCGGTCCGCGCCGGATCAGCCCGTTCTTCGTTCCGGCCTCCATCATCAACATGATCTCGGGCCACCTGTCGATAAAGTACGGACTGAAAGGTCCCAACCTGGCGATCGTCACAGCCTGCACAACAGGTCTGCATTGCATCGGTGCCGCGGGGCGCCTGATCCAACATGGCGACGCCGACATGATGATCGCTGGCGGCGCCGAATCAACGATATCGCCTCTGGGTATTGGTGGCTTCGCCTCTGCCCGCGCCTTGTCGGGCCGCAATGACGATCCGGCCACTGCATCCCGTCCCTGGGACAAGGATCGAGATGGATTCGTACTGGGTGAGGGCGCTGGCGTGATGGTGCTCGAAGAGTACGAGCACGCCAAGGCACGCGGCGCCAAAATCTACGCTGAACTGCTCGGGTTTGGCATGACGGCCGATGCCTATCACATGACCGCTCCGCTGGAAGACGGAGATGGCGCCCGACGTTGCATGCTGGCCGCGATGAAGGATGCGGAAATCAGCCCGGATCAGGTCGACTACGTGAATGCGCATGGCACGTCCACACCGCTCGGGGATATAGCTGAAACCATCGCAATCAAGCGCGCCATGGGCGAGCACGCGAAGAAGCTTGTGGTCAATTCGACCAAGTCCATGACCGGGCATTTGCTCGGGGGTGCGGGCGGGCTCGAATCGGTGTTTACCGTCCTCGCGGTGAATCGTCAAATATCGCCGCCGACAACCAACATCTTCAATCAGGATCCGGCCTGCGATCTTGACTACTGCGCCAACGTCGCGCGCGAGATGCCGATCCATATCGCCGTGAAAAATTCATTCGGATTCGGCGGCACCAACGGTACGCTGATCTTCGGCAGAGCCTAGTCGCTGCGTGTCATCCGGCTTCCGGATGACACGCTTCCCATCCCTCCATGTCCATCGCTGTCTCAGCAATAGTCCGTCCATCGCGAATGCTTTTGACGCTGGCAGGCGGCATGGCCATTCTCGTTTGCCTGGGTGGCACAGCGATTGCATTTGGAGGCGTCACTGATCTGCCACGTGCTAACCGATTGGTGATCGGCCTGGCGTGCCACATGCTCGCCATCGGCGCATTTTATGCAAGTCTTGAACGCAGAAAAACGTTTCGCCTTGATATTTCCGGACTCGGTCAAATTCGATTGACGGAATATAGCGGGGTAGCGCCTTGTTCGTCGCCGGAAACATCCCAGCAAGAAGATGCAGCCGTCTTTCGACTAGTGGAAAATTCGGTGCTGTGGCCCCATGTACTTGTGGTCCGGCTCGAATCTCCCGGAGGAATGCGTCGTCTGCTAACTATCCTGTCGGATTGCATGGGCGACGAAGAGTTCAGGGCAGTGTCGGTTGCCTGCCGCTGGATCGCCGCGCACAATATTTGCCCCCCACCATTTGACGCGGCCAAAGTTGACTGAGAACAGATTGAACTTAAATTATTCCACTCAGTCAATACTAAGCCGCGTTCATATTGCCAGACAGCAAGGAAACTGGGTTTGACCACAGAACGCGACATTGATCAGCTACTCGTTGTACGCGTGCAGCGCGGCGACAAGAAAGCGTTCGAGCTGCTCGTCTCCAAGTATCAACGGAAACTGATGCGGCTCGTTTCGCGACTTGTGCGCGATCAGGCAGAAGCGGAAGACGTGGTGCAGGAAGCTTTCATCAAGGCGTATCGCGCATTGCCGCAGTTTCGCGGCGACTCAGCGTTCTACACCTGGTTGTATCGCATCGGCATCAACACCGCTAAAAACTACCTGGTCACGCAAGGCCGCCGTGCGCCGACGTCCACCGAGGCAGACGCAGAGGAAGCAGAAACTTTTGACGATGGAGAGCACCTAAGAGATATCAACACACCTGAGTCAATGCTGGCGACGAAGCAGATTGCTGAAACCGTGAATGTGGCAATGGATGCACTGCCAGAGGAACTGCGGATGGCGATTACATTGCGTGAGATTGAGGGATTAAGCTACGATGAGATCGCTGAAGCCATGGGATGTCCGATCGGAACTGTCCGGAGCCGAATCTTCCGGGCTCGCGAAGCGATTGCAGAAAAGCTGAGACCGCTACTGGGCACTGCGCTCGATAAACGCTGGTAAAAAAAGTGGTAATGGCTGGTAAAAAAAGGGATGGATCTTTGCTTCGGCGAGGTAATGAATGGACACGATAAAAATGACGCAGGAACAGGTTTCGGCATTTGCCGATGGGGAGTTGAGCGCATCGCAGTCGGAGGCGGCGCTCGCGAATTTGCGCGCGCCACAAGGGCGTGCGGATTGGGATTTGTATCACCAGATCGGAGATGTTCTTCGATCCGAAGAAACTTCCGGCGGATTATCCGCCGGCTTTGCGGCCCGGATGGCGGCACGGCTTGAGGCCGAGCCCACCATCATGGCGCCGGTGATTGACGTAGCGCAGGAACGAAGCCAGCAAAAGAACATCGCTCACGGTCTATCGAGCGTTCGCCGGTTTGCCATGCCCGGCGTAGTTGCCGCTGCGATCGCCGCGGTTGCCTTGCTCGGTGGCCCGCAACTGATGGTTGCCATGAACGGCGCTCCGGCCAAGACGCACCTAACACCGGAACCTTCACAGGCCATGGTGGCATCGGCCAGCCACACCGTCTCGCATGCGTCCGTCATCGCCGCATCCGCGCCGATTGAACGCGCAGTTGCCGTTCCGTCCCAGCCAGCACAACCCGCCTCCGGCGGGAAAGAAGTCATGCTTCGTGACGAGGGAATGGACGAGTACCTCATGGCACATCAGCGCTTTTCTCCGTCGGTGTATAGCACTGCGCAGTTCGCGCGCTCGGCTACCTTTGCCGAAGATTCAGGCAAATAAGCGGTATGCGGCGAACCGTTGCCTTAGTCAAAATTGCCTTCGTCCTCTCAAGCCTGATTGTCATTTCGGTCCGCGCCGAAGTCAGTGCGCCTCTCGCCGCCCAGCGGCGTGAGGCGCAGACACTTCTTAAAAAGATCCAGACCGCCGCACAGAAGCTGAGCTATTCGGGAACCTTCGTCTACCAGCAGGGAAATGAGGTTCGCACCTCCCGGATCACGCACGTTCTGGAAGGTCGCAACGAACTCGAGAAGCTCGAAGTCCTCGACGGCAAGCCGCGCGAATACCTTCGTAACAATGACGAGATCATTTGCTATGTACCGGAAAGCCGTACGCTGCTGATAGAGAAACGGGTAACTCGCGATGTGTTTCCGGCGATTCTCGCGGCCAATCCAGCGGACCTGGCAGCGCACTACGATATCCGCCCCGGAGAGCGCGGCAGGGTCGCAGGATTCGACTCTCAGTCAGTGATCCTTCTTCCGAAAGACGACCTGCGATATGGGTACAAACTTTGGGCCGAGCGTTCAACGGGTCTTCTTCTGCGCGCACAAACCTTGAATGACAAAAACGACGTCGTCGAGCAGATATCTTTTACCCAAATAGCAATCGGCAATATCGACAAGAGCCTGGTTCGACCCAGCATTGGGAATACAAAGGGATGGCGCGTCGAGAACGCGGTCATGCGTCCGGTTGACCTCTCAGGCTGGCATGTGAACTGGGTGCCTCCAGGGTTTAAGAAAATTCAGGAAGTGGGCCGGCTTTTGTCTGACGTCCCGGCGGACGGCCGGAGCGGAAAGCCAGCGCAGCGGGAAGTTTCGCAGATCGTTTATTCGGACGGGCTTGCGGCTATTTCGATATTTATTGAGCCGGGAAGCCAGGGTCGACAGGAAGGGTCGCTGCAGCAGGGCGCCATGAACATCGTCGGCAAGCGCCAAGGTGCTTTTTGGCTTACCATTGTTGGCGAAATTCCATCGGCGGCCATACGACAGGTCGCCAACTCCATCGAATACAAAGCCCCCAGATAGCGAACTTATGATTACCCGCTCCCCGTTAAAGCCAGCCTTGTCCGCCATCGTACTGGGCGCGGCAAGCATCTTCTTTACACCGGCGGTCTTGTTCCTTGCCCCCGCATCGGCGGTGGCCGCCACGACCGCCACGCCGTCAACACCGGCCGGCCTTCCCGACTTTGCCGACCTGGTAGAGCGGGTCGGTCCCGCCGTCGTGAACATTCGCACGACCGAACGTGGACGCGCCAGTCAAGCTGTTCCTGGCGGCGAGGACGAGGAGATGCAAGAGTTCTTCCGACGTTTCTTCGGGGTACCGGTGCCACCGCGTCAAGGTCAGCCAGACCGCACGCCGAAAGGTCGCGGCAAGCCCTCGCCCCAGCAGTCTGAAGAAGAAGTGCCGCGCGGCGTTGGCTCCGGTTTCATTATCTCGGCTGACGGCTACGTCATGACGAATTCCCATGTCGTCGAAGGCGCGGATGAAGTCTATGTCACGCTAACCGACAAGCGGGAATTCAAGGCAAAGATCATCGGCTCGGACAAGCGTACGGACGTTGCTCTGGTCAAGATTGAAGGCAGCAATTTGCCCCGGCTCAACATGGGCGACTCCAACCGTATCCGGGCCGGCGAATGGGTGATTGCCATTGGCTCTCCGTTCGGGCTGGACAACACGGTTACGGCTGGCATTGTTTCAGCCAAGGCACGGGACACCGGCGATTACCTTCCCTTGATTCAAACCGACGTTGCTGTCAATCCGGGCAATTCCGGTGGCCCGCTGATCAACATGCGGGGCGAAGTCATTGGCATCAACTCGCAAATCTACAGCCGCTCAGGCGGCTATATGGGGATTTCGTTTGCGGTCCCCATTGACGAAGCCATGCGGGTCTCTGAACAGCTAAAGAGTAGCGGCCGGGTCACACGTGGCCGCATCGGCGTCCAAATTGGTGAAGTCACCAAGGATGTGGCCGAATCCCTCGGCCTGGCGCGTGCCCAGGGCGCACTGGTGCAGCGGGTAGAGCCGGGTGGGCCCGCGGAGAAGGGTGGGGTAGAAGCCGGCGACATTATCGTCAAGTTCAATGGCGCGGCGATTGAGAAGTCGAGCGACCTTCCCCGGATGGTCGGCAGCACCAAGCCAGGCACGCGTTCAACGGTAACGGTTTGGCGCAAGGGTTCGAATCGCGACCTGAACCTGTCCGTCGCCGAAATGGAGGCCGACAACAAGGTGGCCAAAAAGGATGAGCGCAAACCGAAGCCGGAACAGGCCGTCAACACGCTTGGCCTTGCGGTGGTCGATTTAACTGAATCGCAGAAGAAAGAGCTTCGCCTTGACGGTGGCGTCGTGGTGGAGAATGCGGAAGGCGCTGCTGCCCGTGCCGGCTTGCGTGCCGGGGACATAGTTCTGCGGCTGAACAACACCGACGTGAAGGATGCAAAGCAGTTCAATGCGCTGGTCTCGAAAGCCGACCCGCGCAAGGCCGCCTTGCTACTTGTGCGTCGAGGCGATTCGTCACAGTTCGTTCCAATCCGACCGACCGTCCAGTAAGGCGCTGTCGCTTTTGAATCGCGGGCCGCCCGGCCCGCGACCCGCGCCATGATGCAGCCGGCCAGATTTTCCGTCCTCAGCCGTTCCTATTGCCACCTGTGCGATGACATGCTGGTTGCGCTCAAGCGCGAGCTTTGTGCACGCCACCCCGCAGAGAAGCATGAGATTGCGGTGATCGACGTAGATGCCGACCCGGTGCTGCTCGCAAAGTATGACGAACTGGTTCCGGTGCTGCTTGGCGAAGCCCCGGACGGGCGCCTGATCGAGATATGTCACTACTTCCTCAATCCGGACCGCCTTGCGGAGTTTCTCCGGGGGCCAAGGCTTTCTTCTGCGGCCTAAGGGCGGCCGCTCCGGTTTTCCACTGTGAAATCCGGTAAAATGCCGGGTTGCGCCTCAGGCTTGAACTCCGGGTCTGCACTCCTCTGTGACGGGGCGCGCCAGCTTCAAATTACCTTTCCGTTCCAAGTGCCTTTTTTGGTGCGCCTTCTGGTATTGCCACCCCTTGCATGAAAAACATACGCAATTTTTCCATTATCGCCCACATCGACCACGGCAAATCGACGCTGGCCGATCGCATCATTCAGCTATGTGGTGGCTTGTCAGACCGCGAGATGGACGCGCAGGTCCTCGACTCGATGGACCTTGAGCGCGAGCGTGGCATTACCATCAAGGCGCAAACCGCTGCGCTCAGTTACAAGGCGCGCGACGGGCAAATTTACAACCTCAACCTGATCGACACGCCCGGCCATGTTGACTTCAGCTATGAAGTCAGTCGATCGCTTTCGGCCTGCGAAGGCGCGCTGCTCGTGGTCGATGCCTCGCAGGGCGTCGAAGCACAAACCGTCGCCAACTGTTACATGGCGCTGGAACTCGGCGTCGAGGTGGTGCCGGTTCTAAACAAGATCGACTTGCCGTCCGCCGATCCAGACAACGCAATTTCCGAGATCGAAGAAGTCATCGGCATCGATGCCAGTGAAGCCGTGCACTGTTCGGCCAAAACTGGCCTCGGTGTGCAGGACGTGCTTGAATCGCTCATCGTCAAGGTGCCGCCTCCAAAAGGCGATCCAGACGCGCTGCTGCAGGCGTTGATCGTCGATTCATGGTTCGACAACTACGTAGGCGTTGTCATGCTGGTGCGAGTCATGAACGGCACACTGCGCCCGAAGGACAAAATACTGCTGATGGCATCCGGTTCCACGCATTTGGTCGAGAGCGTTGGTGTGTTCACGCCCAAATCAATCGGTCGCGAATCCTTGTCGGCCGGGCAGGTGGGCTTCGTCATTGCCAGCATCAAGGAATTGAAGGCAGCGCGTGTCGGCGACACGCTTACGCACGCCCTGAAACCGGCGGCCACGGCACTGCCCGGCTTCAAGGAAATACAACCGCAGGTTTTTGCCGGCCTGTTCCCGGTCGAGGCTAACCAGTACGACGCGCTGCGCGATTCGCTTGAAAAACTGAAGCTGAACGACGCGGCCCTGCAGTACGAGCCGGAAGTGTCTCAAGCCCTCGGCTTTGGCTTTCGCTGCGGGTTCCTGGGCCTTCTCCACATGGAGATCGTGCAGGAGCGGCTGGAACGC
>JAQGMR010000025.1 GCA_028292265.1 Herminiimonas sp.
ACCCCTCTCATCATTGAACTGGTTGCTCGAACTTCCAGTTTGGCACTCTGATGCCGATTTGGTGAGGTGGGGTCCATCCCATTGCTTTGGGTCGGAAGCAGACGTCGCGGTGAGGTCCGCTATCGGACCAGAAGCTGGCTTCCAATAGTCGCGCGGTTGACGGGGATTCGGAACCCTCATGCCATCCGTTCGTTGCTATTGGTTCAAGCCATTCATACCTTTTCACATATGAACCGGTGTAAAAACGCGCCGTCCGCTGGCAAAAGAGCGGTTCGCGCCTAGTCGCCTCCTAATCACTGACAGCGAAAGGTATGGCGCAATGAATAGGAGGATATAGACTGGCATTGTGGCCCTCGGCGCTTCTACGGCATGTGAACAACAAGTCAAGCTGTCTACAGTTTAGAAATGAACGCCCGGTTAAGGTCTTGCCAGCTCGTCGCCTTTGTTTCCGTAAGCTTGGTCGCTTGCGGCGGGGGAGGGGGCGACACGCCAAGGAATGCTGTAGGCGCAACCCAGCCGGCAGCGGCGAAAACAAGCCAGCCTGGCACGGCAGGTAGCACAGCTCCAACAGGTTCGTCGCGGGTGCCTGGCGCAGCAAGCCAAGGCACAGCAAGCCAAGGCACGGTCACGCCGACGCCATCTGGAGACGCGTCGACCGGCTCTTCACCACTTACGGTCGATTCGGTTCAGGCGCCCTCCGACGCGTCCACCGTCAGCGGTTCAGTGGTACTGGAAATAACGGGTAGTGGCATTGCCAATGCAGAGCTGTTGCCTGCCTCCGGATTCGCCCCGCGCTTTGGTATTTTCGAGGTGTCTTCGGACGGGACATTGGCGCGCCTAAGCTTCGACAGCACGGCGGTTCAAAGTGGCTTGCGGCAGTTTCGCGTCAGCGCCTTCGACGCGCCCGCGGGCGACCCAAGCGCGCGGGAGATCGTCGCCATGCCCACCCGAACATGGGTCGTAATCAATCCTCCTGCTACCGCGCCTATTCTTATTCAGCTGTCAGACCTCCCCTTCCGCGATCCTGCACCGCTTGCTGACCTCAATAGGGTCAGTGATGCTGAACTCCAGGCAAGGCTGACAAATGACTGGGCAGGCATAGAGCGCCTTTTGCGCAGTTTTATCCCAGCCAACGTGGATTTCGGGCCTCCGGTGCCGCTTGGCTTCTATGGCCCGTGGTCTTCGTGCTTGCAAAGTCACGGCCTGGCGGCTTGCCGGGAGCACCTTACCCAGCTTATCGGCATCATGGAGAGCAAGCGGCCGGAATAGTGTCCAAAAAACGCCACGCAGCCATAGATGTTATATGCAGCTCGCCGCCAGGGAAGGCGAATTGGTATCCATTTCTCTGCTCATTGCGCAGCCCGGACCGTGAACCGCAGCGCCGTATCTTGTGAGTCCGATACCGGCCACGACCCGCCGGTCGAATACCCGTAGACGAACGGCAGCGATAGATTAGCAAGCGCCCATTCGACTCTCCAGAGTCGCTGGCAAACGCAAATTCAATGTCATTTCTCTGATGAACATTTTCGAATTTCTGAGTGCTGGAAATGGCTGCTGTACGATAACTGACAATTGTTCGACCCACGCGCTGCCGGTGACACCGCATTATGACGCTCAGGCCAGCGAACCTTTCTCCTCGGCATCCCATTTGGCCTGGATCTGAAGCAACTGCGGGAAGATTGCGGAAAAAACGTTCACCAGCTCTGGATCAAAGTGCGCGCCTGCACCCGCGTTGACGTATTCAGCAATCTTCTCGATGGCCCATGGCTCCTTGTACGGTCGCTTCATGCTGAGCGCATCGAATACATCAGCGAGCGCAACGATGCGTGCCGATTCCGGTATCTCGGTCCCTCTCAGTCCATCAGGATACCCACTGCCATCCCATTTTTCATGATGGCGCAAGGCGACTTCTGCAGCGAGCTGAAACACGGGTGCATCGCTCTTGCTCAAAATGTCATGGCCGACTCGAGGATGGGTTTTCATGACCACCCATTCCTCCGGCGTCAGCGGACCCTGTTTACGTAAAATCGCTTGTGGTACTCCCAGTTTTCCAGTGTCGTGCATAGGCGCTGCCAACTCCAGCTGCAGGCTGCGACGAGGGTCCCAACCGCAGCCACGCGCGAGTGCCTGAGCATAAGCGGCCATGCGCCAGATATGCTCGCCGGTATCCGTATCATTGTAATGGCCTGCGTTACCGAGCATCAAAATGGCATCGCGATAACTCTGTTCCAGCAGCGCAGCATGCACGCGCGAAAGATGCGCCGAAACACGTGCGCGGACGACAGGCGGCGAAACTGGCTTGACGATATAGTCAACGCCGCCAGCCTCAAATCCCGTCGTCTCGTGCGTGATATCGCCATACGCGGTGACGAAGATAATCTGGATCGCTTGGCCCGCGTCAATTTGCTTGATCTGTCGGCAAAGATCGTAGCCGCTGACGTCCGGCAGACCGACATCCAGCAACACCAAGGCGGGTCGATGTTTGTCGACTGCTGCCAACGTTTCAATGCGATTGCGTGCGAACACCAGTTTGTAACTGTCCCCCAAAATGGCTCGCATGATCGCAAGATTCGAGGGTTCGTCGTCAACGATCAAAATCGTATGATGCGTCATTGTCGATTCCCGGCCAGGGTTATTCGCAATCGGGTTGCGAGCTGGCGCGTATCGGCTTCCGCCCTTCGAAAATCAAAGCTGTGCACGGATTCCCGGATGCTCGCCAACTCCCTTTGCGGCAACAGTTTTTCCAGTGCCGCCAAGAACGGGGCAACTGGGCCAGGGTTGTCCGTATCGAGCGCTTCCAGCACGCCAGAAAGCAGTGTGCTGATCCGTTCACGCGTCACGGACGGCAGATCATCCACCGCAAGTTCAGGCGAGAAAGGCAAGTCATCTGCCGCGACCTGCGACGCAACCTGCTTGATCGCTGCAATTGCTTTTTCCAGCGCATCTCCAAGACGAGCTAAGGCCCGTGTTGGGTCGTGTTCCCTGGCAAGCGCCGTGTCTGCTTCGCCAGCTAACCGGTACACATCAGGCAAGGCCATGTTGCCAGACACGCCGAGGAGCTTATGAGCCAGTGCAGCGGCCGCGGGCCGGTCATCCGCCGCCAGGCTCGCTTTCATCAACTCCACGGTATTGCCGTAGCCGTCCGCGAATCGACGCAAATAGTCGCGATAAGTCTGCATATCCGACCAGATTCGCAAACCCTGCGCCACATCCAGCACCGATGCGTCTATTGGCGGCCCAAGGTCTGTCGGCACAGATACAGTGATGCCAGTTGGCCTGGCGTCACCGGCAAAAATGGTCGTTGGTCGTCGCCGGAGCCGCTGGATCAATGCGATCGTTGTCGGTACGTCGAACGGCTTGCTGACAAAATGCGTCATGCCCGCTGCATGCGCTGCGTCTTGTTGCGACTTGAAGGCACCGGCGGTCAACGCCACGATCGGAAGGTCGTTGAACTGCGGGATGAGCCGCAATTGTCGTGTGGCTTCAATCCCGTCCATGACCGGCATTTGTACGTCCATCAAGACCAGATCGACGTCGTTGGGGTGTGCCAGCAACCAGTTCAGTGCAGCTTTGCCATCGACGGCAAGGGTTACTGTCGCGCCTTGTTCATTGAGGATACGTTCGGCCACGTCGCGGTTGATTTCGCTATCATCGACGACCAGTACCCGCACACCTTCCAGGCCTAGACCGGCGGCTTGCGACAACGCTTGCGGCATACCGGCGGAGGCCCGCTTGCCTTGTGCCTCCAACACAGCGTTATACAAGCTTGAAGCGGTGACCGGTTTGCTTAGCACGGCATCTACCATGTCCGCGCCCGGCTGACCAGCCAAGGTGCCGAGCGAAAAGGCGGTCGCCATGATGACGATTGGGCAGGAATCCTTCGGCACGGACTCCCGAATCGCGATGGCGGTAGCCAAGCCGTCCATGCCCTGCATTTTCCAGTCCAGGACGATAACGTCGGGCAGTTTCCCGCCTTTGCGCGCCAGCACTAGCGACAGCGCCGCCTCTCCGGAGCCCACCACGTTGACCTGCCACCCCAGGCGTTGAGCGATATCGCCCATCGCTTTCAAGGCAAACTCGCAATCATCCGCAATCAACGCATCGACTTGCATCATGTCCGGCGAAGAAAAATCAGCATCGGCGCTTTGTCGAAGCGGCACGGTGAACCAGAATTCGCTTCCCTCACCAGGGGTGCTGGTCAAGCCGATAACCCCCCCCATCAAGGTCACCAGTTGACGGCAAATGGTCAAGCCAAGTCCCGATCCGCCAAAGCGTCGGGTGGTTGAAGTATCGGCTTGCGTAAAGGCAGAAAACACTTCCGTTTGTAGCGCTAGAGGGATGCCGATGCCGGTGTCCTTAACCGCAAACCGAAGCATGAGCTTGTCTTCAATTTGAGACAGGAGGTCGATACGCAATTCAACCCGGCCGACATGGGTGAATTTGATGGCGTTGCTGGTCAGGTTGATCAATACCTGTTCCAGCCGCAATGCGTCGCCGAGGACATTGTCGATGCCGGCCGGAATTGATTGAATGACGACCTGAATATTTTTGTCGACGATGCCGATGCCCATGGTATCGGCGACGTTATCAATCACATCCTCCAAACGAAACGGCGCCTCCTCGATCATCATGTGGCCGGCTTCTATCTTGGACACGTCCAGAATGTCGTTGATGATGCCTAGCAACGAACGCCCGGACGCCCTGATCTTTCGCACCATATTGTGTGCATCAAGACCCAGGGGCGCTTGTTCCAGTAGATAAGCCAACCCCAGAATGGAATTGAGCGGCGAGCGGATCTCGTGGCTCATGTTGGCCAAAAATTCGGCTTTGCTGCGATTGGCGGCCTCGGCGGAATCGAGAGCCTGCAACATGATTGTTTCGGCATGCTTCTGGGCCGAAATGTCCTGTGCAAAAATCAGGGTAGCCGGCCCATCAATCAAGTCCACGCGAGCGGTGGTTTTGAAAACCGGCACCAAAATGCCACCCTTGGCGAGCCCTTGCGCCTCGAACATTTGTTCGATGGGAGAGTCTTCAACAATTAACGCTTCTTGCGCATGCAATACCGCTCGCGACGCCGCCGAGATCATGGCGTTCCACGGCAAGCCCTTCAGATCATCTTCGGGCAGATAGCCATGCAGGATGTTATAGCGCGCATTGGCATACACGAAATAGCCGCCGCGAAGAATGGCAATCGCCAGGGGCGCATCTTCAATCAAGGTCCGAAAGCGTGACTCGCTCTCCCGTAACGCGAAGGTTAGTCGCCGTTCGGTTACATTCTTGAAGGTCAGAATCAGCAGATCGAGTTTTCCCGACGCATCCAGAATGGGTGCCGTGTTGAATTCCACAAGAAACGAATTGCCGGTATCTTTCGTGCGAATTTCAACTTCGAAATCGCGTACAAAATCCCCCCGCAATCCTCGCCAACTCGGCCATTGCTCCTGTGGTAAAACTTCTCCGGATGGCAGGATCAACTCAATGTTCGTCATCCCATCCTGCCACATCGTCTGGGGCTCAAGAATTCCTTGCATGCCTTGCCTGGCTCTGTTGGCACGAACGATTCTGTGATCACGATCAAAGACAAAAACTGCTTCCGACAAATTACTGAAAATGGCCTGAAGTTCGTTGCGTCCGCGTACAACTTCCTGCTCGGCGGTCTTGACTACTGTGATATCCATGTGGGTGCCGGTGATCGAGATGGCCTCACCTCGTTCATCGCGTTCGGTGGCTTGTGCGCGCCCAAGAATCCAGACCCAATGTCCGTCGCGATGCTCAATGCGATAGGCAAGGTCGTAGAGCGGCACGCTGCCGTCGACGCATGCACTCCACATGGCGTTGTATGCAGATTTGTCTTCCGGGTGAACGCGTCGGTGCCAGAATTCCGGATCAACCAGCATGTTCTGCGGTGCGAAACCCAGCATGGCGAAGGAGTGCTCGCTAAATGACCCCGTTTTGGTGGCAACATGAACACTCCAGAGTCCCAGATCGGCACCACGCAGCGCCAGTTGCATGCGTTCATCCGCTTCGCGACGTTCCCGCTCCAGGCCGACTCGCAATGCCTCAGCCTTGGCGCGCCGTGTTTGCATCCGGTACAGTCCGACGCAACATAGCAAGGTAAGGGCGGCATAAATCAGTCCGTTTGTGACTGCCCTGCTTTGCAGGGGCTGTTCAATGGCATCCAGGTTGCGGCTAAGCCCGATCACCAGCGCCTTGTCCATGCCAAGTGAGGCAGGCTGGAGGGTATGCAGATCCATCAATCGTTTCTCGCCGGTGGTATATACCGTTCCACTAAGGACGCTGTCGACCTGCCCGCTCCGGCGATGCCGACTAAAGAAGCTGTTTGGATTGCTCAGGTCCACGCCGTCAATACCGGTTTTTTGGGGGTAATTCAGCAACTGCCGGCCATCCCCATGCGCGACGAATACCCGCACGTCGGGCGCGTAAACGACCGGCCCGAAAAGGCCTCGGAAGAAATCCTGGGTCAGCGTGGCGACCACCAGCCCATTGAATTCACCACTGGCGCCTGGCACCATTCGGGCAGCTGTGATGATCAGGTCCTTCTCTTTCTTGAGAGACTGGAAGGGCGCGGAAACATAGAGCGTAGTCCTGTCGGTTTTCTCGTGAACCGTCTTGAAATAGTCGCGCTGACTCAAATTCGTGCCAATCAAGCGAGGAATCGACGCGGCCGTGACGACACCCTTGGCGTCGAGAACTAGCCAGGCGCGCACGCTTGGCACGGCCACCCCCAGCGTGTGCAATCTGCGTGAAATGTCCTTAGACGAACTGACCGCGCTTGGCCTGAGGTAATCCGCTATCACTCCTTCCAGTGCGAGATTGGTGGTGATTAGATCAGATTCAATATCGTTGGAGATGACTTTTACCAAGACCTGCAGGCGGTCACGTTCCGTGGTGTTGACACGATCAGCCTCGGTAAAATGAGCGTATGTGATGCAAGCGCCCAAGAGAGTGAGGGCAACGAACAAAAGCAGCCATTCAGCGTACTTTCGTCGCGAAGCGGGAGTTGCGGGTTGACGAGGCATGCCCCGGATACTAGTATCTATGTGGTCGGGCGGCAATAAATTCAGGGCTGATTAGCTCTACTTGAATCGATGGCGCCTTACCGGAGGTCATTTGTTCCCTACCTCGCCCCGACCAGGTTTCACCGGTGCCTGGATTGCGATATTTTGCCGGCGCCGTGGCACGGGCAGTCTTTTTCTGTTTGGGCGGTCTCGCCCCGGCCAAGTCGTCAACCGTGATTCCGAATTCCTGCAACTTCGCCTCAATGTCAGCGACCACGCTGCCAACTTCGTTCCGGCGCACTTGCTCTGCTTGCTGCTGCAGCGCCTTGATTCGTCGTTGCAGTTCTGAGTAAGTGTCCATTCTGTTGATTCGTTTCCTGGTCAAGTCAACGGTGTAGTCGCGATCTCAGTCGCATCTTTGTAAAAGGTCGTTCGGTTTTCATGATGGCCCTGCATCCATGAAACGTCGATATACGGAGTATTAATATTCGTTCACGTTCGGATCGCGATGAGGGTATCGTTTTCTCGTCGGTCCAGCAAGCAAACTGCAACGGCGATCCGCTTCAATGCTGAAGGTAGTCATCACCCCAAAAGTGCTCCACCGCGATATAGGCGTAAGAGGCCGACCAACCGATCAATAAAAGGCCGTTAAGGGCTTCAACGCCGGCTGGCAGTCTCAAATTTTGTGTGGCACGACATCGCTATATCCAAGCGAGCTGAACGTCTCCCCAGAAAAGTACAGGCAGCGTGTGAAATTGAGGGGCTGCTATCTCCCAGCGTACCGGCGTCGAAGTAGCGGGAAAGGAAGTAATACGCGCCTGCGTAAAGGGCCACTTCCGAAGCATGGGCAGCAAATGCTCCTAAAATGACAATGAATGAGCTTGGCCCGCCCGGCAGTTCTGAGCAGCGGAAGGACAGTGGATAAGAGCCGCAGAACTTCGTAGCGAATAACGGTGATAATCGCGACCAGTGCAACGCTGACTCCGCCGATTAGGATCATGTTCTTCCTTCGCCGCCGTGATGTGTGTAATTCGATCTACCCGCCAAGGCGGATCTAACGGTTATGCGTACTGCATTTCAAATCTTAGGGGACCTGGATCGACGACGTTGTCAGTTCGCAGGTCAAAATGGCAGCGCACCATTTCCCGGCTTTAGCGAATCACTGCGGCGAGTCGACGACACCGATGTCTGCCGCGGAGTACCCGTTATGCGCGTCGCGCTGCCAGCCAAAGCTTTATGCGCCGTTCGACGAAAGAACCATTATCGCGCGCAGACCGGGATCATTATCCCCAAGTTCCAATGTCCCGCCATGCAGGCGAGCTACTGCATCGACCAGACTCAGTCCTAATCCAACACCCGGGGTACCGCGACTTGCGTCACTACGGTAGAAGCGCTCTATAACTTTAGGCTTTTCCGTGTCCGGAATACCGGGACCATCGTCCGAAACGACCACCTCGATATTTCTGCCTGCAGGGTGCTTTACCTCGAGCGTGATGGCACCGTTCGCCCGGACGTACTTCAGCGCGTTTTCAATGAGGTTGCTGATCGCTTGGGCGAGAAGCAGCGGGTCTCCGGATGTCAGCGCGTCGCCGTCCGACTTGAAAGTAAGCGCGGCCGCCTTCACTTCGGCGACGGGTTGGTAGAAATCGGCCACGTCGCTCGCCACCTTCGTGACATTGACCGGCACAAATCCTGAGTGGCGCGTACCGCT
>JAQGMR010000027.1 GCA_028292265.1 Herminiimonas sp.
GTAAGGGGCCAACCCGCCGACTTCCCCGTCAGCAGGATGAAACGAAACCACCATGAAAGGAAACGGGACAGCGCACGACGCAACGCACGGCGAGGCTCGCGCATTGCGAACTGCGTGTCACGATACAAGCGATATGTCGGCTCAAGCGCTGTGCAAAGACAGTTGGCCTGGACTCGTGTATCGCCCCGATCACGATGGTTCCACCAGCTCTGGCCGGTATCCGGGCTAGCAAGTCGAACCGTCCCGCCTTCCCATGCACGAGGCACAGTGGCAGTGAGGGACAGCCGTCATTTTCATGACGCTTGCTTACCGTTGCGGGGGCAGCATACGTTGGCTCGGAAAGAGCGCCGTATTTCCCGTTTAACTGCGTACATGACCATGCACGCGGGCACCAGAGCGCTGCCATTATAAGGCTGGCTTGGCGGCCGCGTGGTCGAGGAAAGAAATATTCTGAACGGGCGGGAAATTCCGGCATATGCCATGGAGATTTGAGCAAATCGATATCGCGTGCTGCGAATCGATCTGGCCATGCCATGCGGCTTGCCGACCGGTGGTCGAGCGACTACAACTCAAGGAGACGCGTTCGCCGTCTGCCGCGCTTTTCAGCTTCCGCAGCACTCGCCGGCTTGGCGCGTCCCACTTAAAGTCCAGGAGGACATCATGACTCGCAAATACATAGATTGCCGCACCTTTCCAAGCGAAATGAACTGCAGCGTCGCAATAGCCGCCGACTCGGAACAGGAACTGCTGGAAGCCGCCGTACAACACGCTGTGTCGGTGCACCATCACGAAGATACGCCAGAGTTTCGCAACCAGCTCAAACAGATCTTCCATGAAGGGACACCGCCGGTTGAGGCCCCTGCCATGGCTTCGCCGGCATAGGTGCGCTGTCAGGCGACTGGCTTGCGCGGGCGACGATTCAGGAACTCGTCCACCTCAAGCCGCTGCTCCGGCGTAAGCGGTTGCCTGGAAAACATTTGGCTCTGTTCCCGCGCGCCAACCCGCGGCAGAAGACTGCTAAGCCGATCATGCACTGAAGCTTCCAGCAGCTTGCATTCTTTCAGCGCTGCGAGATAGCCATGCCACAGGAGTGCGATGGTGTCGGTCGACGTTCCCCAGTTAAGCTGAACCAGGATACGTCGGCGGAGTTCTTGTTCGGTAGGACTCGGATCGGTCACGATGGCGCCCTTTCATGTCCGCTGGCCTGCGTTGCGAGGTGTGCGGCGGCCACTTTGCTTGCAGGCTGCCGGCCCTCGCGCGACATGCACGCGGAGAGTTTTTCATTGGTCGGTTCCACCGGCTTGCATGGCGCAATGATCGAATGGAACATCCGCGCGACATGCGTCGTCGCAGCTTCCACCAGACGCATCCGCTCAAGTCGCAGGCGCAGTGAATTGGCGTAACAGCGCAACACGATGCTCCGCAGATTCGCGACGAGCAAGCGGGATTAAGCAGTACTAACAGGGGGTAGCGCGATCAGGGAACAGCCCGGAAATCCTTGGCTGTTTGGGAAGTGTGGACTTGGGACAAGCCGCTCAATCCAGCTTTCAGGATCGAGTAATCGAGCACCTGGTCGTGCTGCGCATCCGGCTTCCAATGAAGTCGTGCAGCAAGACGTTTGGTGCGGGCTAATAGAGTTGTGGCCGACCGGCCGACTACCTGGGGCGGTCGGCACCAATTGGATACCTGGTCGCGCTTAGCGGGCCGCCGGCCGCTTCACAGGCTGATCACGAACCCGTCCAGACCGGACGTTTTTTTTGCATGAACGAATCGACGCCTGTCTTGAAGTCCTGGCTGCCGTAGCACATTCGCACAAGGTCGTCGCCATCCGGAATGCCAGCAGCGACAAGCCGTCGCAGCGCTTCCTTGGAGGCACGCATGGTAAGCGGAGCGTTTTTCAACAACTTGGTGCAGATGGCGCCGACCTTGGCGTCGAGTTCCGCAACTTCCGCGACCTCAGCGAGAAAGCCGCACTCCTTCGCTTCCTGAGCGCTGACCGTTTCGCCAAGCAGCAGCATGCGCTTGGCGCGCCCCACGCCAAAAGTCGCCAATACGCGCGCGTAATTGGACATCGACAAACAGTTGCCGAGCGTGCGGGCGATCGGCACGCCGAACGAGGATGCGGGCGTTGCAATACGCAAATCGCAGGCGGCGGAAATCGCGAGGCCGCCACCGATAGCCCAGCCTTCCACGATCGCCAACGTCGGCATTGGCAGCGTTTCAATACGCTCTATCATGGCGTCGATTTTCTTTTCATAATCGATGCCATCCTGGCCGCCGCTAAACGCGCTGAACTGTTCAATGTCCGTGCCAGCCACGAACGCCTCGCCGCCAGCGCCGCGAATAGTTGCCACGCGCACCGTCGCATCGCTGGAGATCTGTTCGCAGATTTCGCCAAGCTTTTCATACATAAACCACGTCATCGCATTGCGCGCCTCTGGCCGGTCAATCAGGATCGACGCGACGCCCTCGCTAACGCGGAGGTGGACTGTTCCGTTGCTGCTCATGACAGGTAAGTTCCTTAAAAAGTCGGATTGTCTGGATATGGTAACGCGCGATGCAGCGACGAGCCAGACGGCGTTCGCAGCTTTGCCGCCATGTCGGCCGCGGTGCGCAGGTCACCCTCCGTCATATCCTGCTCGATGCGACGCAGGTAATGTGCAGCCCGTTCTATGCCGTCCGCTTCGGCCAGGGTAAGCCAGACATGCGCCCAGACGAGATCGCGCGTACCGCCATGCCCAAAGCAGTGCATCAGGCCGAGGTTCAGTCTGGCGCGACCGTGACCCTGCTCGGCCGCCTTCGCATACCATTCCAGCGCCTTGTTCAAATCCAGTTCAGCGCCCTGCCCGCTGTCGTGGCGCTGCGCCACGCGGAATTGTGCTTCTGCGTCGCCCGCCGAGGCCGCCACTTCATACCAGTGGAGCGCTGCCACATCGTCAGGCGGGCCGGCACTACCACTGCTGAGCATTTCTGCGAGCAGCAACTGTGCGCCGACTTGCCCCTGCCTGGCGGCCCGTTCAAGCCACATTTTTGCTTGCGGCAGGTCGGCTTCGACCCGCGACCCTTCGACCAGCAACTGGCCAAGCACGGTTTGGGCTCGCGGATGGCCTTTTTCCGCCGCGCCGCGGTAGAGCTCCAAGGCCGCCGCAGCGTCCTGACGGCCGCCCTCGCCGCGCTCGAGCATTTGCGCCAACTGGAACTGCGCCCGGGCGTTACCCTGGTCGGCAGCCCTTCCGTACCAATGGGCCGCCTTCTTCAAGTCAAGCTCTACGCCACGCCCGCTGCTGTAGCCGGTCGCAAGATTGCATTGTGCCGATGCGTCCCCCTGGGCCGCGGCCTGGGAGAACAACTGCATCGCCATGTCGTAGTCGCGCGTGACCCCCTGCCCGCTTGCGTACAGCAGGCCGAGATTGTTCTGGGCGGGGGCATGCCCCTGGTCGGCCGCTTTCCAATAGGCGTCCAGTGCTTCAGCGCGTTCGGCCGCGGTGATGTCCGGCTTGGCAAGCAGCAGAACCGCGAGGTCAAACCGGGCCCCCATGTTGTCCTGCGCGGCAGCCTGCCGATAGAGTGAAAGAGCAAGCCCCATGTCGCGCGGCACGCCATCCCCGCTCGCGTGGCGAACGGCCAAGTGATATTGCGCGTCGGCATGGCCCTGCTTCGCCGCTGCCAGCAGCCACCGGACTGCAAGCGCATCGTCGCGGGGCATGCCATCGCCGGCAGCGTACATGAGTGCAAGGTTGTACTGCGCCGTGGCAGCGCCGTTCTTGGCCGCCCGTCGAACCTGTGCGGATACGTCGTCGGAACGCATCACGCCCGTAGAGCTTCAGCCGCGCGCCTGCCTTTCAACACGAGGTCGAGGTCTTGCTTGGCCATTGGATGGAAGTACAGGTAGCCCTGCATCGTGTCGCAACCGGCCAGGGCCAGATAGCGCGACTGCTTCTCCGTTTCCACGCCTTCGGCGATCAGGTTCAGGCCGAGGCCGCGCGCGATCGATATGACAGCGTGCACCACAGGGAAGTAGCCATTGTCGTTCTGGATTTCATTGACGAAGGAACGGTCGATCTTGATCGTATGCACCGGGAACCGATGCAGGTAGGCGAGCGAAGAATAGCCGGTGCCAAAGTCATCAATCGCTACCTTGACGCCAAGCTCGCAAAGCTTGCGCAACTGATCCATCGCATACTGCGGATTGCGGATGCAGATGTTCTCCGTAATTTCGACTTCGATCTGCGCCGGGGCAATGTTGAACCGGTCCAGTTGCGACCGCAGCTTGCTGTAGAAGTCTTCGCGGTCGAGGCAGCTTGGCGACAGGTTGATTGCTACCTGGATGCCTTCGTGCCCGTCGCCGTTCCAGTCGTGAAGGTCACGGCAGACCGACTCCATCATCCAGTCGTTGACCGGGCCCATCATGCCAATCTCTTCGACCATTGGCAAAAAATCGCCAGCGGCCACAACCCCGCGTTCCGGATCGTTCCAGCGCATTAGCGCTTCCATGCTGACAATCTTGCCGGAATTGACGTCAATCTGCGGCTGGTAATACATCTCCAGTTCGCGATTCTTGAGCGCGCGCCGCAGGTTCTCTTCTTCCCGGATCTTGCCGTAGGCGGCGTCAATCACGGTGTTGTCATAGAAATGCCAGGCATTCTTGCCGGAGGCCTTTACCTGGTACATCGCCATGTCGGCGTGACGCAGCAGATCGTCGATCGATTCGCCATCGCCCGGGAACACCGCAATGCCAATGCTGGCGGACACATGCAGGGTGTGCCCTTCTACCTTGAACGGGTCGGTCAGGCAGCGCAGGAACTTGCTCGCCACGACCTCCGCCTGAGCGCGCTCAGACAGCTCCGGTATCAACAAAATGAATTCATCGCCGCCGACGCGCGCCAGCGTATCGGCCTTGCGGATCGCCTGCTTGAGGCGGTCGGCGACCTGGCGCAGCAACTCGTCACCACGCAAGTGGCCAAGCGAATCGTTAACCACCTTGAAGCGGTCAAGGTCCACGAACATGACGGCAACTTCGCCTCCCCGCCGCCGCGCCTGTCCAATCGCCACATCAAGCCGGTCGCGCAACAATATCCGGTTCGGAAGGTCGGTGAGGACGTCGTGGTAGGCCTGATAGGAAACCAGTTCCTGCGCTCTTCGCTCCTCGGTTACGTCGCGTGCAATCCCGTAGGTGCCAAACTGTTCGCGCTCAGCCAGCCTTTCGGCAACCCGCTCCGGGGTGCCCGGCATGGCCATCGAATTGATTGAGATTGTCCGCAGGCTCGTTTCAAAAATGCGTTCGCCGGCGCCCTCGCCGTTGCATTTCAGCCGCACTTCCACGTTCCCGGATTCACGCTGGCCGACACGGCGTTCGCGGAACACATGTCGCGCGCGCTTGAGATCGTCCTCGTGCACCAGCAGGCTATAGGGTTTGCCGATCAGGGACGCGCGGTCATAGCCGAGCAGATCGGTGACCCGCTCGTTGATATAGGTGAAGCGGCCGCTGGTATCAAGCGTGTAGATAATGTCGGGCGAGCTGTCGATCAGGAATCGGTACAGCCGCTCGGAATGCTCCAGCTGCCAGCTTACGGCGCGGTTTTCCTCTTCAAGCCGGCGCTTGCCAAGCGCGTTGGTCACTGTCTTGAGCAGCTCTTCATGTTGATACGGCTTGCGCAGGAATCCCCACGCACCATGCCGCAGCGCGCCGATCGCGGCTTCTATGTCGCTGTCGCCGCTCAACACGATAACGCTGGCGTCTATCGCGTTTTCCTTCATGAAACGCATGACATCATGCCCGCTAACTTGCGGCATGTTCAGGTCGAGCAGCACGATGTCGACCGGGTTGCGCGACAGCGCTTCGATCGCGGCTGCGCCGCCCACGGCGGTCTCGATCTGGTAGCCAAAACCGTCGAGTAGCGAATGCAGGCTCGCGAGCAATCGGGGTTCGTCGTCCACCAGCAGCAGCGACGGAGGTTTGTCGATCACCGTACCTGGCTGGCTGGGTTCCGATTCGGCGCCGAATCGGTCCGGCAGTTGTAGCGCTGAGGTCATAATCTTTTAGGCTGTTTCACGAGTTGATGGGCGGTCGCCCGCGTCTTCGTTCTGATCGGTAACGGGAAGGAGTATCTCGAACAGCGTGCCGCTGTCATCGCTGCGACAGATGATATGGCCGCCACATTTTGTGACCAGGTCGTAGACAATATTGAGGCCGATACCCTGGTGCTCGTTACCCTTTTTGGTCCGGACCGGCGAATAAAGCCGCTCGTACACGTCCCCTGGAATGCCTGGCCCGTTGTCACGCACCATGATCTCGGCATAGGTTTGATCGTCGCGTACGACAGTGCCCCAGTTGGTAATGTCAATGCGGCCCGGTCCCTGCATCGCCTCGATCGCATTCTTGATCAGGTTCAGCAGCATCTGGTGCAAATGGTTTGGATCAATGGCGACTTCAATGGGCTGCGGGAAGCGCCGGTAGGACATCTGAATTTCCGGAGGAATAGTGCCGCTCTCCTGGAACATCTTCACCGTCCTGCCAATGGCGGTGTTCAGGTCGGCACGCTGAAATAGTGGTTCCACAGGCGTGTCGCCAGCATCGTTGACCAGGCGACTTACGCGATCGATCTCCTCGCCCAGGATGGTCAGCTCATCCTCGACTGCCGCGTTCTTGCCGAGCTTCCGGTTAAGCACCGCCAGATAGTTCTTCATGATAGCGAGCGGGTTGTTAACCTCATGCGCGATGCGGCGTGAAGCCATCCGCAGGTCATCTGCCGTGGAGTGCGCTTCGGCCGCGCTTTCCTGCAACGCGGCGCTGCCTTTGGCCGACGTCACGGCGGCGGTGGACGCCGAGATTGCAGATTGCAGTGCCATGCCGGCCTGCAGCCCAAATTGCGCAAGCATGGCGCTGCGCTGCTGGATCGAGGCCAACTGGAATACGGGAAAGGCGCCTACCAGCAGGGCCGATGCGGACCGGCTCGGGCCCATTGGAATTGCGACGGCGGCGCTTTGACCCAATAGCCTCAGGAGCTGCTCTTCTTCTATGGCCGGCAGATCCGAATTCGGAATGCACACAACCTTGCCGCTCTTTAGCGCGCCAGCAAGGCTGCCGCCGTTATCGAGCGGAAGGCGCAGGCCAGCCAGCCGGCGCCCGCCTACCTCGGCACTGGTCGGGAACAATGCCTTGCCGTCCGCGTCCAGTTTGAAGACGATCGCATCCGACATATCGAATAGCGAGGTCGCGGCCTGCAATATGGCGTCGATGCAGTCAGCTTCGCCATCGCGCTCCGCGAGAACATGAGAGGTATTGCTTGCGATTGCCATGTCGCGTACAGCGCTCTGCAGCTTTTGGGTTGCGGCCCACTGCGCACTGGGCTGCACATCAGGCTGCACGCTGGGCTGCACCCGCGGTGGAACCGGGTCGGGCAGCGTCAAATCCACCTTGAGAAAGTCAGCCACCTTCTGCAGTTCCAGGTCGACTGCGACACGCAGCGCCTCGACCTGGGCCGGCCCCAGTCCAGACTCATCTCCGGCGACCGCCGATTGTTCTTCACTGCCATCGAGATTGGCGAGCATGTCGGCGAGCGCGACGATATGCACCAAAGGATGCCCGCTTTTCAGACGGGCCAGCGGTTCATGGTGATAGAGCACGCTGTCCGCCATAAAGGAATCCAGATTCCACTCTCCGACCAGCCACGCTCCCGCTTCGGGATGGGTGGTCTGCAAGATGCGGTCTTCCATGGCACACAGGCCCGGGTCGTCCGCGCTGAAAAAGTGAACACCATATTCTTGCGGCGCCACGGTCAGCAGCGCCAGGCGGCCGACATCGTGCAGCAGGCCGGCCAGATAGGCTTCCTCGACATCTGCGTATTTGAGGTGGCTGGCGATCAGGCGCGAGGCGATGGCTGTACGGATTGAATGCTTCCAGAACTGATGCAGGCTGAAGCCTTTTTCCGGCGACATCTGGTTAAACGTCTGGTAGATCGACTCCGTCACCACGAGCGTCCGCGCCATGTCCAGGCCGATTGCAGTGAGTGCGCGCTCAAGGCTCGGCAGGTTGCCGCCGCGTGAATAGGCACGGTTGCTTGCGACTTTCAGAAGGCGGGCCGACATGCCAGGGTCGTAGGACACGAGCTGCGCCAAGGCGCCAATGCTGCAATCATCGGACTGGCAGCGCTCGATCAAATGCAAAAGAATATGCGGCATCACCGGCAAACGAGCAGCGGACAGCCGACTACGAATCTGCTGGTCGTCAGTAGGCATCTGCGAAAGCGCTGTGGCTCGTCAAATGACGCATTAATCGTCCATTCTTATTGGTCTTTTGCGCGATACTGGCATCACAAGCCGCTTGAACGACTTCGCCGATAACCGACCGGTAATTTGGCGCCTATCATAGCATCGTTGATCTCGCCACATTGGCGATAGATTAATTGTGGCTAGCGGTCGGGGCGCACGACGTTTTGTCCCGATTTGCGCTCCGGTTGGCGCTTCGGTTGGCGCTTCGGTTGGCGCTTCGGTCCGCATGGCCGTCACATCGCCTCGTCTATCAGACCTGCCCGGTCTGTACTGACCTTGCAGGCATCTTCCATCGATATTTTTTTCTTCTTGAGAAGCGGCCTCAGGTCGCTGTTCATCGCATGCGAGCCGGACGCGGGGTCGCGGTCGAGTCGATCCAGCAGCGGCCGCAAGCCACTGATATTGCGGGTCTCGATAAGGCGCGCGAAGTCTGGGCTGGTCGTCAGGCATTCAGTTGCGAGATGATAGGAAGCGCCGTCCATTGACGGCAGCAACGCCTGGCACAGGACCGCACGCAGCGAGGTCGACAGCGCCTGCGCCTGGGTGTCGGAATTGCCGAGCAGACGCAGCAGTTTTTGCAGCCCGAGTTCAGTGGATCGAGCGTGCAGCGATGCGAACACCAGTGGCCCGGATTCCGCCAACGCCAGCGCCTCTTGCGCTGTTTCGGCGTCGCGTATCTCGCCAATCAGGACCACGTCCGGTCGCTCCCGCAATGCATCGAGCGCGCCAAGATAATAGCTCTGCACGTCGCCGTCGAACCCGACCTCGCGCTGGGTAATGATGGATTTGCGTTGCGGGATCAGGGTTTCAACCGGATCCTCGATGGTGATGATGTGACCGGACCGCGTCTTGTTGATTTCGTCCAGCATGGAAGCGATCGTGGTCGACTTGCCCTGGCAGGTGTCGCCGACGATCAGAACCAGGCCGCTGTGAAGCTTCGCCAGGTTTTGTGCATTCTGCCGCAGGCCGAGCTCGCGCAGGGGAATCGGCTCGGTGGGAAAGCGCCGGATCACGCACCCAAGGCGCTTCCGGGCCTGAAAGGTGAAGCAATTCAGGCGAATGCGCGCGCTGTGGAGGTCCTTGGCGCGGTCGAACGCGCGGTCATGGATACGGTCTTCCCAGTCCGGCTCGATCACAGCGAAGAACTCTTCCATTTCCTCAAGCGTGACCGGCGTGTCGGACACCGCTACCAACCGGCGCGGCTGACGCAGCATGATTGGACTGTTCTGGTGAATGATGATGTCGCTGAAGAAGGTCCCGGAATTAAGCAGATAGACAATCTGCTCCACGAGCGTGCCCAGAACGGGCACGTCGGCGCTCTCTTCGAGGCTCAGGGTTTCGATCAGGGATTCGGCTAGTGCTGCCATTCACGCTCCGGGTCGTGCTTTTTTGTACAGATTCGGACGAAACTTGCACAAAGCATTGTAGCGCAGCAATATTCCCTATCAATAGTCCTTATGTGGTACGAAGGGCTTTTTTCAGGCCGCGTTCGCGCAATGTGTTGTTTTCAGCGGGATTGGCGCAGTGTCGCCCACCAGATGCACCCGAGCAGGGACGAAGACAAATGCGAGAGCGAGATAGCGTGCACGGCGCTTTAAAACGTCCGGCTGCCTCGCCAAGCTCAGGGTCGCGCCGGCCCCGCCTTGCGCAACGTCGGCAATCCCACCCCCGCCGCGTCGAAACCACCATCTACCGCTAAAACCTGCCCGTTGATGTAACTCGCCGCCGGGCTGCACAGGAAGCCGACCGCGCCGGCTATTTCTTCCAGCGTGCCGTAGCGCTTTAACGGAATGGTGTCGTGGTAGTCAGCCCGGATCGCTGGCGTATGCACAAGCTTCGCCATTTCGGTTTCCACGGGACCCGGTGCAATGGCATTGACGCGAATGCCCACGTCGCCCAACTCGACCGCCTGCTGTTTGGTCAGGTGGATCAGCGCCGCCTTGCTGGTGCCGTAGGCGACCCGCAACGTGCTGGCGCGCAGGCCGGATATTGAGGCGATATTGACCACGCTGCCGCCGCCGGTTTTCAGCATGACGGGCGCGCAGGCTTGCGTGCACAGGAAGGGACCATCAAGGTTGGTGGCCATGACATAGCGCCAGTCGTCGAAGGTGTTTTCCAGAAGCGGCTTGAATACCGCGACGCCAGCATTGTTGACGAGCGCGTCGATGCGGCCGAAGTGGGCCGTGACCCGCTCCACCGCCTCCTTTACCTGCGCCGGATCCGAGACGTCGCACTCGAGCGCAAGCACACGCGCCGCATCGTTCAAGCTCTGTTCCGCGTCGCGCAGCGTGACGCCATCGATGTCGAGCAGCGCGACCACGTGGTCGTGGCGCAGGAACCATTCGGCTATCGCAAGGCCAATGCCTCGTGCGGCGCCGGTCACGATGGCGACCTGGAACGGAGGTGGAATGGGACTCATTGTTTCCTTTCAGTTTGTTAACTAGTGCTGCTACCTGGATGTCGATGGCGGTCGGGCCTGTGCAACAGGTGCTGGTTGATGGATTCGGACCAGGGGCGTTATCGCGGTTGTTGGGCCAAGGCTCGCTCTTAAGAGTCCACTCCCGCTCACTCCACTACCTTGCCGCGCGCCGCCTTTATGAGTCCGCGCGTCGCCTTGCTTTCCAGCCGCCGCTTTTGCGAGCCGCGAGTTGGACGCGTTGGCCGCCGCACGCGCGGCAGCACGGCCACGCTGTCGACCAGTTCCTGCAGACGACGCAGTGCATCTTCACGATTTTTTTCCTGGCTGCGATGGGCCTGCGCTTTCATTACCACGACGCCATCGCGCGTGATGCGCTGGTCATGCAGGGCCAAGAGGCGCTCCTGGATTTCCGGCGGCAGCGAAGAAGCGCGGATGTCGAATCGCAAATGGATCGCGCTGGAGACCTTGTTGACGTTCTGGCCGCCGGCGCCCTGCGAGCGGATGGCGGTGAACGTCACCTCTTTCTCGTCAACCGGAAACGAAGGGACGATCACGTTTCTGGCGGCGCGGCGCGGGTCTTGATTACCGTCACCCGGCTGATCAGAAATTCTCCATCCACCACAATGCGATGTGGCACGCCGACGACATTGAATCCCGGCCCGCCTTCATCGAGCCAATGCTGGGCCAGGGGATCGAATTGCTCCGGGTCCATGCGCAGCATTTGCGCGGTAATGACGAAGGTTGCCCCTTCCTTTTGCCGCTTCACAAAGTCATCAATGATTGCCATGCTCGTCCTGCCATCTTGTTGAAAGCCACCGTGCTGAATCATAACGCGGCTGCGCCGATCTCGACCTTCCACCATGCCGGCAGCAACGCCAGCACCTCGCGCTGGGCGAAGCGGTCGTCAATCAGGTGGACGGTGCCGCAGTCAGATTGCGCACGTATCACGCGGCCAGCAGCCTGTACGACTTTTTGCAACCCCGGATACAGATAAGTGTATTCGTAGCCAGTCCCAAATGCGCTGTCCATGCGACGACGGATCTCTTCATTGACCGCGTCAAATTGCGGCAGGCCGAGCGTCGCAATGAAGGCGCCGATCAGGCGCTCGCCCGGCAAATCGATGCCTTCGGCAAAGGCGCCGCCGAGGACGGCAAAGGCTATGCCGCGACTGTCGTCGGTGAAGCCGGCGAGGAAGGCGTTGCGCTCGCTCTCGGCCATGCCGCGGCCCTGGCTTCGAACCGGAATCGCGGGATAACGCAGGCAGAAAGCGTCGACCGCCTTTTGCAGGTAATCAAAACTGCTAAAGAAGGCGAGATAGTTTCCGGGCGTCTTTTCATATTGACGCGCCAGCAAATCCGTCATGCGCGACAAGGAACTCTCGCGATGCTGGAAGCGCGTGGAAATGTCGCGCGTCACCCGCACCGACAATTGCTCAGCGCTAAACGGCGAGGCAACATCGACGAACGGCGCGTCCTCCGGCAGTCCAAGCACGTCGCTGTAAAAATGCCACGGGCTAAGGGTGGCAGAAAACAGTGTTACCGAGCGAGCCGCCGAAAAGCGCGGCTTCAGGAACGGTGCGGGAACAACATTTCGAATGCACAGTATCGAACTCCGCCCGCTGCTCAAGTCGCCCGGGCTCGACGGCCGCAGCGTGATGTCGAAAAGCGAATGCTCGCCAAACAGCTCACCGAGCCGGCTGAATTGCAGCGCTTCGAGGTAGAACTCACCGAGGGGCCCCTCAAAGCCCTCTGGCTGCCCCGTCAGCGAAGCCGAGATCGCTTCCGACATGACGCTAACGGCCGCCTGAAGCGTGACCAAAAATTTCGATGGAGCGGGCGCGACCTGATACACCGGCCGCTGCTCCGCATGAAGCAAGTCCCACTCTTTTTCCACGCGCCGCAGCACCTTTTTGATCGGCGCCGGGGCGGCCTTGCGCGCGGCTCGGATCGCCACCTGGTCCAGCGTTGCCGTATACATTTTTCGGCCCCGTTCTATCAGGTTGTGCGCCTCATCCACCAGCACGCCAACCCGCCATTCGTTCTGGACCGTGAGCGCATAGAGCAGCGCGTGCATGTCGAAGTAATAGTTGTAGTCGGCCACCACCACGTCGCTCCAGCGCACCAGGTCCTGGCTGAGGTAGTAGGGACAAACCTGGTGCGCCAGCGCCACCGTGCGCAAGCATGCCCGATCCAGCATGGCGCCACTGTTGACGGCGGCGCTGCGAGCCGCCGGCAGCCGGTCGTAAAAGCCCTTGGCCAGTGGGCATGAGGCGCCATGGCAAGCCTTGTCTGGATGCTCGCAAGCCTTGTCGCGCGCCACCATTTCCAGCACCCGGATCGGCGCGGATTGGTCGCCCCCGCCTTTGCAGGAAAGCCCGCTTGCAAGCGCTGCTGCATCCAGCGCCAGCCGGCGTCCGAGTGTCTTGGCGGCGAGGAAGAACACCTTGTCGATGCCTTGCGAAGGGCACGCCTTCAGCATGGGAAACAAGGTGCCGATCGACTTGCCGATTCCGGTCGGCGCCTGAGCCAGCAGGCAACGTCCGCTGGTGGCGGCCTTGTACACCGCTTCAGCCAACGGCCGCTGCCCTGGACGGAATTCGGCGTGGGGAAAACGCATGCCTTCGAGCGCGGCGTCGCGCGCTTCGCGATGCGCCAGTTCTCGTTGTGCCCACTGCAGGAACCGGGCGCAATGATCTTCGAAGAACAGCTTGAGGTCCGAGGCCGAGTGCAGCACCGGAAAGTAGGCTTCCTTCTGCGTGCCAATGTCGAAATAGACCAGGCACAGGCACACTTCCGGCAAGTCCAGTTTCTGGCACAGCAAGTGCCCATACATTTTCAGCTGGGCCCAGTGCAGTATTCGGTGATTCTCCGGAATGTTATCGAGTGATCCGCGGTAGGTCTTGAATTCCTCAAGCTGGTTTTTTAGCGGGTCGTATCCGTCCGCCCGGCCACGCACACGCAGTTCGCCGAATGCCCCTTCAAGCGCGACCTCGGCCTGGTAGTGTGCGGGGCGGCGGCCTGCGATTGCGGCGTGCCCGGCGATTCCCTCCTCCGCTGTTGGCGCCGGTGTGAATCGCAGGTCGAGGTCCCCCTCGCGCGCGGTAAATTCGCAGAGCGAGCGGATGGCGGTGGTGTATTTCATCTGGCTTGCTGCATGCCGAGCGCGCGCTCTTGGGGCCACGGTTGCGCTGCTCTGAGATGCGGCAGCATGCATTCATGAATGCGTTGCAGTGGCACGGTTGGGGGTTGGCGTTGTGGCATGGGAACGGAACCGGCTAAGGAGGCACTGACTGCAATCGCCTTGCCGAAACCTTGATGAGTGCAAATTATAAAGCAGTGCGGGACACCGACAGGAATGGAATACCGCTCCTGCAAAGGCTGACGTCAATGCCGTAACGGCGCCTGCCCGGCCGAGTGGACCCGCAAGCCGAATGACAGCTGGCTCCATTACAATGACTCTACCGCCACGTCCAACCCCGCCAATCTTCAATGACCCAAGTTCAACTCGTACCCCGCCCCGCCGCCACCGTCGTTTTGTTGCGCGACACCCCGAAGGGAATGGAAGTATTCATGGTGCAGCGCACGCACAAGGCGGCATTCATTCCAGGCGGTTTCGTATTTCCTGGAGGAGCGCTTGACGCGTCGGACCACGACCCGATCTTTGCGACGCAGGTCGCTGGCGTTGATGACGAAAGCGCAAGCCGTGCGCTCGGACTCGCGTCCGGCGGTCTGGCGTACTGGGTAGCGGCAATCCGCGAGTGTTTTGAGGAATCCGGCCTGCTGCTGGCGCATGACGCGCGACAGCCGGCGTCGGACGGCAGGCTCGTGACCGGCAGCGCCCGGGAGTTTGAACCGCTGCGGCAGCAACTGGCGTCGGGCGCGATGTCATGGCCGCAATTCTGCCGTGACCGGCAACTGAAACTGGCGCTGGAACAGCTGGCGTACCTGTCGCACTGGATCACGCCGGCCGGCTCCGTGCGGCGCTTCGACACTCGCTTTTTCATGGCGCACGCACCGGACCAGCAAGATGCTGCGCACGACAACACGGAAACCATCGCCCACGCGTGGGTACGCCCGGCAGACATGCTGGAACGGCATCGTTCGGGCGAAGCGACCATCATGTTCGCCACCAAAACCACACTGGAGCTGCTAGCGAAATTTTCCAGCGCCGAAGCTGCGATATCGCACGTACGGGGGCTCAAGGACATCCAGCCGATTACACCGCGGGTAACCACCAGCAGTGCTGGACGCAAGGTCATCGCGCCGGGTCATCCAGCCTGGGCCGAAGTTGGCCGGCTTGATCCGGACGCACGTGGCACCGTCTCAAGCGAACTGGTGCCAGGCGTGCCGACCCGGCTTGCGCCGAAGGTATTGCGAATCGCTGCCCCGAACCCGGGCTTCATGACCGGCGCCGGCACCAACAGCTACCTGCTGGGCGATGCAGACGCGCTGGCCGTCATCGACCCAGGGCCGGCGATCGACGAGCATATCGAGCGACTGCTCGAAGCCGGAGCAGGGAAGATTCGCTGGATATTGACGACGCACACCCACAAGGATCACTCACCCGCAGCGGCCCTACTGCGCGAAAAAACCGGCGCCGAGGTGCTTGGCATGCCGGCTCCCCGGTTCGACAACCAGGACGTCGCATTTCAGCCCGATCGCGTGCCGCTCGACGGCGAAGTGCTGCGCATTGCCGGCGTCTCGCTGCGGGTAATCCACACGCCCGGGCACGCATCGAATCATTTGTGCTACCTGCTGGAAGACGAAAAGATGCTCTTCACGGGGGACCACATCATGCAGGGCTCAACTGTCGTGATCAACCCGCCGGACGGTGACATGGCGGTGTACCTGGAGTCCCTGCGTGCCCTGAAATCGCTCGACGTCGAAGTCCTCGCGCCGGGCCACGGCTTCCTCATGGAGCAGCCGCACCAGGTTGTCGACCGCCTGCTGGCGCATCGCGCGAAGCGAGAAGCGAAAGTGAAAGAAGCGTTGGTTAAGGCGGACGCAAGAAGCCTGGAGCAACTGGTGCAAACGGTGTACGACGATGTGCCGGTTCAGCGCCATGCCATGGCGCGCCGATCGCTGCTGGCGCACCTCCTGAAGCTGAAGGCCGAAGGCCATGCCGTGCAGTCCGGCGATTTGTGGCGCGCTGCATGAAGCTTCCCGCAAGCTATGACGATTCACGCAGGAAATTCCGCCAACTTGCCGCCAAGGCCGGCGCAACGCTGCGCACCTATGACGTTCCGGGATCGACGCCGGAGGGCCTTGCGCTCAGCACCGACACCGCGCTGGTTGGTCCGCCTGATGCCACGACTCTGGTAGCCGTCACCAGCGGCATCCATGGCGCCGAAGGCTATGCCGGCGCGGCATGCCTGTGCCGTTTCCTGCAGGCCTGGCCCGGCCGCCATGCGGGCAGCGGCGTTGGCTTCCTGCTGGTGCATGCGATCAACCCGTGGGGCTTTGCCCATGACAGCCGCGTCACCGAAGAAGGCGTTGACCTCAATCGCAATTTCGTCGACTTTCCGCATTCGGGGATGCAACCAGCCCCTTACGAGGCGTTCCACCGCATGCTGGTTAAAGAGTACCGCCCGCTGCCAGGGGGCTGGCGCAACCAGCTTGAACTGCTCTCTCACGGTCTGACCGCGCCGCGCCGGCGGGCGTTGCAGAACGCAGTGACGAGCGGTCAGTATGATCGCCCCGACGGCATGTTTTTTGGCGGCTTCGCGGCGACCAAAAGCCGCGGCGTATGGGAGCAGATCGTGCGCGACACGATAGACGGGCGAGATCGCGCTTTCCTGCTGGACCTCCATACCGGGTTGGGCCAGCGCGGCGCTGGCGAGTTGATGTGCGACTTGCCGAAAGCGTCGTCGCGCTTCATGCAAATGGCTGACTGGTTTAACGGCCGCATCACCTCGATGGCCGACGGCGATTCCGTCAGCGCCGCCTTGAGCGGGACCATGACGGGCGCCTTCATGCGCTCGCAGTCACAGGGCAGGCATGCCATTGGACTGGAGTACGGTACGTCCTCACAGCTTGTGGTCCTTGACGCCTTGCGGGCGGACCAGTGGCGCCGCAACAATGCCGGAATGCTGCCCCCCGATCAGGAACAGCGCGTGCGTCAAAAAATGAAGCGCGCCTTTGCACCCGCCGACGAACGCTGGGGCGCGCTTGTCGCCGCCCGCTTTGACGAAGTGATGGCGAAACTGTCGACCGGAATGGCGAACCACTCGAGCAGGTAATCAGGGGTACGACCTGCACCGTGCCGGGCGCGTTGCACCCTGGCGAACGTTGGGGTTAACCCTGCATACGGTTCCCAGTCAGGCGCGAATTCCTTAGTGCTTCTCGCCGCGCGTGGCCTTCGCCGGCGCATTTCCGGCGGGTTTCGCAGGCGGCTTGATCGGCTTGCGCGCCTCCTCCAGCAAGGCAACGCAGGGCGCCGCCTCGACCTGTCCAGGATTGATCAGCGCCAGCAGTGCGGCGGCCGGTGCGGCAAAAACGCCGAGCGCAATGGCGCCCCCGCCCTTCAAGGCGACCATGCCCTTGTCTACGCCCACATCCGGATGCTTGAAGGTGCCTTCGATATGCAACGGCGAGCGCAAGGAAATCAGGCGTATGCCCTTGCTGTGTGGGTGAATCCCCAGGTGCAGTCGCTCCTTCGCGAGATCAATAGTGCCATCGACCGTGATGGAAGCGTCCTCGGTATCGACGATGAAGCTTTTTGCCGTCATCAGGCCGTTCTTGATATCGAAGTCGGTCGCCATGCAGTTCAGTTTGACCGGCCGGTCCCCGAAAATCTTGGTGACAACCACGCTGCCCAGGTTGAGGCCGATCGCCTCGAGTATAAATTTGCTGACGGTGCCCTGGCTGACCAGTGCTTTCAGTTCGCCGTTGGCGCTGCCGAGTAATGCGGCGGGAGAATTTCCGGTCGCTCTCAAGTCGGCCGCACCATTTAGTTGGCCGAGGCTGGCCTGCATGCTTTTTACCGTTGGGAACAGCTTGCTGATCTCCAGGCCGCGGGCGTTCAGCTTCAGGGTTCCTTGCGCGGGGTCCTGGCGGCCATTGACTGTCAGGTCCATATGCAAGGTGCCGCGAGCAACGCCGAAGTCGAGCGGAGATAGCGTCAGCATCGCGTTGTCCATCTTGATCTGCGTTGACAGCTTTTCGATCGGCAGACCGGTGGTGCGGATGATTTCATGCCCGGCAAAATGGACGTCTACATCCATCTTGCTCCAGCGGTCGGACTTGAACTTTTCAATCGGGAGCGCCTTGTCGGCTGGCTGGACAGTGGTATTGCCACGTTTCTTTTTTTCCTCCGCGCTGTCAGATCCCAGCAGGGCACCCAGGTCTTTCAAGTTCAGCAATTTTGACTCGACATCGCCGCGCAGCAGCGACCGTGGGGAATGTTGAACAAATTCCAGCGTGCCGCCAATGTCACTCGATCCGACACGGCCTTTGAAGTGGTCATAGCGAAGATTGATGCTGCCCTTTTTCAGGTTGCCGACCAGATGGCCTTCGGTCGAGAATTTTGGTGTGTCCGGAAGAAGCAAGCCACTGAAAGCGAACAGGTCAGCCATGCTGGCGCCAAGGATTTTCAGGTTGACGTCCAGGGCACTGAGATGCACCGGGTCGGTCAGGGCGCCTTTGACCTCTATCGTGGTACGGCCGATCTTGAGCATCGCGTCGACTGGATACCGTGCATTTTTTTGCTGCAAGCCAAGCAGTCCACCGGAGGTCCCTCCGCCAGAAATGGGTTCACCGTTGAAGCGGCCGGCGACTTCCCATTTGACGTTACCGTCCGTCACGGTGTCGAGGCGAACCGTTGCATCCGCCTTCTTCTTCCGGTCGACGAAGCGCACATTGCCGCGCAGGATATGCAAGTCCTCCAGTGCTACCGTCCAGTCGGACGGCGTGTCACTCTTCTTGAAAGTCCAGTTGTTGCGGTCCTCTTCGGCGTCCTGTTCGAGCACGAGGTTCGGCTCGGTGAGGATCAAGGAACTCAGCATGATGTGGTGCTGCAGAAGCGCAAGCGGATTCACCGTGACGTCGATTTGCTGCGCACGCGCCATTTCCCGTCCGGTGCTTGCCCAGTCCGGATTGCCCAGTCCAACGTCTTTGGCGCGCAGGTGCGGCCATGGCACCCACTTGCGCCAGCCTGCCGCTTCGCCGCCGGGACGGACCCACGCAAGAGAAAGGTCGCCGTTGATGGCGAAGGCGCGTCCGGTGGCCTCGCTCACCCGACTTTCAATCGACGGCCGGGCGCGGTTCCAGTCGAACACCGAAAGCAACGCGAGCGCCAGCGCCAGCAATGCGAAGAGCGCAAGAAGAACACCACCAGTTATTTTGAGAATTCGCATGTAAGTTCCGGCGATCCGCTGCCTGCCAAGGATATTATTGATTTGACGCCGGGCCCGTCGGGCCGTTCATTACCGGGATTCCCCAGGCGCCCCACAAGTTCAGGTGCTCTTTGTGCTGCCGCAAGTTTACAGTCCGCGCCATTGTGCATCGTCAGCGGGCTCAACCGGACCTCCGCGGAACACCGACTTTCATTATTCCGGCAGACCAGGGTGCCACCTGATCCGGTGCCCGCAGTGTCAGACTTAGGGCACCACGGCCTTCACCACGCCCGTGGTGGCGCTGACCGCCGTCGATCCGACGGCAACACCAACATCAACTGCGGCCGACGCCACAGACACGCCCGCTCCAACCACAGTACCTGCGACGGCAACTACAGCACAGCCGCCAATCACGCCCGGCAACAGGCACGCGAGAAGAATGCCGGCGTTGCACTTTAAAATTCGTTCCATACCCATGCTGCCATCCTTTTCCGGCGGCCGCCAAGCCGGATCCATCTTCGGAAACTCTCTGGCTTCGCCGCCTGCTCTTGTATCGCCGCGTCAACATTACGCGGAAACCGGCCGCAGTATAGCCGGTGAAATGTGCAGTAACATCTTTGTTGCCTGTTTTGCAGCGCCGCCGCTGCAGGGCGCTGGTTTTTCACTTTTCTTGCAAAGACACCATGACACCGACAACCTTGCTCGCGTCCCTGTGGAACGCGGCGTCCTGCGATCCTCGCGCCCTCGACCATGTCCGCCTGGAGGGTTCTGAACCGCAGTTGCCATCGCGTTTCCATGTTGGCGCAATCGCCAGCGCCACGATCGCGGCTCAGGCCCTCGCTGCGGCAGAGACGTGGCGCATGCGAACCGGGCGCATGCAGCAAGTCGAGGTGGCGATGCGACAGGCGCTGGCCATGTTTCGGAGTGAACGATTCCTCACGGTTGACGGGAAGCCCCCGGCCGATCCATGGAGCCCGCTCGCCGGCTATTACCAGGCCGCAGACGCACGCTGGATTCAGTTGCACACGAACTTTCCGCATCACCGCGACGGCGTGCTCCGGGTGTTGCAGTGCGCCGATTCCCGCGAAGCCGTGGCTGATGCCATATCGCACTGGCGCGCCGAAGAACTCGACCAGCGCCTTGCCGACGAGGGACTGTGCGCCGCGCTGATTCGCAGCCCGCAAGAATGGCAAGCACATCCGCAGGCGGTTGCACTTGCGTCGCTGCCGCTCTTTGAAATTTTGCGCATCGGGGACGCACCCGTGGAGCCCATCGGCAGGCATTGCCACGACAACGCAGCGCCGACCCGCCCTTTGCAGGGCATGCGCGTTCTGGACCTTTCCCGCGTTATTGCCGCACCGGTGGCAGGACGCACGCTGGCGCAACACGGCGCGGACGTGCTCGCGATTGGCGCGGCGCACCTGCCCAACATTGCACCGCTGGTCATCGACATGGGTCGCGGCAAGCGCTCGGCCTGTCTGGATCTGCGCGATGCGGGGGAGCGCGATGTGCTCAACGGGTTGATCCGTGATGCGGATGTTTTCCTTCAGGCCTATCGCCCCGGCGCACTGGCGGCACGCGGCTTTTCACCCGAAGCACTTGCCGCCTTGCGGCCGGGCCTGATACAGGTCACGCTTTCTGCCTATGGTCACGCTGGTCCGTGGGCCGGCCGGCGCGGCTTCGATAGTCTGGTGCAATCCGCTACCGGCATTGCCTGGGCCGAGGGCGAGGCAGCCGGGCTCGACAAGCCGGGAAAGTTACCGTGCCAGGCGCTGGACCATGCAACCGGCTACCTCGCGGCGTTCGGCGCCATGGTGGCGCTGCAGCGCCGCGCGGTTGAAGGCGGAAGCTGGCTGGTGCGCGTATCGCTGGCGCAAACTGGCCACTGGCTACAGTCGCTCGGCGAAGTGCAGGGCGGACTGGCGTCGCCAGCCGGTGATTTCACCCCTGCCGAGGTGGCGGGGTGGATGCACACAATGGCATCGCCGCTTGGCCGCGTCACTGCCGTCGCGCCTGTGGAGCGCATGTCGGAAACTGCGCCGTATTTTGCGCTTCCGCCGGTTCCCCTCGGCACCCACTTGCCCATATGGGCCTGAGTCCAGAGCGTCGCCGATTGCGCAACCGAGCGCACGGGCATACAGTGCTGCCATGCCTAAAATCGTTTTCACGCAGCAGTTGCGGCGCTTCACCGAAGTGCCGGAGGTCGACTCGGCAGCGACCACGCTGCGCGGCGCAATGGAAGCGGCATTCGCGGCCAACGCCCGACTGCGTTCGTACATACTCGACGAGCAGGGGCATCTGCGCCAGCATGTCGTTGTCTTCATCGACGGCCATCGCATACGCGACCGGATGAGGCTCGACGACGCGCTCAAGCCAGGTAGCACGGTCCATGTTCTGCAGGCACTTTCCGGAGGTTGATCATGCATGACAAGGCACTGGTGGCGACCCGCAAGGGATTGTTCGAACTCGACCGAAGCGCGGCTGGCTGGCAAATTGGCCAAGCAAGTTTTGTCGGCGAACCGGTCTCGATGATTCTGTCCGACCCGCGCGACGGCATGCAGTACGCAGCGCTTAACCTTGGCCACTTCGGTACAAAGCTGCACCGGCGCGCCGCAAGCGATGACAACAACGCCAACGGATGGAGCGAGATAGCCGCGCCTGCCTTTCCGCCTCAGCCTGACTCCGCAGCCGACGATGTGGCGTGGAAGGTGACGCTGATCTGGTCGCTCGCCGCTGGCGGCCGCGACCAGCCGGGTGTGCTGTGGGCCGGCACCATTCCGGGCGCATTGTTCCGTTCACGCGACCACGGCGACTCATGGGAATTGGTGTCCTCGCTGTGGGATATGCCGGAGCGCAGGGAATGGCAAGGCGGTGGCTATGACCACGCGGGTATTCATTCCATCTGCGTGGACCCGCGCGACGGCAATCGGGTGCTGGTCGCCGTATCCACTGGCGGCGCCTGGCTTACCCGCGACGGTGGTGAAACCTGGACCATTTCCGCCGCCGGCATGCATGCGGAATACATGCCACCAGAGCTGGCCGACAACCAGAATGTGCAAGACGCGCATCAGGTCGTACAGTGCGCGGCTTCGCCAGACGTGCTTTGGTGCCAGCACCACAATGGCATCTGGCGCTCCGGCAATGGCGGCGCGCTGTGGGAACGTGTTCGTACCCCTGCGCCGCTTCCGGACTTCGGCTTCGCTGTCGCGGTGCATCCGAACGATCCGGATACGGCATGGTTTGTCCCTGCCATCGCCGATCAGAAGCGCGTTCCGCTCGACGCCGCAATGTCAGTAAGCCGCACGCGCGATGGTGGAAAATCTTTTGAGACGCTACGGGTGGGATTGCCGCAAAGGCATTGCTATGACCTGGTCTACCGTCATGGCCTTGCGGTGGCTGGCGACGGCATCACGCTGTTGATGGGGTCAACCACGGGCGGGCTTTGGGTCACTCCCGATGGCGGCGATACCTGGCGTGAACTGGCACTGACGCTGCCGCCGGTATACGCGGTCCGCTTCGTTTCACCCTGAACCGGATCGCGCCCAGCGCGCCTTATATCGGCAAGACAATCAGGGTGTCTACACGGCTGCTATCGAGCACGACAATGCGCTTGCTGAGCTTGAGTTGGTCGCCAACCTCCTTCATGCTGTCGCGATAGACCCCCGAGAGAAACAGATCACTTTTGCCGCTGTCCATAATGCGAACGACAGCAAAGCTTGTAATGGATTCGATGACCCCATCCTGTTCACCAGTTATTTTGGTGGCCCCGAGCAGATGACGGTACCGATGCGGTTCAAAGATATTAGCCTTGCGCATCGAATAGATACGGTCGACCAGCATGCCTTTGCTATTGCATTGGAAAATGCCGATCGGCATGGCCTTTTTGTATGACTCGCGGCTGGTGACCTGGTAATAGCAGTCGTCAGTGAAGAACTCGGGCCAGCTCTCGTATTCTTCTTCGTCGATACAGTGCGCGTAGTCACCGACTAGAGAAACGACACGATGGTGGCGGTCTGGTTGCGACGCATTCATAGCCTGCATTCCTTCATTTTGCTGCGTAAGTGGTAGGCGACCAAAGGCCATAATCGGCCGCCACAGATGCCACGAGGACGGCACGCCGCACCCTTGGCGGCTGCCTCGACTTTATTCAAAGCTGGAGATGTTTTCGGTACTCTTGCCAGAAGCCGCGCACCGAGGCTTCGCTCACGCGCGATTCCTGGCTTTCCACCGCGCGGCCACCCATTTCCAGAACCGTCTTTCCGTCGGTGTCGGAGCCAATCGCGCGCTGTATGAAATTGCCGATGATCCCGTCCTCCATCGACACCAGTCCGGCTGGCCCGATCAAGTTACTCAGCGAAACCCGCGTCTCGGTTTGCTCGGCGGTGTCGTCTTCGTAACCGAATAAAATCCAGAACAGTTCGCACTCGCCGACCCCACGCGGAACCAGTAGTCGGACCGCCAACGAGTTCTGAATCTGCTGCACGATCAGGTTAGGGAAAATGCCCTGGATGGCATGCGTGACGCCGTCTTCGAACTCGGGCCAGCTTTTCAGAATGCGGCCGTCGCGCAGCGCGAAGTCGTCGCTTTGCGCGCGCAGTCCGCCGGATTCATACTCGGTGCCGCCGCCGACATCGGTTGCCATTTTGGAGAAGCTGATGTGATGGCCGCCATCGCCTTCGAGAACGAGCCCGCCCTGCATCGAGAGCCGGTTGAGCTTGAAGGTGGCGAAAAAAAGATGCAACAGGCTGGCGTGATAGGAGTCCTTGACGTTCTCCATGTACAGCTTCCAGTTGTTGTGCATGTACTGTGAATAAGTACCGAGAATCTTTATCTTCCGCGAGAAAATTCGCGCCATGTGCGCGCACATCTTCGGCCCAAGAAAGGTTTGCAGTGGCGGCGTCTCTGGCGAAAATGTGGCGAACACCAGCCCATGGAACGACTCGACGCGCAGTTGTCGCAGGTTGTGGTCGCACGTCTTGAAATCTGCCGGCAATCCGCCAATGCCGCGCACACCCTTCTGAAAGGCGACGGTCTTGAGGTTTCCTTCGAGGTCGTACGACCAATTGTGGTAAACGCAGGTGAAGCGCTCGCGATTGCCTTCCTTGTCGATACAGAGAGTGGCCCCACGATGCGCGCATCGATTGACGAAGGCGCTAAATTTTTCTGGAGCGCTGCGGACCAGGACAACGGGCGTGTCGCCGACCGAGGAAGTCTTGAAGTCGCCAACATTGGGGACTTCAATATCAAGTCCGATGAAATTCCAGATGGCCCCGCGAAAAAGTTTTTCCTGCTCCAGCGCGTACAACGCTTCATTGGTATAGGCGGCGTATGGTACGCGGCTGACGCCTTCCACCGGCCATTGAATGGGCGTGGTGGTGTTTTCGATGCTTGCTGTCATGGGGTCCGGTTGCAGTGAGTGCTACTGGTTTGGTTGTTCGACGGAGGCCAACGCACGCGCCGCTTGCGGCGCGCGGAATCGGGAATAAGCGAAACGCGAAAGCGCTATTCCGCGGTTGCGCCAGACGACTTGATTACCTTCGCCCACAGGTCGCCATCCTTGGCTACGAACGCGGCCAACTGCTCCGGCGTGCTGCCGATGGGCTTGGCGCCCAGCGCCATCAAGCTCTCACGAAATTGCGTATTGGTGAGTCCGGTGGCAATCTCTTTGGACAACCGGTGCGTGACGGCCGACGGCGTTTTGGCTGGCGCAAAGACGGCGTACCATGCGGTGACTTCAAAGTTGGGCACGCCCTGCTCTGCGAAGGTTGGAACGTCCAGACCGGGAATTCGATGGTCGGCGGCAACCGCGATCGCCCGAAGCTTGCCGCCCTTGATGTTGGTCGCTGCCGCCGTGTACTCGATCGACATGAAAGCGATCTGGTTGCCCATCAGGTCCGTCATGGCCTGGCCCGAGCCCTTGTACGGCGTATGAATAACGTCAATGCCCGTCATGGACCGCAGCATCTCACCGGCAAGGTGATGCGGCGAACCGACCCCTGCCGAGCCAAACGCGAGCCCCGGATGTGCTTTCGCATATTTGATGAACTCCTGCAGGTTCTTGACCGGCAGGGCGGAATTCACGATGAGCACATGCGGAATCGTCGCTACCAGGGACACCGGCGCGAAATCTTTCAAGGCGTCGTAGGGTGCGGGCTTGTAGAGGGTAGGGTTAATGCCGTGGGTCGTGGTCGCGCCCAACAGAAGGGTGTAGCCATCCGGCGGCGACCGCATAACCGATTGCGAGCCGATGATGCCAGCTGCGCCGGGCCGGTTTTCTACAATAACTGGCTGGCCCATTTGCACGTTGAGACGCTGTGCCACGCCGCGTGCAATGAAATCGAGCGCACCGCCAGTGCCGAAGGGCGCGATAAGCTTGATCGGGTGGTCGGGATACGTCTGTGCCGCCGCCCCGACAGGGAAGACCACACCGGCTGCCAACAGTACCGCCGGCAAGAGTCGGGCCCATACCGATAATCCCTTGATGTAACGTTTCATTGCCTGTTCCTTTTTGTATCGATAACACTTGCGATGCCAACCGGGCAACGACGCATGATGGACCTGATGACCGCTCGACTAATGCCCCGCAAACCCGGGCGGGGCCACGTCTCGGCGGTATGGACGACGGCGATTCAACTCGTCTTGTCTTCGATCTGAACCCAGACTTCGTCCTCGCGCACTTCCACGGGATAGACTTTCAGATCCACCGTTAGCGGAGCGCACAAAGCACGTCCGGTAGCGATATCAAATTGGCCCTGGTGCAGCGGGCATTCAATCATGCCGCCTTCCTGATAGCCGTCGGTCAGCAGCGCATCCTGATGGGTGCAAATATTTGACGTCGCACATACCTTGTTTTCCACAAGGTAAATAGCAATTGGTATGCCCGACGGTGAGCACGCTGTTGGATACTCTGGCGAGAGGTCTGAAACTCCGGCAGCTTTTACCCAGGACATAGACGTTTCCTTTCCAATAAAACCAGAATGCAGAGCAGCGAGCCCGGGAGCCGTGCGGGAAAAACTGGGGCATTGCAGCGGCCGATTTAAGATTCGCAATCGTATACGATATGCGAATTGCAGTCATGCTATTTTACCTTCGGGCCAGACTGCATAAGCGCTCCCCTTACCTCCGCACCGTTACTGCCCGCGCCGCCCTGTTTTCTCGCGAGACTTGCACCAGCTTGTTCGCTTTGACGCAGCACGTGTGGGCCGCGCTTGCGCATCAAGTTACGTCTGCATTCTGTTGAATGAAAGGATTGCCTGCGGCTGCGCAACTCTCAGGTGATTAGGCGCGTTGCCTGCCGAGTTGACCTGTATGCTGGGGCCAAGAACAGTGCAGACGAAATCGCGCCTCGACCTGGAGCGTCGGATGCCGGAATGGCAAGCTTTACTTTCGATCCCCCAGCGGCAGCGCACGGCGCCCCGTCCGGCCGGCGCAGTGGCGCCACTGCTCGAGCGGTACGACGCCAAGCGGAAGTTTTCCGCAACGTCGAACAATGAATGGAGTAGTAAATGAATACCGAAATTACATCCGACCAAAAGCGTCAGGCCGGCACCCGAATCATTGAAGAACGCGCAGCGGCAATAGCGAAATCACACGACATAGAAATTACCAGCTGCGTATGGGAATTTGGGCAGGACCTGGGAAGTACTTATGCGCATCGCCTCGACGTCTTTTCCGGGGAATCCGCAGTGCGCCTGTATTTTTCGGAACTTGAAGTCGTTGGACAAGACAACGCAAACCGTATGGAGCGGGTCGGCTTTCGCCTAAGCCGAGCCATCGCCCAGCTGGTATCAAAACCCCACGATCCGACCTACTCGCTGATTTGATCGCACAGCGCGTCGGGCGACGATGTTGCATCGCATCAATTAAACCTTGCTGCTCGTCCAAATTGTGCACTTAGAGACGCCATAAGCGTCGCTTCATCGCGTCGTCACGGACAGGTTACGCCACAGTCCGCGGCACTTTCTCCTGTGAGACCGGCTCGAAATCCCGCTCAGACCGCTTCTATTTTGGCAATTCACAGCGCCTATATGTCGTATATCGAATACGAACTAGTCCCGTTGCGCGGTGCAGCATACAATGGCTGTCATGTTTGCCGATTGCAAATTTATGCAGCGGATTTCCGCTATCGGCATACGAACAAAACCAAAGCTTCACAGGAGTGCAAATGAATATCGTCTACATCCATGGCAACAGAGCCTCCGCAGAAAGTTTCAACTACATCCGCACTCAACTCCCCCATCACAAAGCGATCCTGCTTGAATATGACAGCGAGGACGGCTTTTATCACAACCATGAAAAAATGGTCCAGCAGCTTGAGGGAGTCGACGACGTCTTTTTTGTCGCCCATTCGCTGGGCGGCATTCATGCACTGCATCTCGCGAATCAGGCGCCGGACCGCGTTCGCGGTGGCGTAACGCTTAGCACGCCGTACGGCGGAAGCGAAGTCGCGGAATTCGCAAAGTATTTCTTCCCTTTCAGCCAGGTGCTGAAAGACATCCATCCCCGCAGCAACCCCATCGTCGAGGCGCAGAGCTTTACCGCCCTGCCGCCGTGGACCAACGTGGTCAGTGTACGCGGCAACTCGCCGCTCATTGCGGCCGCCAACGACGGTGTCGTCACAACGTCGTCAATGCGCCATCGCGATGACATAAACCTGATTGAGGTGCAAAGCAATCACTACGAGGTCGTGCTCAGCGAAGAGACGCTTTCGGTCATCAAGGACGCCATCATGGCGGTCGAGGGCTGCATCGTATAGCAGCGTCATCGCACCCATTATTGGTCTGGCGCGCCCTCTCAGGCGTATACCGACGGCGCGTCAGGGTGCGGCGCGCGATAGTCTCTCAAGCCGTTCCCGTATCGGCTCTGCATGCGTCGGACGCACCAGCCGGTCGACCTCCACACCGTCTCGCAAGAATACAAGCGTAGGCCACAGCCGAACCCGAAAGGATCGGCCGAGAGCCCGGCCCTTGCCATCTTCTATCTTGATGTGGCGCAGGCCCGCGTAGTCGGCAAAAGCGGACCTCAGGGCGTCCTGCGCGCCGATGCAGTACCCACACCATGGCGCGCCAAACTCCACGAGCAGCGGGCCCTCGGTGCTGTCCAGGTCCTCACGGGACGGCTCTGTTTCGAGGTAACTGTCTGACATTGCCATGCGACTTGCGTCTCCTTACGCCCCCTCTGGTTCAGGAAGCATTTTCATATCTCTGCGACGAATTTCTTGCCTCGCAACGGACGGAACAACCCGCATCCAAATTGCTACAACTGTAACCCCCGGTAAGACTTGAACCGCACGATTTTGCACCGACCTATACTGACGTTGGAGGTACACCATGACACGATTCACCACCCGATTCAAACTTGTTGGCGCATCACTTGCCGTCGCTGCATTGACGTCCGGATGCGCTGTCTACGGCCCGCCGCCAGGATATGGGCAAGGCCAGTATTACAGTCAGGGCGCTTATGGCGGCCCGGCCTATGCCCCGGCGCCGGTCTACGCTCCTGCGCCAGTGTATGCGCCGCCCGTCTCGTTCGGACTCAACTTCGGTTACTGGGGCGGCGGTGGCGGCCACTATCGCCATTATCGTTAAGACCCGGTTGCTCCATTTTGCGAGGCGCGTCTGCTGGCGGCGCGCTGACCTGCCAACGCGAAGTGGAGCGGCTTGACTTGACGGTCCGGCCCACGAGTCGGGCCGGACCGGCTTCATAATCGATGCGTATTGATAGTGCGGTTTTATCCGAGTTCCATTCTGGCTTCCACACCGTGATCCCGTCGGTGATGCGGTACACGGCGGGATCGAAGTCGTGCGGCGACCACGACCCGCAACCGACTTTTGCCGAATCGGGACGCCGTAGCATCTCCGTGTGGAGTTCCATCCGCGCAGTTTCCAGGCTGCGAAACCAGACCGGCCTGGCGTCGGAGGGCGACTGTGCAACCCACCCTACGTCAGTCAAATAGCGCTGCACTTCAAATAACGCTTTAGTCCGCCCCATCACGCCTCCCTCCACCGACTTTCAGCCAATGCCAGGCATGCGCGAAGCCCGCCGGAAAGTTGACCGCCGAATCGGCTTCAGGTTCGAACCGCCGGAACGCTTCATGGCTTTGCGCAATCCTTGCCAAGAGGCTCTTCTCGTTTTCCGAGCGCCGCGCAGAACGCGCACCGGTCTGGGTTCGGGTTCGGGTTCGGGTTCGGGTTCGGGTTCGGGTTCGGGTTCGGGTTCGGGTTCGCGTTCGCGTTCGCGTTCGGCTTCGAGTTCGGGGGACTTCTGCCGGTCCTTAAGTCGTCCTTAAGTCTGGCGTCGGACAATTGGTGTTCCCCTCCCCGATCCATTCGGGGATTTCAGGCCCGCGACGCCGACCGGCTCGTGGGTTTTTTTTGCCCGGTCCCTATTTAGGCTGGGAAAACAATGACGGCAGGCACCGGTCAGCTTAAAGTGGCGTGATGTATTTTCCCCTGACCCCCAAGTCCCACGCCGCCCAATGAGTAACGTCGGGTCGGCCCCACCATTACCGGGCATCACCGCCAAGCCGAAGTCCGGTTGGATCCGCAAGCTTGGTCCGGGACTTATTACCGGCGCTGCCGACGATGATCCAAGCGGCATCGCAACCTATTCGCAGGCCGGCGCGCAGTTTGGCTTCGGCATGCTGTGGACCCTGCTTTTCACTTGGCCGCTCATGGTGGGCATACAGACCGTAAGCGCGCGCATCGGCCGCGTTTCCGGCCACGGCCTCGCCACCAACATTCGGCGTCACTACCCTCGCTGGCTCCTGTACTTTATCGTCGGCCTGCTGGTCGTGGCCAACACCATCAACATCGGCGCAGACATTGCCGCGATGGGGGAAGCGGTGACACTCGTGGCGGGCGGATCGGCGCACTTCCACGCCGCAGCCTTTGGCATCGTTTCCGTGGTGCTGCAGGTGCTGGTCCCCTACCGGCGCTACGTACCGATTCTGAAGTGGCTGACGCTTGCGCTGCTGGCCTATGTCGGCACAGTGTTCGTAGTCCAGATCCCCTGGATGGCGCTGTTTTCCGCCGCCGCATTGCCGCGCCTCTCGTGGGAGCCGGCATACATCACGACCATGGTGGCCGTCTTCGGGACAACCATCAGCCCGTACCTTTTCTTTTGGCAGGCGTCGCAGGAGGTCGAGGACATGCGCGCGGACCCGGACGCGCGGCCACTGAAGGATGCCCCCCAACAGGCGAGCGCCAACTTCGGCCGGATCAAGGTCGACACCACTATCGGCATGGCGTTTTCCAATCTCGTCGCCTTCTTCATCATGCTGACCACCGCCGTGACCTTGAACACACATGGCATTACCGACATACAGTCCTCTGCGCAAGCGGCCCTGGCGCTCCGGCCGATCGCAGGCAACTTCGCGTTCCTGCTCTTTACGATGGGCATTGTCGGCACCGGCCTGCTTGCAATTCCCGTCCTGGCCGGCTCGGCGGCCTATGCGGTTGCCGGTGCAATGAAGTGGAAAAACAGTCTGGAGGATGTGCCCTCAATTGCCCCGGGCTTCTATGCCATCATCGCCATATCAACCCTGCTTGGCGTTGGCTTGTGTTTCACGCCGATCGATCCGATCAAGGCGCTATTCTGGAGCGCCGTCCTCAATGGCGTTATTTCGGTTCCCATCATGGCGGTGATGATGTTGATGGCGGCCCGTTCAGACATCATGGGCAAGCTGGTTATTAGCCGCAGGCTCAAGGTACTGGGCTGGCTTTGCACCGGTGTCATGGCCATTGTCGTACTGGCCATGTTTACGACGCCGTCGTCGTGATGCATCGCGTGCTCGACTGGAGTATGGTCTGAGGCAGTAGCGCTCTCCTCATAAGGCACAGTGCAATGGCAAGTGTACGCAAACGGCGTCCCCGTAGCCCGCAAGGCGTTGACAGCAGCACCGCCTTGCCCGGACAGGTCGTCCTGGTGCTGCAAGGTGGGGGGGCGCTTGGCGCCTACCATGCCGGCGTTTATCAAGCCTTGCACGAATCGAAGATCGAGCCGGACTGGGTTATTGGCACATCAATCGGCGCGATTAATGGCGCGCTGATTGCCGGAAATCCTGCCGGAAATCGACTTGACCGGCTGCGGGCTTTTTGGCAAGGCGTGCAGCCTCAACAAGGCTTTTCGCTGCTGGGCATGCCGCGTTCCATGCATAGTACGCTCGGCCAATTAGTCACCATGATGCAGGGCGTACCGCAGTTCTTCGCCCCAAATCCCATGGCGCTGTTCGGGTTACATGCACAAGTGGGAACCGCGAATGCCGCCTTGTACACCACCGCGCCGCTACGTCAAAGTCTCGCCGGCATGCTGAATTTTGACTGCCTGAACGCGGGTAGTACGCGGCTTTCCCTCGGCGCAGTGAATACAAGAAGCGGCGAGATGACCTACTTCGACAGCCGCGAGCAAGCCCTTGGCATGGACCACATACTTGCCTCCGGCGCGCTACCGCCGGCCTTTCCGGCGGTCCGCGTCGACGGCGACTACTACTGGGACGGCGGCATCTACTCGAATACCCCGATGGAGGCCGTGCTGGACGACCGCCCGCGCCGCGATTCCGTCATCTTTACGGTCGATGTGTGGAATCCGGAAGGGGTGCTGCCGCAATCGCTGTGGCAGGTGGCGGAGCGAAGCAAGGACATCCAGTTTGCAAGCCGTGCGAGAAGCCATCTGGCGCGACAAAGGCAGATCCATCACTTGCGTCACGTGATCTCTGAACTGGCCAACGCTTTACCCGAAAAACTGCGCGACTCCGAGAAGATCAGGGATCTGACATCGTGGGGCTGCCGGACCACCATGCACGTGGTGCGACTCCAGGCAGCGGCAATCGACGGCGAAGACCATATGAAGGATATCGATTTTACGGCAACAGGCATTGCGGCCCGCTGGCAGGCGGGCTACGACGACACTCGCGCCGTGCTCGACCGCGCGCCCTGGAACCAGCCCGTGGATCCGATTGAAGGCGTTGTGGTCCACGACGTGGCGCCCCGTGCCGTGGCCCCTTCCACCAGAAGCGATTCGTTGGAGCGTCGGCCGAAATAGCACCGGCGGCGACATGGCGCGTCTCCGGGGCAACGGTTTCGCGACGCAAAGGTGGACGCGCCGCAAAACCATGGACACAGGCCCTCCTGCGTCATTAGAATCGCGACTGAAGAGCCGGCGTGTTCCCCGCGACGGATCGACTCCCACCCTCAGCAGAGACTTCATGCGCCGCTTATCCAGGTCCAGAACAGTTTTCCAGAGTGACCACCTCGTGCCAAGCGGTGTTGAACCGGTGGCTGGATCCGTTGCCCGCGTCGCCGACTTCATCCCGGCGGAACGCGAGCGTCTCTCGGCAAGATTGCGAAACGAGCCGGCATGACCGCAGAACAGGCGCCAAGCATCGATCCCTTATCCCTCCCTCCGTTACGCCGCCACGCCGACAATCCGCTCCATGTGTTCCTGGTCTTTTTGCGGCTCGGCCTCACCTCGTTCGGCGGCCCCATTGCGCACCTCGGCTATTTCCGGACGGAGTTCGTCGAGCGTCGGCGCTGGCTTGATGAAGCCGCCTATGCGCGACTGGTCGCGCTTTGCCAGTTACTTCCAGGCCCGGCCAGCAGTCAGGTAGGGATCGCACTCGGGTTGATGCGTTGCGGCTACCCGGGCGCGGTCGCTGCCTGGCTCGGATTCACCGCGCCGTCCGCTATCGTGCTTATCCTGTTCGGCATGCTGGTCGCAAAGTCCGGGTGGGTGCTGCACCTTGAATGGCTGCATGGACTCCTGGTGGCGGCCGTCGCGGTCGTGGCGCAGGCGCTGTGGGCAATGGGGCGAAGTCTATGTCCGGACGCGAGACGCGCCACGGTAGCTGTAGCCGGCGCGTGCGCAGCGCTCGCCATGCCGGGCGTTGTTGGGCAGATCCTCGTTATCGCGGGCGGAGCCATAGCGGGCATTCTGATTGCAGGCCCTGCGATGCCGCTGGTCGATCGGCGCGTGTCCGGTTCGAACCCGACAGCGGCCACCGGCATGAGCCGTCGCTCCGGCCTGCTGTTGCTGACCCTGCTGGCAGCGCTTCTGGCAGGCTTGCCGGTGCTGGCTCAAGTCACGGCCTGGTATCCCATAGCGCTTTTTGATGAGTTCTTCCGCACCGGTTCTTTGGTCTTTGGAGGCGGCCACGTGGTACTGCCGCTATTGCAGGCATCCGTGGTGCCGCGCGGTTGGCTTTCCAACGAACTGTTCCTGGCCGGCTATGGCCTCACGCAGGCGGTGCCAGGCCCGCTCTTTACCTTCGCAGCCTATCTGGGCAGCGCCTCATCTCAAACTCCCAACGGATGGATTGGCGGCATCGTGGCGGTTTTCGCGATCTTCCTGCCCTCGTTCCTGGTCGTGTGCGGTGCGCTTCCTTTCGTGGAAGTCTGGAACAGCCATCCGAAAGCAGGCAAGGCCCTGGCTGGCATCAACGCCGCCGTGGTCGGTTTGCTGTTGGCAGCCTTCTACAATCCGATCTGGACCAGCGCCATTGCCAGCGCCTTCGACTTCGGCCTCGCGGCCGCAGCCTTTGTGCTGCTGGTCTTCTGGAAATGCCCGCCCTGGCTGGTGGTCATGCTTGCTGCGCTGGCCTCGGCGCTTTTCCGCCTCGCAGGATTCCATTAGCCAACGCCGGCGTTTCGGCGCTCGCGCACGGCCGCAAGCATCTGATTGTACTGCGCTGGTTACGCTGCAAAACCGAACAGCATCCGGCCAAGGTCAACGTCACGAACCCTGCTTCACCCTTTGTTCAAGATCGCGGGCCATCTTGAGGTGTTGCTGCAGCGTTGGCAGCGTTTCGCTCGCAAACGCCTTGACGTCGGGGTCGGTCGCGCCGCCTGCTTCCTTCGTGAAGTCCTTCACGTCTTTTTCATGGTCAGCCACATTGTGCTTCATGAACGCCTTGTCGAAAGTGGCGCCAGATGCTGCCTTCAGCATGCCGTAAGCGGCCGTATCCTTGACCGGCGGGGAGTCTGGCAAGTCGATCTTCTTGGCCTTGCCGAGCGCCGCAATCTTTTCGTTGGCGGCGGAGTGGCCGGCAATCATCTTTTGGGCAAATTCCTTGACCGCCGGATTGCTACTTTTCTCAAGAGCCAGCTTGCAAACCTTGACTTCCGCCAGCCCGTCCTGCATGGCGGTACTGAGAAATTTTTTTGGGGACGGGGCGTCTGCCGCCGATGCGGAGGAGAACAGCAGAACGTACAGTGCTGTCCCAAGAAAAATGGGAACGCGCTTCATGGAAATTCCTTTAGTAGTGACTGAATCTCCGCCGGAAGCAAAAGCCGCACCACGCCTCTCGCGACCACCATCCTTCCGTCGGCCCGATTCCGGGATCCGGGGGACGATGCACTGGCCTCGCGGCTGAAAAGCCGTCTGTATTCACGACGAACGCAGCGCACCGTAGCAAGTCCAAACCGCAAGAAGCCCAGTCCCGAAAAAACGCGTTTGCCATGCAAGATTTTCACAATCTCGAACGATTCGTCGACGCGCAACAAGGCGTCATCGATACCGTCCGCCGCGAACTGGCGCGCGGCAAGAAGCAGACGCATTGGATCTGGTTTATCTTTCCGCAAATTGCCGGCCTTGGCCATAGCACGATGGCGACGCGCTTCGCCATCGCCAGCCTGGAAGAAGCATCAGCCTACCTCTCACATGCGGTGCTCGGCCCGCGATTGCTGGAGTGCTGTCAACTCATGCTTGCAGCCGGAGAAAAACCGATAGGGCAGATCCTTCCGTCGCCAGACGACCTGAAATTCCGCTCCTCCATGACGCTTTTCTCACGGGCGACCACGGATAACGCTGTCTTCAATGCCTGCCTGGAAAAATATTTCGACGGCGTTCCAGACCCGGCTACGCTGTCGCGCCTATGACATCACAGGGCCGGTCGCGCAGTATGCATACCGCAAACTCAGTCAACGATAAAGAGCTTCGCGCCGTCAACCGTGGACGACCGATGGGGCTCGCAGTCATCTCCTACCTGGTAACTCATTCCGGCAGTCAGGACGAAGATGCGTCCATCCTTCGTCTCGGTATGCAGTTCCCCTTCAACACAGAACAGGATGTGACCCTTCACGCACCAGTGGTCGGCCACGTAGCCCGGCGAATATTGCACAAGTCGCACCCGTATGTCGCCGAACTGTCGGGTCCGCCAGATTGCCAGGCCAGCGTCGCCCTTGTGCTCAGTCGGCTCGACCTGACTCCAGTCGGTGGTGCCGAAGGGAATGGACGCCATCTTCATCGGGGACTTCTCCTTAAAAGGGGTGCGTTTGAAATGGCGCGTGCTCAGCGCGGTGGCTTGTCAGGCGCGGCGTCGCGCTGCCGCAGCGGATCAATCAAGTGGCGCATGGCATTGTGGTCAAGCTCATACATCAGTGCGAGTAGGCCACCCAGTTCGCCACGCGGAAATCCCTCACGGGCGAACCACCCAAGATAATGCCCTGGCAAGTCGGCGAGCAGCCGCCCCTTGTATTTACCGTAAGGCATTTCCAGCGTTACCAGGCGCTGCAGGACTTCAGGATCCGTCATGGCCTTGCCCCGCTGAAAAAACGGCAGGAGCAGACGATAGAAACAGTCGCTGTATGCCACAACGTTGCGGGAGACCCTTGGGTCTTTGTGCCATCTGTATTGAATCGTCTTGCACTCACCTTCATCCTAATTTCTCCGACGTCTACGCACTGGCGTTGCATATTCCGCTTAAAAATATCAACTTTGGTCTGTTCAGTTGCACGACGAAACGTGCGGTCGGCATGCGGTGACGCTATAGTGATTCGCTCGGCTATGATCGGCATGAAAACTCGACTGCTCGGTCACTTGCCATAGAAGTTTAAATCCGAAAATTGATTACCCGCCTGGAGACCGCAATGAACGAAGAATCCTTTAATCTCAGCATGCGCAAATTCTTGAAGACGGTCGGCGTTGGATCGCAAAACGAAATTGAAAAGGCAGTCGCGAAGGCCATCGCCGAAAATTCCATCAGCGGCACAGAAACCTTGCCGGCTAAAATGACGCTGGAAATCGCCGGGCTAAAGCTGCATGTCAGCTTCGACGGCCAGATCGTGCTGGCTTGATGAAGGAAGCGGGCGCACTGCCGCAATGCCTTTCATTCCCGAAGAGCCCGCGCCGCGTCATTTTGCTGCGGTGAAGCGACAGGCCATGTGCACCCGCCGCCTCCACAGACGCTGAATCGCTGGCAGCAACCGCGCCTACTCCAGGTGCACCCCGGCCTTCTTGACGACCGTGGCCCAGCGCGCCAGGTCGTCGTGAATTAATTTTTCCAATTCCACGGGTGTGCTGCTCTCGAGGATCGCACCTTGCGCGGTCATCCGCGCTTTCAACGCCGGATCGGCAAGGATGCGCGCCATGCGCTCGTTCAGCAACTTGACGATTTCAGGCGGCGTGCCCGCGGGCGCCATCAGGGCAAACCAGTTCTTGCCGTCGAAACCGGCAACGCCAGCTTCGGTCATGGTGGGAAGGTCCGGGTACTCGGGCAGGCGCTGCGCGCTCAGGACCGCAAGCGCCTTAAGACTGCCTTTTTTTACCATCGGCATCGACGATGTGACGCTGTCAAAGAACAGGTTGACGTTACCCGCGATAAGGTCGGTCATGACGGTACTGCTGCCACGGTAGGGCACATGGACGATGTCGGTCCCGGTAGAGATCTTGAACAGTTCGAGCTCCATGTGCGACAGCGTACCGTTGCCCTGCGAGGCCGAGTTAAGCTTGCCCGGTTGTGAGCGCGCCAGCGCTATCAGTTCCTTGACCGTGTTGGCCTTCACTGCCGAGTTGGCCACCAGCACGTGCGGCACCTGGCCGACCAGCGTGATCGGTGCGAAGCTCTTGACGACGTCGTACGACACCTTGCTATACACGTTGGCTGCAATACAGATTGAACCGGAGGCCATTAGCAGCGTGTAACCGTCCGGCGCCGCCTTGGCAACAACATCATTGCCAATCGTACTTCCCGCGCCGGGCCGGTTTTCCACAATCACCGGTTGGCCCAGCGACTTCGATAACTCCTGACCGATGGCCCGCCCGAGCACGTCAGTCGCGCCGGCCGGCGGGAACGGTATGACCAGGCGGATCGGCTTGTCCGGGTACCCCGCGGCGTGTGCCGGCGCTGGCGCAAGGGAGAGCAGCAGGCTGGCCGCCGCAAGCGCAACGGAGACAAACGATGGAAGGCGGGACAGGCAAAGTGAAGGTTGTGGCACGCGGTGCTCCTTGTTATGGGAAACGTTCCTTAGCATAAAGGAAGTGCGACCGCTGGTCGACCGGTCGCGGTCGTGCCGCCCCGTTTTATGCCGGCCGGGTGCCGGGGTGCGCTAAAGGCCCGACGGCCAGGTTTCCGGCGGCGCGACGTCATGCCAGGAAGGCGTCCGTTCCAGCGGTGGTAATGCGGTGGTCTGGTCGACGTGAATAACAGCGTCGAACTGGCGTGCAAGATCGGCATGGAAGTAGTGGCTTAGCCGTTCGCTTTCAGGCTGGTAGATGACGCCGATGGCGCGTTCAAGACGGCGCCCGTTGAGTGCGGTTGTGACGGTTTTCTGGCCTCGAATCGGCAGCAGAAATCGTGGAAGCCCCATGTCGTGGAACAGCCGCTCGAAGCTTCCAGGCAGTGACGGCTTTACCTGCTTCAATTCCGCCGGCGCATCCCAGTCACTCGCCGCGGTCACGCTGCCGGCATGGGTGCTGAACCCCAGCAGGAAAGTGTCCTCGACAGGAAAACCTTGCCGCACCAGTTCGCCCAGATTCAGTTGCCCCTGCTCGCCCATTTCCGTTGCTCGTGCGTCTCCCAGGTGGGAGTTATGCGCCCACACAATAAGCTTCGCGGCCCTGCCTTTGTGCCGCCCCCCGTGCTCCCGCAGTGCCGACAGGGTTTCCGCCATATGTGTGTCGCGAACGTTCCAGGATTCGTCGCGACCCTGGAACATTGATCGATAATAGGTTTCGGCATTGCGTGCGACCCGCGCGTTCTGGTGCGCATAGAACGATTCGTCCACAAGCTCCGGCTGTCCTTTCACAGGGTTGCGACGCGCCGCGGCGGCCGTCAGTTCCACCAACTGCTGGACGACTGCCGCTTCGCAACCCTTGTTCCCGCCGAAGGTGGTGGCGTAGCCATAGGCCTGCGGGTCCTCCGCCATGTGATCAAAGCAGGCGTAGCGTTCACGTGCCCGCTTTGCGGCCTCAGGGTCGGTCTTTTCCAGGTAATGGACCACGGCGTCCATCGACTCGCGCAGGCTGTAAAGATCCAGCCCGAAAAATCCGACGCGCTGTTCGCGTTCCGCGATGACACCGTTGTGTTCGCGCAGCCATTCAAGGAAGGCGACGACTTCGGTATTGCGCCACATCCATTGCGGGAACCGTTCAAAGCCCGCAAGCGCCTGCTCCACAGTGCGATCCGCTTGCTCCGTGCTTGAAAACGGCCGCGCATCCTGCACGAAGCGGCTCACGCGCAGGGCCGCGGGCCAGTCGGCTTCGACGGCGATGGCATCGAAGCCGCGCTCCGATACCAGACGCTTGCTGATCTGGGCCCGCATCGCGTAGAACTCGCGCGTGCCGTGGCTTGCCTCCCCGAGAAGCACGATCGATGCGTCGCCCACGAGGTTCAACACCGCATCAAGCGGATCATCGGTCTGGAGCGGGATGGCATAGCGTCGCAGGGCCTCGACCGAAGCCTGGTCGGCGGACGACAGCGTGGGATTGACGGGTAAAGAAGTGGTGGAAATATCCGACATGCTGCCTCCATCGCCGCCTCCTCAAGCACCGCGTCGCTGGCATGGAACAGGACAGTGCTGGCATGCGGCAGCCGACCGGAAAAGTGCGGCAAGCAATTGATGCTGTTTGGAGTGAAAACGAATCTGCCGGTTCACCTGAACGCCTGCTGCCAGAATACGGATCTGTGGCGCAGGTTGCCCAGGCCGCGCATGCCGCGACGCAAGTTTGCAAACCGCCGGGTCGGCCGCGAAAGCACAGTCGACCCGGCGTCGTCGCTACATGCCGACCGGGTAGCCGTCCTTGCGGTGGTCCGAGGCCGCGATGTAGGAACCGTCGCCCGCCCGCATTGCCATTTGCGCACAGCCGAAGTCAGTGTCGAAGCGCTGGGCGCGCTGCACCGGATGACCGAGTGCAATAAGGCCTTCAATGATGTCCGGCGCCATATTCCATTCAACCGCAACGCCATGGTTGTCGTCCAGCACGCGCCAGCGCGGCGCGTCGCTGGCCGCCTGCGGATTCAGACCGAGATCCGCGATGTTGCGCACAACCTGGACATGACCCTGCGCCTGCATCGAGCCACCCATCAGCCCGAAGCTCATGAGCGGTTTTCCGGCCCGCATCAGGAAGCCGGGAATGATGGTGTGGAAGGGCCGGCGATTCGGCGCGACCTGGTTCAGGTGACCTTCACGGAGGTTGAATCCCCAGCCACGATTGTGCAGCGCGATGCCGGTGTTCGGCACCACGACGCCGGAGCCAAAGCCCTTGAAGTTGGACTGGATGAAGGACACCATCATGCCCTTGCTGTCGGCAGCAGTCAGGTAGATGGTGCCACCGCTGTGCGGTTGGCCAAACGCGGGAGTGGAGGCCCGTTCTGGATCGATCAGTTTTGCCCGCTTCGCAAGGTAGGCGTCGCTCAGCAAGTGCTCCGACGTTACCTCCGTCATGCCGGCCACGTCGCCAACATATTCATGCAAGTCGGCGAAGGCAAGTTTCATTGCTTCGATCTGCATGTGCGTGGCGAGCGCGTCTTCACGCTTCAGGATCGACTGGTCGACATGCCGCAGCATGCCAAGCGCCATCAGCGCGGCAATGCCCTGCCCGTTGGGTCCAATCTCATGCAGTTCCACGTCGCGATAGGCGGTCTTGACGGGCTCAACCCAGTCGCACTGGTGTGCGGCAAGATCCGATTCACGAATTGCGCCGCCGGTGGCGCGCGCGTGGTCCGCAATCGCCTTGGCCAATTCACCGTGATAAAAATCCTCGCCTTTTGTTTTTGCGATGCGCTCGAGCGTGTTGGCCTGTCCCGAGCAGATCCAGCGCTCACCCGGAAGCGGCGCCCGTCCGTTCGGCGCAAAGGCTTCACGGTAACCAGGCTGGTCGATCAAATCCGCGACCTGGGCCTGCCACTGGCGCTGCACTGTCGGCGACACCGGGAAGCCGTTGCGGGCATAGCGCAGTGCCGGTTCAAACAGGTCTTCAAATGGAAGTGTGCCGAAGCGCTCGCTGACTGCGCGCCATGCAGAGACCGTTCCGGGTACCGTGACCGAATCCCAGCCGCGGGCCGGCATGCTGTCGTATTTGGAGAAGTACTCTTTTGTCCACGCGGCGGGCGCTCGGCCTGACGCGTTAAGGCCGTGCATTCTGCTGCCATCCCAGATTAGCGCAAAGGCGTCGCCGCCGATACCGTTCATGCACGGTTCGACCACGGTCATGCAGATTGCGGTTGCAAGGGCTGCATCGGCCGCATTGCCGCCGCGCGCAAGCATTTGCAGACCGGCAGCGGAGGCAAGCGGCTGCGATGTCGAGACGACATTGTCAGCCAGGAGCGGCATGCGCTGCGATGTGTAGGGAAATGTCCAGAAGGGATTGGTGGTCATGGAGGGATGCTTCTATGGTGAGTGGGAAGTTTGGCGCCGCGGCGCCGTCGAAAGCAGCGATTTGCGAGGCAGGCGATACATGTCGTAACTTTCGATACATTTTACTTGTATTCGAAAAACGGGCTTCAGCCGCTATGAGGACATGGCAATCGCCAAACTCAACCCCGGCGATCCAGCTTGATCAAACCACAAGGAGCCTTTCATGATTTCGTTCAAAAGCCTTCAAAAAGCCATCCTCGTTGCCGGCATCGCTGGCGTTATGGCGAGCACCGCAGGACTCGCCTCGGCGCAAGCTCCGGCCCACGACTCGCAGTGGGAAAAAAACCATCCGCGCCGTGACCAGGTGAACGACCGCCTGGCCAACCAGAATCGGCGGATCGACAAGGCAGTGAGTGAAGGCAAGATGTCAAAAGCGAAGGCCGCGCGGCTTCACCGCGCCGACCACCGCATTCGCCAGGAAGAGCGCAATATGGCGAGCAGGAACGGCGGCCACATTACCAAGGTTCAACAGGAAAAATTGAACCGGCAGGAAAATGCTGTCAGCCGTCAGATCGGCAAGTAAGCGGAAGGACCGGCAAGTAGCGGCAAATAGCGGCAAGTAAGGGCACGGAGTTGGCGGCGCGGTCTGCGATGACGCGCCGCCGTCCGTGACACCGGCGCGACGACGTCTTGCAAGGGCGCGTTGCGTCATATCCGCCTCACGCAGCTTATAAAGCGTGGCATCGTTACCCATGCAAGGACTGCCGCCGGGCATCGCTCAATTTCGCAAACGGAATCCCGCCATGCCATCACACAATGCTCGTGCCGCCATCCGGGTCTCAGTTATTCTCGCAGTAGCAATCGCAGCTGGCGTCGCAGGATGTGCAGCGCCTTTGGCTCCGCCATCGGCCGGCCAGGCGAACACCGCCATTCACGGCGCACCCTCACCCTTGCTCGCGCGCCAATTGAATCGTGTCACCTGGGGCATCAACACCGCCACTTTGCAACAAGCCGATGCCGCCGGCTATGCCAACTGGCAGCGCAACCAGCTTCACCCGCGCCCCGCCATCCTGCCGCCCGCCGTCACGTCGCAGCTTAATGCAATGACCATCGCGCAGCAGCCAATGGAACGGGTGGTGGCCGATCTGGAGGTGCGGCGCAAGGCGGGCGATGACTTGCCGACAGAAGAGCAGCGCGCCGACGCAAAGCGTCAATATCAGGAAGAACTGGCACGCCTCGGTCGCGAAGCGATGTCGCGCTCGCTGTTGATGGCGCTCTACTCGCCCAACCAGCTGCAGGAGCAGATGACCTGGTTCTGGGCCAACTACTTTAATGTTCACATGAACAAGCGATTCCTGCGTGCGATGGTGGGCGACTATGAAGAGCACGCCATCCGGCCGCATGCGCTCGGCCACTTCCGCGATCTGCTGCGCGCAACTGCCCACCATCCGGCGATGCTGGTGTACCTTGACAATGCGCAAAACGCGGCGAACCGCATCAATGAAAACTACGCCCGCGAACTGATGGAGTTGCACACGCTCGGCATCAACGGCGGCTACACGCAGCGCGACGTGCAGGAGCTGGCGCGCATCCTCACTGGCCTTGGCATCAACGTCTCCCGCGACGCACCGCGCCCGGGCCGGAACCGGCAAGACGACTACGTCCGAGCCGGCATCATGGAATTCAATCCCAACCGCCATGACTACGGCGACAAGGACTTCCTCGGCCATCGCATCCAGGGTCGGGGAATGGGAGAGATCGACGAGGCGCTTGACCTGCTCGCACGCAGTCCCGCGACGGCGCGCTTTGTGTCCGGCAAAATCGCGGCCTACATGCTGGCGGACCAGCCCGGCGCCGCGGTGATCGACCGCATGACGCGCACTTTTCTTGATACCGATGGCGACATCGCGGCGGTACTGCAAACCCTGTTCGACTCACCCGAATACAAGGCTTCGCTCGGTCACAAATTCCGCGACCCGATGCACTATGTAGTGGCCTCGGTTCGCCTTGCCTACAATGACACCGTGATCCTCAATACCGCTCCTATGATCAACTGGCTGCGCCGAATGGGCGAACTGCCTTTCGGGCATCAGACGCCCGACGGCTACGCGCTCGACGAATCCGCATGGGCGAGCCCCGGCCAAATGGCGACCCGCTTTGATATTGCAAAGGCGATTGGCAGCGGCAGCGCGGGCCTGTTCCGCAGCGACGAACCCACGCCGCACGAGCGCCCTGCCTTTCCGCAACTGGCCAATCCCGCTTTTTACCAGGGCATGCAGCACACGCTTGGACCGCAGACGCGACGGGCGCTGGAACAAGCCGGCTCGCCGCAGGAATGGAATACGCTGTTGCTGGCCTCGCCCGAGATGATGACGCGGTAGGCGCGCGAACAAAAAAGAGGAAACACCATGAACCGTCGACACTTCCTTCACACGCTTTCCGCCTCGGCGCTATGCGTGGGCAGCGGCACCTTATTCGCCGCACCGGCGGCGCAGTCGCGCCTGCTGGTTGTCTTCCTGCGCGGTGCCTACGACGCGGCGAGCTTGCTGGTCCCCACATCGAGTTCTTTTTACTATGAGAGCCGCCCCAATATCGCGATAGCGCGACCGGACGGCACGCCCGATTCCGCCATCGCGCTCGACAGCAACTGGGCACTGCATCCGGCGCTGCGAGAATCGCTATTTCCGCTCTACCAGGCCGGCCAGGCGGCCTTCATTCCCTTCGCCGGGACCAACGACACCTCGCGCAGTCATTTCGAAACGCAGGATGCCATCGAACTAGGGCAAGCGGACCAGCGCACTGGTCGCAATTACCGCTCAGGCTTCATGAATCGACTTGCGGCCGAATTGAATGGCGCGGTGCCGATTGGCTTTACCGACCAGTTACCGCTGACCCTGCAAGGCAGCGTACTGGTGCCCAATGTGTCGCTGCGCAGCGTCGGCAAGTCGAACCTTGATGCACGCCAATCGAGCATGATCGCATCGATGTATCGGGGGTCCGCGCTTGCCGGGCGCGTCAACGAAGGCTTCGCGGTACGCGATGAAGTCGCAGCGCAGATGGCTGATGAAATGACAGCCGCCAGCCGCAATGCCATCAATGCCAAGGGCTTCGAATTGCAGGCGCGGCGCATTGCGCGGCTGATGAAGGAAAAGTACAACATCGGCTTCGTTGATGTCGGCGGTTGGGACACCCACGTCGGACAAGGGAACGCCAAAGGCTATCTCGCAACGCGCCTCGAAGAACTGGGCCGGGGCCTCGCCGCCTTCCCTTCCGAGATGGGCGATGCATGGCGTAACACAGTCGTGGTGGTCGTCAGCGAATTTGGCCGCACTTTCCGCGAAAACGGCAATCGCGGCACCGACCATGGACATGGCACGGTGTACTGGGTGATGGGTGGCGGCGTGCGTGGCGGACGGATCGCCGGCGAACAGGTGCCGGTGCGGCCGGAATCCCTGTTCCAGAATCGTGACTATCCGGTGTTGAACGAGTATCGCGCCGTGTTAGGCGGGCTATTCGGGCGCATGTACGGGTTGTCCACGGCGCGGTTGGAGGCAGTGTTTCCTGGGGCAGCGACGCGGGATGTGGGCCTGGTTTAAATAGCCACGGCCCTCTGGTAGCGTGCCGCACTTGCACCCAGCCTCAGCATCCGGGTATCCGCGCAGTGCCACTTTTGGATTTGTGAACTTCCGTCCACATCCTGCACCACCTACTTGATACGACAGCCCGGTACCAGCCAGATCAGCGCAACGGTGACCCAGACCACTTTCGAGACCCACTGATGAAAGAAGGCAAAGAAGATCGCCACCGCATAATGCACCTGCGACAACTTGCCCTTTGAAGTCGTCGCCAAAAGTCGTGCTTAACAAGTCGTCGCTGCGCCTCGTCACGATGACGCGCAGGACGAGCCAGTACGGTATGGCGGCCCATTCATTTGAGGCTCCAATTCCCGGAATGCCAAAATTGCGGCCGCTGAATGGTCAGGAATTTTTTTTCATATTCATAACGTTTAGTAGGGTTCGGCAAGACACTCCGGTAACGATTATCGTGGTTTCGCCCTGAAGTTCAAACTTCGGCCTTGTCGCCATCTGAACAGTTATCCGTTCGAGAAACGCCTTGAGCATCTCACGTTCCGAGGCGGCGATAGTGAGGCGAATGGGTTTAACCTTCCCAGATGTGCTTTCGAAATCGGTTTCAACGCTAGGGAATTGCAGTTGTAGTGCTTCATTTAGCTTGACAACATCCACGTCAATGGATTCCGCCTCGTCGATTTTCTCCCACGGCTTTTGTTGCGCCCGTAATGCCTTTCTTTCCGCAATTTCATCCAGTAGAGAGACCTCAATCGTCTCTCCACGCATGTTGATCGTAACGCTCTTTAAATTAAGCAATATCTCAATCGGTGGGTCGACCCTTCGCACCTTATCGGCCGTTTTCTCGTGAAGATATGCACGTATAAAAATTTTATCAGTGTCATCACTTGTCGAACTCACGGTTGCATTTAAATTGATATTTTTAACCTCCTCATCAAAGGTCCTTTCTAATTCTCTTTGGCGAACCTTTTTTTCACCTGGACTCCATACCTTTCCTAATTTCTCATCCTTAATCAGATCCGCTGCGACGTATTCATTTCGCAGATCTATCATCGATTCATCCGTCGCGCCACCTACATAAAATGGCGAATGCTTCTTATAATCATCTTTTACTGCAGAGTGTTCGGTTATGGGGTTAAATCCATATCGATTCGTCGCTACTTGTAGGAATCCAAGACCCTCCATTTTCCGTTTCTCTGCTTCTTTTTGAAGATAGGGAAAATCCACTTTTATCTTGCCATTCTCAATGCTTTCCCGACACCACAACTCGATTTCCCTCTCCGTTCTAGTGGGGGCGTCATTACCTTTTCCATAGTGCTGATCGCACTTTGCCTTAATCCTTCCATTGCTTGACCGCAGATTATATTCTACAGTGGACACCGGCACACCATCGGCATTACGAATTGATACGAAGTGGCTTGCACCTTGTAACCCTTTATTAATATAGGGGCCGGTGCCTATACAGTGCTCGAGGAGGCGACCCTCTTTGATAAGTGCATCGGCACTATCCAAACAGACAACTGTCCACCTAGGGTGGGTTGATACCGGGAGCATATTTGTTCTGTTTCCGTCCGTGCCTAGAAAGAGAGGCACCCAACTCTTCCCGGCAAAGCGCTTACTTTGCCCTAACAATGTTCTCATATGCGGCAAGTGCCAATGGTCAACGAAGTTGAATAGGTCTGATAGCGTTAAGTGTCCGAAGATTAAAGGTTTTACCACTTCAACAAAAATTTCCTCTTCGACAGACTCAATGGAACGTTCCAAGTATGCTGCTATCTCTTTTGAGCGAGCATCTTCTCTACGCGCAACGGAGCATATAAGACGTGGCATAACCAGAGAGGTGGTGTAATCATGCATGACATCGTTGACATAGACCCTGATTCCCGCATGTCTTCCAATACCTAAAAAATCAAGGTACCTACGTTTTTCGTCCGCCGTGATGTCGTTTTCAATTGATTTGTACAACCGCCTTACATATTTGTAGCGCTTCACAGCCTCTTCGTCAAAATACAGATTTATTTGTTCATAAGCTCGTTCTATACACTTCTTGATACCCTCTACGAAATCTTTTTTGTCTATTTCTCTACCCGCGATGCGGAGGCGGCTTTTCACCTCCCATGGATCCTTGAAAAAACGGATCAAAACGTCATAATACTTTGCCAGATTGTTGAAGCTGTGGTCGTTTAAAAAGAAGCTGATCAGCCTCGAGACCAGTGTGCGATCGTATCCTTCGAAATATAGCGCAACGAATAAAACCTTGCCTTTTTCCTCGTTGTTCATATTTGAACAAAAATATTTTAAGCTATCTTCTGTTAATAATGAGCTGCCTTGGGCCAAAACTTCGAAAAGGATAGATTTCTGGACGTCGCCTGGAAGTTTTTGAACGACCATTTTTGCCATCTCTGCGTATCGCTCCGTGTCGTCCACACATTTCACGCTACGGCCGTTTTCATCGACAGAACTTTCCGGGTACTTTTGCAATCCTTTCAGTACAAATTCTTTTAATGCTTCCTGATGCCGCGGTCGAAATTGGCCGTTCCTCAGTAATATACGTAGAAGCTTTTGTGTACCAGGTCTCGCGGACAAAGCAAACTTTCTTGTGGACGAGCTTGCGCGCAGTTCGGGATGCTTAAGGAACAGGAAAGCGAGGAAGTCAGGATTCTTTTTCGCCTTGGCGAGGGCGTGAGAATACACTTCGTCCATCGAGAGTGGTCTATTGCGCCATAGTCGGGCCGCGCGGTCGGGATTGCCAGTTTCGAACGCTGCAGCCAAGTTAATGACATGTCGAATGACATCCTGCGACGAACTACCAGGAACCTTAGCGCGTGCGGTCGTCCTTACTTTCGTTGGAATGAAGTTGTCTGGAGTTTCCGGCCTTATCGGTCTGAGTTGAGGAGGACCATCGACTCCTACCTTGTAATTTACTCTAGCGTCACCTGTTTCAACTTCTGGATTTTCATCACTTCCGACGGAAGAATCGGTTTCTGCCTTTGATCGTTCGCGTGCCCTAAGCACGGGTACGGTCTTGACCTGCGTGGGAATCGCTGCTTCTGCTATAGAGATCTCGCGGGGAGCACCGACGTCCATTTTTGCCCATAGAAATCGTGCGTTAGAGGAATTGGTGTTGTCGGTGGTCCAGCCAACGATTGGCATTCTGTTCATTTTTTTCCTTTTGCATGATCCGTATATTTGGGGCAATAATCAGACGACGCGGTTTCCCGCTTCTCCGAGATCGCATGGCACAGCTGTAGTACCGAAAATTCAAGGGCAGTTCCCCCTCGAGATGGTCAGTTGAGCAAGATTCAGCTGGCGTTCGGACAGGCGCAATTGAAATTGGCGACCGCCGCAGCAACCGCCGGCACGGTGTGTAATTGGTGGTGGGCGGCAGCCTGCGTGGTGGGCCGATAGCAGGCCAAAAGGCGGTGGTACGGAAAGCCTGTTTCAGAATCGCGACCGTCCCGTATTGAACGAGCATCGTGCCGTGTTAGGCAAGCTGTTTGGGCGGATGTACAGGTTGTCTACGGTGTGGCTGGAATCGGTAGCTCGTGGGGCGAAGCCGCGCGACGTGGGACTGGTTTAAATGGCCCCCGCTGCTTGCCGTAGCGAGCCGCACCTGCATCCAACCGCAGCCCCAGCAACCGCGGTCCGTGGCCGGCGCCGGCACGCATTTTACATTTGACGACTTCCGTCCTCATCCTGCATTACCAACTCAATGCGACGGTCCGGCAGCAGCCAGATCAGCGCAACAGCGACATAGATAACCTGCGATATCCATGAGTAAAAGAAGGCAGCAAGGATAGCCAGCGCGTACAGCACCGGTGACAACTTGCCCTTCAGGTCGATGCCGACTGCCTTTGTCAGCAGGTCATTTCCATGCTCGGTCATGATGGCGCGCTGCAGAATCCAGTACGCGACGGCAGCCATGAAAAGTATGGTGCCATAGAGCGCGGTAGGTACCGCCGCGAAATGATTTTCCCCCATCCAGCCCGTCGCGAATGGAACCAGTGAGAGCCAGAACAGCAAGTGCAGATTGGCCCACATGATGCCGCCGTTGACGCGTTGCGCCGCGTGCAGCATGTGGTGGTGATTATTCCAGTAAATGCCGATGTAGACGAAGCTGAGCAGGTAGCTCAGCAGCACTGGCAACAGCGGCCGCAGCGCCATGATGCTCGTTTCATGCGGCGCCCTCAACTCCAGCACCATGATCGTGATGATGATGGCGAGCACGCCATCGCTGAAGGCTTCCAGTCGAGTGGTATTCATGCGCGCTCCGAAAAAGCGTGGGCGCATTTGCCGCTGCGGTCCGCGAATCCAGGCGCGTTCAGCATCAATCCACCACCGTGCCCGAGTCCTTGATCAGCTTCGCGTAACGGTTCATGTCGGTCTGGAACAACTGCGTGGTTGCCGCCTGTGTGCTCCCGACCGCCGTCATTCCCTGCAGCGCCAGCGCATCCTGCATTTCCTTGCTGGCCAGCGCGCTCTTCAACGCCGCCGAAAGTTTGTTGACGATGGGTGCCGGCAATCCGGCCGGTCCGATCATGGCGATCCAGCCGGACATGTCATATTGCGGCACGCCCTGCTCCGCGATCGTCGGCACGTCGGGCAGCAAGGCGGAGCGATGGGTGCTGGAAATACCGATTGCCTTCAGCTTGCCGGCCTTGATGAGCGGCGCAACGCCAGTTACGCCAAGGAATGCCAGTTGAACGTGACCGCCCAGCAGGTCCGAGCTCAGTTGGCCGACACCCTTGTAGGGCACGTGCTTGATATCGAGCCCGCCGGCTTCGGCCTTGAATGCTTCCGCTGAAAGTTGAAGGATGGTGCCGTTACCGGAAGATCCATAATTGAGCTGTCCGGGATGCGCCTTCGCATACGCAACTAGCTCCTTCACATCCCTGGCCGGCACCGATGGATGCGCCACCAGCACGAAGGGGGAAGTGGCGACGACAGAGATGGCGGTGATGTCCTTGATCGAGTCAAACGGCATCGACTTGTAGACGCTTGGATTGACGACGTGGTTGTTGGAGACCAGGGCGATGGTCATGCCATCTCTCGCGGCACGCACCACTTGAAGCGTGCCTGTCACGCCGCCGGCGCCGGGCAGGTTTTCCACCACGATCGCATGGCCAAGGGCCTTGCCGAGCGGCGCCGCCAGTGTGCGCGCCAGGGCATCGACACTGGAGCCGGCCGAGTTCGGCAGGATGAGCCGGATCGGCTTGTCGGAATTGTCCTGCGCAAATACCGATGCGAACGGCAACCCGATGGCGAAAGCCGCGACCGCCGCCAAGGCGGCGCGACGACGGCCATGACTGAATTTTTTCATGTTGTCTCCAAAGTCTTGTAACTGTGTCTTGTGCACGGACAGTCGGGGCTATCCTGTTTGCCCTGCATTCTATTCTCTTGAATCATTGCTGGCCTCACTCTGCAGGCGCGCCAAGATTTCTTCGGTATGCTCGCCGATCGCAGGCAAGGCCTGGCGTACGCCAAGCCGCCGGCCGCCCATCATCAGCGGCAACAGCACCACATCGGTTTGCGATCCGTCTTCGGTTCGCATGCCGGCGATACCACCGCTGGCGCGCAGGTGCACATCGTCCAGCAACTGGTCGGGGCGCATGATCGGCGCATAGGGCAGGCCGGCTGCTTCCAGCTTCGGCACGAGTTCTTCGAGCCGATGGAACTGCAGGATCGCGCCGAGGCGCTGCAACAATTCCGGGCGCACCGCGACACGTTCTGCGTTGGTGGCGAATTGCGGTTCGCGCGTGAGTTCAGGCGCGTCGAGCAGCTGGCACAGGGTCAGGAACTGCTTGTCGCTGACGGCGGCAATAAAAAGTTGCGCATCGTCGGCCAACGGAAAAACGTCGTACACACTCCATGCCGACACACGGGACGGCATCGGCGGCGGCGCTTCGCCCGTCATGGAAAATTGCTGCATGTGCTGCGCCGAGAGAAAAACGCAATTCTCGAATAGCGCGCTCTGCACTTCCTGGCCCTTGCCGGTGGTGTCGCGTTCGCGCAGCGCTGCCAGCACGCCGATAGCGCCAAACATGCCGCCCATGATGTCGTTGACGGAGGTGCCGGCGCGCAGCGGCCGGCCTTCTGGCCCGGTCATGTAGGCCAGGCCGCCCATCATCTGCACAACTTCATCCAGCGCCAGCCGGTTTTCATAGGGACCGGGCAGGAAGCCCTTGTGTGAAACATAGATCAGTCGCGGATAGCGCTGGCGCAAGGTGGCTTCACCCAAGCCGAGCGTTTCCATCATGCCGGGCCGGAAATTTTCGAGCAGCACGTCGCACTGGCCGATCAGTTCAATTGCCGTTTCCAGCCCCTGCGGCGTTTGCAGGTCAAGCACCACGCTCTTCTTGTTGCGGTTAAAGCTGCGGAAAAATCCGATGCCAAGACCCGGCAGCTTGCGGGTCCGGTCTCCGCCGGGCGGTTCTATCTTGATGACTTCCGCGCCGAGGTCGGCCAGGATCATGCCGCAAGTCGGGCCCATCACCATGTGGGTGAATTCGATGACACGTATGCCGGCGAGAGGAAGAGGTCGGTCCGTGGCTTGGGAAGAATTCATCTGTGCTTCGTCAGGGTTGGCTTGCATGGTGATTGAAATCCTTTGGCAGGCCGGCACGCCAGAGCGCGCCGTGCAGGGGTTCGCCGGTCAGCCACTGCGCGACTTCGCCGCGCAGTGCGAGCAAGGCGGCGACGTCGAGGTCTGGGGCGCGCCCCATCGCGGCCAGCATGTAGGCGAGGTCTTCGCTCGCCGCATTGCCGCTTGCGCCCGGCGCATGTGGGCAACCACCGATGCCGGCCAGCGAGGCATCGAAACGGGAAATGCCAAGCGCCATGGCAGCGCAAATGTTGGCCAGCGCAAGGCCGCGCGTATCGTGGAAGTGGCCGCAGCAAAGGCGGTCGCCGACAAGCCGCAGGGCGCGCTCGAACAACTTGCTGACCATGTCGGGATCGGCATAGCCGACCGTATCCGCGAGGCTGACCCGGTCGGCGCCGGCGTCGAGCAAGGCTTGCAACAGCCTAAGCACTTCGTCCGGCTCGACCCGGCCCTGCAGGGTGCAGCCGAATGCCGTGCCAACGCCGCCTTCGATGACGGTGCGTGCGCCAGATGCATCGCGCGCGGCGCGGATCCGGCGCACTTCGGCCACCACTTCGTCGGGGGTCTTGCGCAGGTTTGCCAGGCTGTGGGCGTGGTTGGCGGAAAGCGGTATCAGCATCAGGTCGGCGCCGGCGTCGAGCGCATGTTCCGCGCCCTTCAAGTTAGGCACGAGAACTGAGGCGACCAGGCCGGGCAAGGTCCGGGCGAAAGCCAACACCTCGGCGGTGTCCGCGAGTTGCGGCAAGAGGTGAGCCGGAACGAAGGATCCGACTTCAATCTCGCGCACACCGGCGGCATGCTCTTTTTCCACCCATTCGATCTTGCGCGCGGTCGGCAATATGGCCTTGATGCCTTGCAAGCCATCGCGCAGGCCGACCTCCCGAAGCGTCACTGGCGCGGCGTCATTCAACATTGGTATTCATTCTCATTTTTTCTCATGCAGGCGCAAAGCATACCGCCTTCGCCGCGGCAGACCAAGCCGCTACGGTGCGGTGCCGGAGGCGCCGGATTGTGCCGGCTCCGACACGCGGGTGGGACGTTCAAAGCGCCCGCCAAGCAACACACAAGCCAGCGACGCAACGACCAGTGCGATGCCGGCCCATTGCCAACCAGTCACTACTTCGCCGAGCACCAGCATGCCCGCCAGCAGACCTACCACTGGCACGCCGAGGCTAAACGGTGCCACCCGGTTGACGGGATGCCTTTGCAGCAGCCGGGTCCACATGGCATATGCCAGGATCGTCGCGATCCAGCCAAGGTAGGCTGCCGCGATCCAACTGCTCCACGAAGCGTGCAGCCAATTCCAGCGCGTTGCAGGCGCGTCGAAGAACCAGGTCAGCAGCAGGAACGGAACGATCGGGACAGCGCTGATCCACACCATGAAATTGAGTGCATCAAAGCGCGGCGTATCACGTTGCGCAAGCCGCACCACGATATTGGAGGCGGCCCAAAGGGAAGCCGCTGCCAGGCTCAGCAGGAAGCCGAGCACCGTTGTTGCGCCGGCGCTGGCAGCTGACGGCTGCAGGTAGTTCATGGCAAAGCAGGCCAGGCCAAGCGCCGCAATCAACAGACCCCAGCGCAACGGCCGCCCTATTTTTTCACGAAGGAGTAGTAGACCGAACAGCGCGGTGAAGAACACCTGGGTCTGCAGCAGCACCGAAGCAAGCGACGCCGTCATGCCAACGCGCAAGGCAACAAACAGAAAGCCGAACTGACCGACCCCCTGAAACAGACCGTAAAGAACGACCCATTTCCACGCCATCTTCGGCGGCCGCACTACAAGCAGAAGCGGGAATGCGGCCAGCACATAGCGCGCCGCACCCAGCTGAAATGGCGTGAAGTCGCGCAGGCCCGTTTTCATTGCAACGAAATTGGTGCCCCAGATAACGACGATAGCCAACGCCGCGAACAGGTCGCGTGTGCTCATGCGGGTGGGCGTCATACTTTTTATTGGGCCTCGCGGGAGTCGTGGCTGCAGATTGGCAAGTGGGCATTGTAAGACAAGCGCGATGCAATCGCCTTGCGCCGATTGCGGCGGCCCTACGGTGGCCAAACGCCTCGAAGACCTGACACGTCCAGACGGAGTGGCCAACGAGGCAATGCGCTGGAATATGATTACACCATGACCCATGCCACATTCCGCTTCTACGCTGAGCTGAACGACTTCCTCCCGCGAGACCGGCGCCAGAAAGAGTGCTCCGTCAATTGCGCCCGCGACGCCACTGTGAAGCACATGATCGAAGCGCTCGGCGTGCCGCATACTGAAGTGGAGCTGGTGATGGTCAATGGTGAGTCGGTTGGCTTTGAACGGCGCATCGCAGACGGCGACCGGATCGCGGTTTATCCGCTTTGCGAATCGCTCGACGTCACGCCAATACTGCGCGTGCGAGAGCAGGCCTTGCGCGACACCCGTTTTGTGGCCGACGCGCATCTCGGCGGCCTTGCACGCCTACTTCGCATCGCCGGATTTGACACGCGCTTTGAGAACACCGCCGGCGACAACGACATCGTTGCGCTGTCGCGGGACGAACACCGGATTGTCCTGACGCGCGACGTCGAACTGCTCAAGCGACGAGAACTGACTCACGGCTGTTACGTCCGCGCCATCAAACCAGTGGAGCAGTTCCAGGAGATCGTGGCGCGCCTTGATCTCGCATCCTGCTTCCACCCGTTTTCACTTTGTCTGGAGTGCAATGCGCCTCTGGTTGGCATTGACAAGGCATCAGTAGTTGCGCGCGTGCCTCCGATGGCCTATGCATGCCATGAGCACTTCAGCACATGCGAAGGGTGCCATCGGGTGTATTGGGAGGGCACGCATTGGCGACGCATGCGAGAGATGCTTGACTCGATTTCTGCGCACACGAAAGCTGCCCCATCCGCCCACGCTTAGACGCAGACCGGAACCTCCTGCGAACCGCATGCGGTTGCTGGTGCGGGCTGTGTCAACGTGGCTGCCTGCTTATTTCTCGAGCATTGTGCGCGACCGCGCAGGCCCGTGCTCATCCACCATGCCGAGCGGTGTAGCCACTTCCTCCAGCGGCTTGCGTTCCGCATCGGCTGCATAGCGCCATGCCAGCAAGCCCGCGACGATCACCAGTACTGCGCCAAAGCCATAGCCAAAAGCCACTGCGCCGCGACTGCCGCTCTCGATCAGGTAGCCAAAAAGCACCGGGGCAAGGAAGCCGCCGGTGCCGGTTCCGATTGCGTAAAACAGTGCAATGGAAATGGCGCGCATCTCCAGCGGGAACACTTCGCTGACCGTGAGGTAGGCCGAACTGGCTGCGGCCGACGCGAAGAAGAACACTACCGACCAGCACCAAGCCTGGCTCACGGCATCCAGCCAGCCGAGTACAAAGAACACACCTGTCAACCCCAGCCCGACGCCAGACAAGATGTAAGTGCCGCCAATCATGCGGCGACGCCCAACGCGGTCGAACAGGGGACCGAGCAATAGCGGCCCAAGCGCATTGCCGAGCGCAAAGGGGAAAATATAAAGCGCCACGCGGTCCTCGGCCACGCCGTGAAAGCGCGTGAGAACAAGTGCATAGGTGAAGAAGATGGCGTTGTAGAAGAAGGCCTGCGAAATCATCAGCGCCAGCGCCACCACGGTGCGGGCGCGATAACGATGCAGCAGCACCTGTGCCACTTGTCCCCACGATGGCGCCACCCGACGGTGGAACACAACTCCGGAATCCACGCCAGGCCGAGCGGCGCCACCCTGCCGCACTGTCTTCTGGCCGGCGCTCGCTTCTATCGCGGCGACAATCCGCTCGGCCTGCCGTTCGCGGCCATGTCCCAGCAGCCAGCGCGGGCTTTCCGGTACGTCCCGCCGTACCAGCAATATAGCCACCGCCAGCACGGCACCGAGAACGAAGCCGGCGCGCCATCCCACGACGGGGCCGAGTACGCGCGGATCGAGCAACACCAGGCTGGCTGCGGCACCAAGCGCAGCGCCGAGCCAGAAGCTGCCGTTGATCGCAAGGTTGACTCGACCCCGAAGGCGCGCCGGAATCAATTCGTCGATGGCGGAGTTGATCGCGGCGTACTCGCCGCCGATGCCGATGCCGGTCATGAAGCGGCACAGGGCGAAGAAGGCGAAGTCCATCGAAAATGCGGTGGCCAGCGTCGCAGTCATGTAGACCGCAAGCGTTACAAGGAACAGTTTCTTGCGGCCAAGGCGATCCGTCAGGCGCCCGAAGATCAGCGCGCCGAAGACAGCGCCTGCAATGTAAATCGAGCCGCTCCATCCGATCTGGCCGGCGTTCAAACCGAGCGTATCTGGCCGTTCCAGCACGCTGCCAATAGAGCCGACAAGTGTGACCTCAAGCCCGTCCAGCATCCAGGCGATGCCAAGCGCGATCACAACCCGCGAGTGCCAGCCCGACCAGGTGAGGCGGTCGAGCCGCGCTGGAATGTCAGTGGTAAAGCTGGCCAACCATTCCCTCCATTGTCACTCGTGACATTGCTTACCCTGGCAACCATGATCCTTGGCCCGGGCATGGAGGGCTAGGACCGGATTTTGCATTGCAATATCCCGCGCCGAGGGCTGGACCCCGATTGCATCAAGGAATTACGCAATTTAATGCTCCTTGGAAAGCATAAATAAGCGGTTGAGCAACGGGAACATTCGGCTGTTCAACACTTCTAAGCTGTCACCCCAAGCGGAATTTCCTTCCGCGTGGCAACCAAAAGCAGAGCAGGCATGACGACACCGCAATAGCCTGCCCCCGTGACTAGGGAGTCTCGCGCTTCGGCAGCGCGCGAAAAAAATAATTTGGAGTGTGCCTTGAATAAACCAAACGTTCTGGTGGTCAATGATCACCCAGGCAGTTTGCTGGCGCTGAAGACTATGCTTCAGACGTCGCCATGCGCCGACGAATATGAAGTTGTTACCGCAAGCTCAGGCCCAGATGCATTGAGAGAGCTTCTCGATCGCCGCTTCGCCGCAATCCTGCTCGACGTCAGCATGCCGGGCATGGATGGATTCGAAACCGCCGAGTTAATTCATTCGCACCCGAGCTGCGCCAGCGTGCCGATCATATTTATTACAGCCCATTACGCCGACGAATTGAACCGCCTTAAAGGCTTTGAACATGGCGCGGCTGATTATTTGATCAGCCCGGTCGTGCCACAAATCCTGCATGCAAAGATCGCAGTCTTTATCGAGCTGGAAAAAAAGACCCTGCAACTTGAATCGCAAAAGAAGGCGCTCGCCATGTTCAATGAAAATCTGCAAATCCAACAGATGCAGGACCTCAGAAAAGTGAACGCAGCCTTGCAGGCCGAAATCCTGGAACGGCGCCAAGCGGAGCGTCGCGCCTGCGACCTTGCCACCAAGGACGCGTTGACCGGGCTTATCAATCGCCGCTTCCTGACCGAGGAAATTCGACATGCCATCGTGCGCGCCGCACGCCAGGGGGAGCGTATTGCCCTGCTGTTCCTTGACATGGACAAATTCAAGAGCATCAACGACACGCTCGGCCATGACGCGGGCGACGAACTGCTGATCCACGTTGCAGACCGACTGCGCGAGTCCGTGCGCGAGTCGGACTATGTCGCGCGTTTCGGCGGCGATGAATTCGTCGTGCTGATGGAAGGCATTCATTGTTATACCGATGCGGCCGACGTGGCGCGAAAGATCATCGATACGGTATCGGCGCCGGTTACGCTGCGCTCCCAGCGCATTCGCCCGTCGATCAGCGTGGGCATCAGCATGTATCCGGACGACAGCACCTCGGGCCAGGACTTGCTGCGCTGCGCCGACCTTGCGATGTATCACGCAAAGGAGAACAAGCACGGCGGCGGCGTGCAGTTTTATCACGAAGAGTTGAACGCCAGGCTGTCGGAACGCCGACGCCTGGAGTACGAAATGCAGAATGCGCTGGAGAACGAAGAGTTTGAACTTTACTACCAGCCAAAGGTGGACGGACCGTCCGGCCATATCTGCGGCGTTGAAGCGCTTTTACGCTGGCACCATCCACGTCTTGGCACCCTCTCCGGTGGCCAGTTCATGAACGTGGCAGACGAGACGGGGCAGATCGTGCAAATTGGCGAGTGGGTAATTTACGCTGCCTGCGCGCAGGCACGGCTGTGGCTGGATGCCGACCCTGCAATGCACTCGTTGCCGATCGCTGTCAACATCGCCACGCCCCAGATTTATGCCGATCTCCCTGCGGTGATAGATCGCGCCCTCAAGCTCTACCGCCTTCCAGCCTCCTGCCTGCAACTGGAGATTACCGAATCACTGATGATTGACGACGTTGAAAAAGCGACCAGTGTGCTGCGCCAGATCAGCAAGCGCGGCATCAAGATCGCGATCGACGATTTTGGCTCGGGCTATTCGTCGCTATCGGTATTGAAGGCCTTGCCAATCGACGTTTTAAAGATAGACCAGTCTTTTGTGCGTGACCTGGGCCGCGGACTCGGGGACAACGCCATCGTTACCGCCGTCATCAACATGGCGCTCGCCATGAGCTTGCGGGTGGTTGCCGAAGGCGTGGAAACCGACGAGCAGCGCACCATCCTGCATGACTTGGGCTGCGACGAACACCAGGGCTTCCTGTACAGCGTCCCGCTTCCCGTCGCCGATCTCGAAGAACTTGTCATGGCAGCGGCCTGAGCTGCGTGCAGGCGGCTTCCAGCGTGGCGCTTTTCTCCTGATCTGCTTCCCATGGCCGGAAGCCTGCAGCAACGGACCCTGGCCGCGAGCTGAACAACGACTTACCAACGAATCCTCTGCCTTGGCTCTGCACTCGCCGGCCACACCTTCTCCGCGTCGGCCCTCGCCAAACCGCGTTCGCCACGCATAAAAAAGGACCCTGAATTGAATACCACCGTTAGCACCAACGATGAATTAGACATCAAGGTTTTGCTCGCGACCCTCAAGGCGGTCAAGCGCGGCGACCTGACGGTACGCATGCCCTACGACTGGAGCGGCCTGGCCGGCAAGGTCGCCGATACGCTCAACGAAATTATCGAGACCAATTCGCAGATGGTGGCCGAGGTAACCAGTGTGACGCGCGTAGTTGGGCGTGAGGGCCACCTGGAGCAGCGCGCTTCAGTGCCGCATGTTGCAGGCAGCTGGGCTGAGATGGTTGGCGCGGTCAATACACTGATCGACGACCTGGCGCGTCCAACCAATGAAATGGCGCGCGTCATCGGCGCGGTTGCGAAGGGCGACCTGTCGCAGACCATGTCGCTGGACGTTAACGGCCGACCGCTGCAAGGGCAATTCCTGCTGGCGGCTACCACGGCCAATACGATGGTGAGCCAGCTTTCATCTTTTGCATCTGAGGTCACGCGCGTGGCGCGCGAAGTCGGCACCGAAGGAAAACTGGGCGGACAGGCGCAGGTGAAAGGCGTCGCGGGTACCTGGAAGGACTTGACCGATTCAGTCAACTCGATGGCGGGCAATCTGACCTCGCAAGTGCGCAACATCGCCGACGTGACGACCGCCGTAGCGAATGGCGATTTGTCGAAAAAAATCGACGTCGACGTGCGTGGCGAGATACTGCAATTGAAGGACACCATCAACACCATGGTGGACCAATTACGCTCTTTCGCGGCGGAGGTGACGCGCGTGGCCCGTGAGGTGGGCACCGAAGGGCGACTGGGCGGGCAGGCCAATGTGCCGGGCGTGGCGGGCACCTGGAAGGATCTGACTGACAACGTCAACTTCATGGCATCCAACCTGACCGGGCAGGTCCGCAACATCGCGGAGGTGACGACAGCGGTTGCGCGGGGCGACTTGTCAAAGAAGATTACCGTCGACGTAAAAGGCGAGATCCTGGAACTGAAGGACACCATCAACGTGATGGTGGACCAGCTCTCCTCTTTCGCATCTGAGGTTACCCGCGTGGCGCGCGAGGTCGGTACCGAAGGCAAGCTGGGCGGCCAAGCTTATGTACCCGGTGTGGGCGGGACATGGAAAGACCTGACCGACAACGTCAACTTCATGGCCTCCAACCTGACCGGGCAGGTCCGCAACATCGCTGAGGTGACCACGGCAGTTGCGCGTGGTGATCTGTCGAAGAAAATCACGGTGGACGTGAAGGGAGAAATCCTGGAGCTCAAGAACACCATTAACGTGATGGTGGGCCAGCTTGGCTCGTTCGCATCTGAGGTGACGCGCGTGGCGCGTGAAGTCGGCACCGAGGGCAAGCTGGGCGGCCAGGCCAACGTGCATGGCGTGGCGGGCACATGGAAGGACTTGACAGATTCCGTCAACTCGATGGCGGGCAACTTAACGGCGCAGGTGCGCAACATTGCCGACGTGACGACTGCGGTTGCAAGCGGCGATTTGTCGAAGAAGATTACGGTAGATGTGAAGGGCGAGATCTACGGCTTGAAGAACACCATCAACGTGATGGTGGACCAGTTGAATTCCTTCGCCTCGGAAGTCACGCGCGTGGCGCGCGAGGTCGGCACCGAAGGCAAGCTCGGCGGCCAGGCGCGGGTCAGCGGCGTGGGCGGCACCTGGAAGGACTTGACGGACAACGTCAACTTCATGGCATCGAACCTGACGGGTCAGGTCCGCAATATCGCGGACGTGACCACGGCCGTGGCGCGCGGCGATTTGTCGAAGAAGATTACCGTCGACGTGAAAGGCGAAATCCTTGAACTGAAGAACACGATAAACGTGATGGTCGACCAGCTTTCGTCCTTTGCCTCGGAAGTCACGCGGGTGGCGCGAGAGGTCGGTACCGAAGGCAAGCTGGGCGGCCAGGCCAACGTGCCCGGCGTGGCCGGCACCTGGAAAGACTTGACCGATTCGGTCAACTCGATGGCCGGCAACCTCACCGGGCAGGTGCGGAACATTGCCGATGTCACTACGGCTGTGGCGAACGGCAATCTGTCGAAGAAGATTACCGTTGACGTCAAGGGCGAGATCCTCGAACTGAAGGACACCATCAATGAAATGGTGGACCAGCTTCGCTCCTTCGCGTCGGAGGTCACGCGTGTGGCGCGCGAGGTAGGAACCGAAGGCCGCCTTGGCGGCCAGGCGCATGTGCCTGGCGCATCCGGCACCTGGCGTGACCTGACGGACAACGTCAATTTCATGGCATCCAACCTGACCGGGCAGGTGCGAAACATCGCGGCAGTGACAACGGCGGTCGCCCGCGGCGACTTGTCCAAGAAGATCACCGTCGACGTGAAAGGCGAAATCCTGGAACTCAAGGACACCATCAACGTGATGGTGGACCAACTTTCGTCCTTCGCCTCGGAAGTAACCCGGGTAGCGCGCGAGGTCGGCACAGAGGGAAAATTGGGGGGGCAGGCGCAGGTGGCTGGCGCGGCAGGAACCTGGAAAGACCTGACTGACAGCGTGAACTTCATGGCGGCCAATCTTACGGCGCAGGTTCGCGGCATAGCGGGTGTGGTGACGGCCGTGGCGAAAGGCGTCCTGTCCAAGCGACTGACGGTGGCGGCACAAGGCGAAATAGCGACGCTGGCCAATACCATTAATGAAATGATCGACACGCTGGCGCTTTTCGCAGACCAGGCAACCACGGTTGCGCGCGAGGTCGGGGTGGAAGGCAAGCTTGGCGGACAAGCTCGCGTGCCCGGCGCGGCCGGCACCTGGAAGGACCTGACCGACAACGTCAACCAGCTTGCTGCGAACCTCACCAATCAGGTGCGCGCCATCGCCGAGGTCGCAACCGCGGTGACACGCGGCGACCTGTCGCGTTCGATCCATGTTGAAGCACGCGGTGAGGTGTCGTTCCTGAAGGACAACATCAATGAAATGATCCGGAACCTGAAGGAAACCACGCAAAAGAATGCTGAACAGGACTGGCTGAAAACCAACCTGGCGCGCTTCACCCGCCTGTTGCAGGGCCAGCGAGATCTGCAGGCGGTGTCTTCGCTGATCCTGTCGGAACTGTCGCCGCTGATCTCCGCGCACCACGGCCTGTTCTACATGATGGATTCGGCCTTCGAAGACCCCAGCCTGCATATCATTGCCAGCTACGGCCGGCGTCCCGGGTCGACCGACTCACTGTCGCTTAAGCCCGGCGAGGGGCTGGTCGGGCAGTGTGCCCTCGAAAAACGCATGATCTGCCTGACCAATGTGCCGCAGGACTACATCGTGGTTTCTACCGGGCTTGGTTCCACGGCGCCCGCACACATCGTCGTCGTGCCAATCCTGTTCGAGGAGCAGGTCAAGGCCGTCATAGAGATCGCTTCGCTCTATCGCTTCACCGACACCCACCTGTCCTTTCTGGGACAGTTGATGGAGTCCATCGGCGTCGTGCTCAATACGATTGAAGCCAATAGCCGGACTGAAAGCCTTCTCATCCAGTCTCAATCGCTGGCGCAGGAACTGCGACAAACCAACCAGGAACTGGCGGACAAGGCCGGCCTGCTTTCCGAGCAGAACATTGAAGTGGAGCGCAAGAATCACGAGGTGGAAAGCGCCAAGCGGGCGCTTGAAGAAAAGGCAATGCAGTTGACGCTGTCCTCGCGCTACAAGTCGGAGTTCCTCGCCAACATGTCGCATGAACTGCGCACTCCATTGAACAGCCTGCTGATCCTTGCGCAACAGCTTAGCGACAATCGTTCCGGCAACCTGACCGCGGAACAGGTTGAATTCGCCAAGACCATCTATGGCTCGGGCAGCGACCTTCTGACGCTCATCAATGACATCCTTGATCTGGCGAAGATCGAGTCCGGCACGGTGAGCCTGCAGATTGCAGCCTATCGTTTCATCGACCTGCGCAACTATGTCGAACGGACCTTCCGCCACATGGCCAAGGCCCGAAAGATCGACTTCGCCATAGAACTCAACGGCAACCTGCCAGAGGCGCTGTCAACCGACATGACTCGCCTGCAGCAAATCCTCAAAAACTTGCTGTCAAACGCCTTCAAATTCACAGCCCACGGCAAGGTGGTGATGCGCATCGCCATGGTTCAGGGCGGCTGGAGCGTAGACAACATTCCGTTGTCCAGTGCCCGCGAGGTGCTGGCGTTCTCGGTAACCGACACGGGCGTTGGGATTTCCCCGGAAAAGCTTCAGCTGATTTTCGAAGCGTTCCAGCAGGCCGACGGCAGTACCGCGCGCAAATATGGCGGCACCGGACTGGGACTTTCGATTAGCCGCGAACTGGCCCGCCTGTTACGCGGCGAAATCCGGGTACAGAGCGAGATCGGGGCAGGCAGTACGTTCACGCTCTACCTGCCCTACGACGAGCATCCTTTCCAGATCGGACCGCACCACGGCCCATCCTCGGCGCTTGCGCCGTATCACTTCAGCGATGCACCGGCCAATGCCGGAAAGGACACGCTGAAGCTGGAGGACAGCACCGAGGTTTGCTACACCGAGATCGCCGACGCATTTGACGATCGCGACGTCGTAACCCGCGAGGACGCCAGTGTACTGATCGCTGGCCAGTCTCCGGAAGAGGCGGACATCATGCTGGAGGAAGCCCACCGCCACGGCTTCAAGGTGATCGTGGCGCACCAGCGCGATTCGGCTCTGGCTCTTGCGCGAGACTACCGACCGGCCGCCGTGCTGCTCAATCTTGACGCTGACGATTGGGAAGGTTTGGCGGGACTTGACCGCCTGAAGCAGGACCCCACCACCTGCGACATACCGGTGCATGTGCTATCGCATGCCGACTTGCACGAAGCGGCGGGCGCCCACGGGGCGCAGTCCTGCCTCTCGTTGCCGCTCGCGCCGGATCGGTTGGGCGCCGAATTTGCCAACATTCACGCCAGGCTGAAAGAACACCCGGAAGCAGGGCCGGCACGACCGTCCGCGCCGCCAGTCAGACTGGCGGGCCGCAAGGTATTGATTGTGGACGACGACGTGCGCAACATTTTTGCGCTCAGTTCGGCGCTGATGCGTGAAGACATGAAGGTGCTGTATGCGGAAAACGGGCGGGACGGCATTGAGGTGCTGCGCTCGAACCCTTCGGTCGATATCATCTTGATGGACATCATGATGCCGGAGATGGACGGCTACGATACGATGCGCGCGATTCGGCAGATACCCGAGTTCCACCACCTGCCGATCATCACGCTGACCGCAAAGGCAATGAAGGGTGACCGCGACAAATGCATCGCGGCGGGTGCTTCCGACTACATTACCAAGCCGGTCGACATGAGCCGCCTCCTGACTCTGATGCGGGTCTGGCTGCACTGTTGACGGGATTTTTGACGGTGGCTGGAAAACTTGCGTCGCCCCTTGCCGCATCATTGTGTGGTCGCGGCGCGTTCTTGCGATAGATCAGCCCGTCGGGTCGCGCCGCTTTCTATGCTCAATGCAGGAGAAGTAAGCGCTGCGATACCCTTCAGCAGCACTGACCGGCATTCGTCCTGCACCATGCGGGAGAGAATCTTCCCGCATTGATCAGAGAGCGATGGCGCCGGCCTCGCCGCGCTAACGGAATCCGCAATGAAACAGGCTGTCGATATCGGAGTGATCCGCGAGGACGTCCGCATACCATGTGACAACGTCGAGCTACGGGCCGCACTCGACGTTCCGCAACATGCGCGAGGCCTGATCCTGTTCGCGCACGGCAGCGGGAGCAGCCGCCTCAGCCCGCGCAACAAACTTGTAGCGGGCATGCTGCGCGACGCAGGCTTCGGCTCCCTGCTGATGGATCTTCTCTCGCCACGGGAAGACCGGATGCAGCGCACACGCTTTGACGTCGACCTGCTCACGCGCAGGCTTGAAAGCGCGTGTCAGTGGGCCCATTCCAACCCGCGAATCGCCTCCTTGCCAGTGGGCCTGTTCGGCGCCAGCACCGGCGCCGCAGCGGCCATCAGAGTGGCAGCGATGCCTGATTCACATATTGCCGCGGTCGTTTCTCGGGGCGGTCGCCCGGATCTCGCAGGGCGCGACGCTCTCGGCGCGCTGACGGCGCCGACATTGCTGATAGTCGGTGGCTTTGACACCGGCGTTATCGCGCTGAATGAAGCGGCCGAGGGAAATATGCGCTGCGAAACGCGGCTGGAAATCGTATCCGGCGCGACCCATCTTTTTGAGGAGCCGGGGACGCTGGAGGAAGCCGCCGCGCTAGCCTGCGCCTGGTTCCTGCGCCACCTTCCACCGTCCGGACCGCGGTCCTCTCTGACACCGTCCATGCCATCGGCCTTGCCATCGTCATGAAAATTGCCGCGAAGCGCGGGGCGCCTGACACGGCGCAGGTCTCAGCCGTGGTTCGGAAACCGGAGCCCTCGGCCGTGGCACCGGAATCCGAGCCGGCAAGTAAACCCGCTACCAGTCCGCGCGGGCTGGTAGAGCGTACCGGAAGCATGTATTCAAATCAGCTTGGGATCAAGATTGCCACTGGCGAACCAGGCGAGACTTTCAAGTGGTTCCTTGCGGCGCTGCTCTTCGGAGCGCGTATTTCAGAGAGCGTGGCCATGCGCACCTGGCGTGAATTCGAAAAGGCGGAATTGCTGACGCCAAAAAAGATCGTCGAAGCAGGCTGGGATCGGCTGGTGAAAGTGCTGGACGGAGGCGGCTATGCGCGCTACGACTTCAAGACTGCCACCAAACTTCTGGACGTGTGCGGTGCACTTCAGGACCGCTACAAGGGCGACCTCAATGCGCTGCATGCGGAGGCGAGCGATGAAGCCAACTTCGAAGGACGTCTGCGCGAGCTTGGGAAGGGAATTGGCGATCTGACCGCGAACATTTTCCTGCGTGAAATGCGCGGCACCTGGAGCAAGGCCGCGCCACTGCCGTCGCCCCGCGTTATCGAGGCAGCGCACGAACTTGGCTACGTGCCCCGCACGATGCGCACGGCCGATAGCGTGATGCGACGACTGCAAGCGGCATGGCGAAAAGATGGCGGAAGCCCGGAAAATTTCCCGGAGTTTGAAGCGGCGCTGGTGCGTTTTGGCGGCCAGCGGCGCAAGCCGTCTACAGCTCTGAAGGGGACCGGTACCAAGGGCCTTGCGCTCGCCACGACGCCTGGTAAGCGCCGGGGCGTCGATCCCAAATAAACTTAGTACGTCTTTACGTTGCCATTGATCGCCACGTTGACCCGGGCCAGCCTGTGGGTCGTCTTGTAATCCTGAAGTATGTCTTTGAAATGGCGTCTGCAGTGTTTCTTGAACTGTGCCTGCGACAGGCCGACTGCATCAAGATCCAGCCGACCGCGCTTCATGTGATCGATCGCCACCTGAAGTTTAAACGCCGTCGCACGAGGCAGCTTTCCGTAGTTGACCATATTGCTGATTTTGCGAAGCAAAACCAGCTTTTCCGGGCTGTGTTTCCGATTTGGGCTCGGCACGTAGGTGTAGTTCGGCAAGAACCTGATTGAATCCGCCCCGATACTCACACCGAGAGGTGAACACTCAAACGCGGCAGCCAGATTCGGTTGTTTCTCTGGCAGATCTAGTTTCGCCACGGTTTCAAGGCATCTGGAAGCAACTATTGGGGCCGTAAACTCTGGCAGCCGTTCAGGCTTTAGTTCAAACTTTCTAAGCACAAGCGACGGCCGATTACGCAACACGATTCGTTCCGGTTGGCAGAAGTCGTATTGACTTAGGGCCGCGAGGGAAGTTTGTGGGTGCACGTCGGAACGAGGGTAAGGGGGGTGAAGTGCTTCGTGACGCGTGGGAGAAGCTTGCCTGTCCAGGCGGGCGGACATACTCATGGGAAGGTTCCTGAAAAATGTTGGAATTGGCTATACAAATGGCACTCGGAAGCAGCATTTAAAGTAACCGGCCCCGACTTGGTAACCGCAGCACAATTCCAGTTCAATTCCAGTTCAACTCCCGATTCACTTCCGATTGAACCCAGGTTTACGGGGTGGATCCGTACTCATCAGGCCAGAAAGTCGTCAAGCGGCCGCGAAAGCCAAGACTTGTTTGGCCGTCCTTACAGGTTTTTGCTTTGCATTTGCCGCTCTCCGACCGAAGCTACCGGAGCGCTGACGCAGGACGGCCATATGACCCAATTTGGTCAGCAAACATGGTCGCGCCAGTGCACCATCGTCGCCCTGTGGGCGAAGGATACCGAGCCCTGACACGCCCAATTTAGGCACTGCCCCTGCCGCGGCGAGTCGACGGGCGCCAAGACCTGACGCCCACCAGAAGCGACCCACCACGTTATGAGTTGGCCAAAAACGCTAGCAGCGCCCGATTGAACCGCTCAGTCGCTTCCAGGTGCAGCATGTGCCCGTTGCCTTCAAAAACTTCATAGCGCGCGTTTGGCATGCTGGCCGCCACTTCCTTTGCACGCTCGGGAAAGTTGCCCATGCGCTCTCGCAGTTCCGGTGGCGCGAAGGCTCGTCCGGTCGCGGTGCGGTCCTTGCTACCGACCATGATGAAAGTCGGTTGCCGGATCAATGGAAATTCATGCACGACCGGCTGGCCCCACATCGCGTAATAACTCGATACGTAGCTGCGCACCCAGCGCGGATATTCGGCCGACGCCATCATGCGCGCCCGGATGTCTATGAACGGGTAAAACTGCTCGCGCGTCAGTTGCGGGTTATAGGTTGAGCGCAGCTGGTTGTAGTAGCCCTCGGGCGTCAGCGCCATTTCCTGTGCGATGATTCTTTCACGCGGCACCAGCGGCACGTACTGCCGATAGTCCTCCAGCCCGACCGGCGCTTCCAGCACCAGCTTCCTTACCCGCTCCGGAAAGCTGCGCGTAAAGCGTGTGCCCGCCATGGCTCCCATGGAATGCGCCACCACATCGACTTTGGCAAGCCCGAGATGGTCGAGCAGCGCTAAGGTATGGGCCGCCATTACGTCGAAATTGACTTGCAGTTCGTCCGGCTTTGACGACTTGCCGAAGTGGATCTGGTCGGGCACCACGACGCGGTAGCCTGCGGCACTTAACGCTGCAATGACCGGCTGCCAATAAGAAGCCGGGAAATTTCGGCCATGCATGAGCAGCACCGCATTGCCGTTGGCTGCGCCGGTGGGTGCGACATCCATAAAGGCCATGCGCAGCGCGCGTCCTTCCCACGTGACCGGAAGGTAGTGCACCGCATACGGATAGGGGTAGCCTTCGAGCGCGATCCCATAGGGCTCGACTCCGCCTTTTGGGACCGTGACGATGGCAGGGGTGGGGGTGGGCGCAGCCGTAGGCGATGCTGCACCGCTGCTGGCCGGCGCAACCGCAGCCGGCGCTGTAGCGGCTGGCGCCTGGGCTTGAGCCAGACCGACTGTTGCTAGCAGCATTACGGCCGCGAAAGAGCGCAGCGAATAGAAATCCATCGTCGTCCTCATTGCGGAAAGCGGACCAGCGGCTTGCCATCCGCCGGCATCCGGTACTGGGCCACATTCAGTTGCATGGCGAGCAGTGTGTAGTAGGCGTTAATGCCAGTCAGATCAACCACGCCCTTCTTGCCGAAGCGCTTTTCTGCACGGTCGAAAGTGCGATCCGACACGCGCTTGTTGTTGTGCAACTCAGTCGAAAAGTCGTAGACGATTTCCTCGTCCGCCGTCATGCCAGTTGGACGCCGGCCATCGCCGATCGCATCAGCCACGTCCTTCTTGATACCAACCTGCAGCGCGATCGGATAATGAACGTACCACTCATAGTCTTGCGTCCATTGGCGGGCTGTCACCAGGATCACGAACTCGGACAAGGTATTGCCGAGAGCGGAATTGAAGCGGAGGTAGTCGCCCATTGAACGGGCCTGGCTCATGACTTCCGGGCTGTGCATGAGCGGCTCGAACGGCCCGAACACGGGCTTCTTGCGGGCCTTCTCAAATTCTTCCGCCGCTTTCTTTTGGTCCGCGTTGTATTGGGCCGGCGGTATGGTGGGCAACCGTTCCGCCGCATGGGCGGCAAAGCTGGCGACGATGATCACACTGGCGACAGCGGCAAGCAATGAGCGTGGTTTCAAGAAGGACTCCTGGTTGGTTTTGTATTCTGAAAACGGCATGGCAAAGCCTCCGGCACCATCAATCGCGGACCTTGCCGAGCGCGCGCAATATCTTTTCCGGCGTAACCGGTTGCGAAAAAACGGTGGCGTTCAACGGCGCCAGCGCATCGTTGATGGCATTCACCACCGCCGCAGGCGCGCCGGCCGTTCCGGCTTCGCCTGCTCCCTTTGCACCCAATAGCGAAGATGCGGTAGGCGTCTGCACATGCGCGACTTCAATGTCGGGCATCTCTGCGGACATTGGCACCAGGTAGTCCGCCATGCTGCCGTTTTGCATTAAACCGTTGGCGTCATACAGGCATTCTTCATACAGCGCGCCGCCGATGCCTTGCACGATGGCCCCGCGCATTTGCTCGTCCACCAGCATCGGATTGAGCACCCGACCGCAGTCTTCCACGACCCAATGCTTGAGCAGCTTAACGAAGCCGGTTTCGGTGTCGACCTCGACATAGGAAGCCTGAACGCCATTGGTGAATATGAACGGATAGTCGCGCTGCGCATAGTGACGCGTCACCATCAATTCCGGGGTGAAGCCAACCGGAAGCGTGTCGGGACGGAAGTAAGCGATGCGTCCCAGTTCGTGCAGGGGCAGCAGCAACTCGTGGCTGACGGCGTCAACGATTTCACCGCGCCGCAAGACCAGCGTTTCACTCTCGCGGTTCAGGATTGCCGCGGCGACTGTCAGGATGTTTTTGCGTAATGCCAGGCCGGCCTGGAGTACAGCCTCTCCACCGATGCCTGCGCCACGCGAGGCCCATGTCCCACCGCCGTAAGGCGTTACGTCGGTGTCGCCCGTTGTAATGCGTACCTGGCTCATGTCCACGCCGACCGCATCGGCCGCTATCTGCGCGAAGATGCCTTCAGTGCCCTGGCCCTGCTCCCCCACGCCGCTTAACACGGTAATGGCGCCGCTAGGTTCGAGGCGAATTGTCGCCCCGTCCTGCGCGGATATGCGTGCACCGCCCACGCCATAAAATGCGGCGCTCGGGTTCGTCAGTTCGATGACGGTCGCCAGGCCAATGCCGCGATAGATGCCCTTCTCACGCAAGGCCGCCTGCTCGGCACGCAGCCCGGGATAATCCATGAGCACTTCGAGTTTGCGCAGGCACTGCTCATGCGAGAGAACTTCAAGCTTGATGCCGGCCGCGCCGCTACACGGGTAGGCGTCATCCGGAATTACATTGCGCTTTCTGAATTCGAGCGGGTCCATGCCGAGTTTCTGCGCGGCCATGTCGACCAAGCCCTCAGTGACCGCGCAGGCAATCGGATGGCCCACGCCGCGATACTGGCAAGTCGGTGTTTTGTTCTGAAACACCACGTTCAACTGGGCGCGATAGTGCTTGTGCCGGTACGGGCCACCCACCAGGTTGACGACCTGATTGCCTTCGATGGCACTGGTGCGCGGAAACATGGAATAGGGACCAATGCCGGTCAAGTCGTCCATCTCGAAAGCGAGAATGTCGCCGTCCCGGGTTGCAGCAATGCGGCCGTGAATGCGGTGCTCGCGCGCGTGGATGTCGCTGGTGAAGGATTCCAGCCGGTCCGCCACGAACTTGACCGGACGCTTCAACATGATGGACAGGGCGACGGTCGCGAAGTCGTCGGGGTAAGCGTGTACCTTGATGCCAAACGAGCCGCCAACATCCTTGCACACCACCCGCACGGAGGATTCTGGCAGATCGAACTGGCGGGCATACAGGTCCTGCATCATGTGCGGCGCCTGCTGCGAGTGGTACACCGTCAGGCGACCCTCGCCCGGGTTCCAGTCCGCAAGCTGGCAACGCGATTCAAGCGTGACGCCGGTATGCCGGCCAAAATGGAACGTCGTTTCAGCTACCACATCGGCCCGGGCAAATGCCTCGTCCACGCCGCCGGTATCGAGCTTGCGCGTGAAGCAGAGGTTGTCGCCAAGGTCGGGGTGGATTACCGGCGTTGCTGGGTCGAGCGCGGTTTCCATGTCGACCACAGGCGTCAACTGCTCCCACTCAACCTGCAGGTATTGGAGGGCGTCCTCGGCCTGGGTGCGGGTCTCAGCCACGATAGCGACCACCGGCTCGCCCTGCCAGCAGGCGCGGTCAATGGCAAGCGGATATTGCGGCGCCGATTTCATGCCCGGCAGATGCGCCAGGACCGCAACCCACGGCTTGCAAATCTGGGCAATCTCCTTGCCATCCACCACCGCAAGGACGCCCGGCATCATGCTTGCGTAATCGCGGTTGATCGACACGATGCGGGCGTGTGCCACCGGCGAGCGCCAGTACACCACATGGGCCATGCGCGGCAAGGAGATGTCGTCGACATAGGCGCCCCGCCCTTCCACCAGGCGACGTGCGTTGGGGCGCACCATGCTTTGACCAACATAGCGCTGGTCTTCGGTTAGCGGCGACAGGCCGACTTCGATTTTTTCCGGTGCGTTCATGGCGTAGCCCCCGCTTCGGCTTCGTCGCCGACGTTGTCAGCTTGGGCCTTGCGTGCTGCGAGCACGTCGCAGATGGCATCGACGATAGCCTGGTAGCCGGTGCAGCGACAGTAATTGCCGGATATCCAGAGCCTGACCGCTTCACGATCCGCGTTCGGCAGGGTTTCAACCAGTTCCGCAGCCGCCATCAACATGCCAGCCGTGCAGAACCCGCACTGCAGCGCATTGCGCTTCAGGAACGCCTGCTGCAAGTCATGCATGGTGCCGCCCTCGCTCAGGCCCTCAATGGTTTGCACCGACTTGCCGTCTGCCTGGACAGCCAACACAAGACAACCGCGTACGATGCTTCCGTCAAGCCGCACGGTGCAGGCGCCACACACGCCGTGCTCGCAGCCGACGTGTGAGCCGGTCAGCTCAAGTTCATTGCGCAGGAAATCGACCAGGTGCTGGCGCGGCTCAACTTCACGCCGGCACGGTCTGCCATTGACTGTCAACTGGATCGTGCAAGTGTCGGCCATCGCTATTCCTTGTTGGGCACTACGCCTGCTGTGCGGGCGTACCGAAACACGCGGCCTTCACGACCCGCCGCAGCAGGACCGACGCCAGGTGCCGTTTGGTGGAGATTGAATTGGTCAGGTCCGCGAGCGGTTCCCGTTCGCCGCTCAGTTCTTCCGACAACTTCAACCCGGCCGCTTCCAGCAGGGCATCGTCAATCGGCTTGTCTTCCAGAAAACGCTCGGTGGCGGTGGCACGCCACGGTGTGCTGCAGAGCCCGAGGAAGGACAGGCGCACCTGGCTCAATGCGGCGCCATTGCGCCGGGCAGCGAAGGCCAACCCGGCGATGGCATAGTCACCATGACGACGCGCGAGTTCGTCGAATCCATGGATGCCGCCTTGTACGCGAAGCGGAATGTCGCAGGCGACAATGATTTCTCCGGGGCGCAAAGCGGTGGTGTAAAGGTCCAGGAAGAACTGCGCAGCCGGTATGCGCCGCTCGCCTTCCGTGCTGCGCGCAATAATGGTGGCATCCAGCGCCAGTGCGCAGGCGGGCCACTCGGCAGCCGGATCGGCATAAGCCAGTGAGCCGCCAAGGGTGCCGCGGTTGCGGATAGCCCGGTGCGCGATGTGGGGCGCAGCGATTGACATCAACGGCGCGTGGTGCGCGACCAAAGCCGAGGCCTCAATTTCGGCATGCCGGGCTAATGCGCCGATACGCAGTGCGCCATCCACCACGCTTATGCCTTTGAGCGATTCAATCTGATTGATGTCTATAAGCAGCGACGGCTCGGACAGCCGCATGTTGAGCGTTGCAAGCAAGGTCTGTCCACCGGCAAGCAAGCGCGCCTCGTCGCCATACTCTGCGAGCAAGTCGAAAACCTGGCCAAGCGAGCGCGGCTTGATGTAGTCAAAGGCAGGCGATTTCATGTGTGGTAGGTCCGCTATTGGCCAAAATGCGTTGCAAGCCAGACGCCGAAGCCGGTTGACGCTGCGCCCAGTACGAACCACAGCACTCGGACGCCCTCACCCGCCATGCGTGGGGGGTTCGGGTTCGCAGAGGATATCGGTGCCAAGGCGGCTGCCGGACGGATGGCAGGCGCCGGCGCGGGCGTTTGAACGCGATCCGCATCGGTATTTGAAGCGGGGAGCGCGCCCCCGCTTGCCGACGCGCCTTCCGCCGAGGTCGCCGCCAGGCACGCCTGCAGATTGCTGAAGAAGCGGTCCGCCATCTGGCGCGCGGAAGCATCGATCATGCGGCCGCCTATTTGTCCAAGCTTGCCACCGACCGAGGCGCTGGTGCTGTAGGCCAGTCGCGTGCCAGCGCCTTCGTCGGAAAGACGCACAACCGAATCACCTCGAGCAAAACCGGCAGCCCCGCCAGAGCCCTCGAACACCAGTTTGCAAGATTGGGCCGCAACGATATCGGTCATCAAAATCTTGCCCACAAAACGCGCTCGCACCGGGCCCATTTTTACCAGCACTCGCGCGCGGGTTTCAGTGTCGGAGATGCGCTTGATTTCTTCGCAGCCTGGAATGCACTGCGACAGCATCGCCGGATCGTTTAGGGCGTGCCACACCTTTTCACGCGGCGCCGCAAGCACCAGTTCGCCAGTCAAATCCATGGAGCGGTTCCCTGCCTTCTGTAAGATTTCATGGGTAACGCGGATGCTGCCTTGGGTACTGCCTTGCCTGAAGCCTTGCTTCGTCCTGCGAACTCTTCAATAGCGCATCGAACCAGGCCTCGCACGAGGCGTTGCATCAAGCTCTACGTCAACCTCGCAAAGCCATCCACCAACCTTTCATCGCGCTTCGCGGCATCCGACGGTGCGGTCTGATCCCGACCCGCGGGGCTAGTGAAACCTATTCAGCTGGTGTCTATTTACCAACCGTTAAACAATATGCCACAATGTTGAACGTTTGGTAAATACCGATTTACCGATACACCGGACTATCCAATTGTCATTGCGCGGCGCAACAAAAAAACCGGCAGCACAACGCAAGAGCGTCCCGCACGTCGAGGCTGCGGCTGCCCCGCGCAAGCGGATGTCGGTAGAAGACCGCGAGCGGCAAATTCTCGACGGGGCGGTAGAGTTTTTTTCGAGCCATGGACTCGACGGCCAGATGCGTGTGCTGGCGCAGGGAATCGGCGTCACGCATGCGTTGCTCTATCACTACTTCCCGACCAAGCAAGCCTTGATTGATCGCGTTTATCAAGAGCTGTTCGAAGGCCGCTGGAAGCCGGAATGGGAAAGTTTGCTGGACGACCCGCATTTGCCGATCCCGGAAAAGCTCACGCGCTTCTACTGCGACTATGCTGCATTCATACTAAGCCGCGACTTCGTCCGCATCTTCGTGTTTTCTGGACTGTCGGACCATTACATTACCGACCGCTTTTTCGACCTGCTGCGCGAGCGGCTTTTCCCGCGACTGGTGCGCGAAACGCGCAAATATCGCGGGCTGAAGTCGCGGGCAAAACCGTCGTCGCGCGAACTTGAATTGCTAATGGGCCTGCATGGCGGTATTTTCTACACGGGCATTCGGCGCTGGATCTACGGCCAGGAGGTCCATGGCGCCGAGGGTTCTGAGCAGGACCGCATTTATATTGAGGACCGGGTCAAGGCCTACCTGGTGTCGGCCGCAATCGTACTGGACAGCGAGGCCGCTCCACCGCACGCTGCAAGGCCCCGCACTTCACCCGCAGCACGAACAGCAAAAGGAGACTGACATGGGTTTAAGCCTGAATCACTTTTCGATACGCACAGTGGACCTGGACGCCTGCAAGACGTTTTATGAAACTGTGCTCGGCCTCACCGTCGGGCCGCGCCCCGAGTTTCCATTTCCGGGGCTCTGGATGTACACCGGAGACCACGGCCACTATTCCAATGCGACGGTCCATATCATCGGCATCGACCGCAAGGCGCCGGCCGGCCTTCAGGGTTATCTTGGCGACCGCAACGAAGCCGAGTTGAAGGGCACCGGCACGATCGACCACATTGCCTTCTTCGCCGACGGACTGCCTAAAATGATCTCGCACCTGAAGCAGCTTGGCATTGCGTTCCGGGAGAGGATGGTGCCGGGTCTTGGGCTTTATCAGATCTTCCTGGACGATCCGAACGGGGTGGTAGTAGAACTTAACTATCCTGCAGAGGAGCGGATTGCGCTCGAAGCATCACGAGCCGGTCAATCCTGAACCGGCAGATCGGGCAAATACATGGCAAGAATCCTGATTGCGGGTGGATCGCTGGGTGGGCTGTTTGCAGCCAACATCCTGTTTCGCGACGGGCATGATGTGCTCGTCCTGGAAAAAGCCGCGGACTCGCTCGATGGGCGCGGCGCCGGCATTGTCACGCACGAGGCGCTGATGCGAGGTTTGCGGCGCGCGGGCATAACCATCGACGAAACGCTCGGCGTGCAGGTCATGCGACGGGTTGCGCTCGACATCGACGGCAATACGATTTCGGATCTCGCCATGCCGCAGATACTGACGTCATGGGGACGGCTCTACCATCTGCTGCACGAAGCGCTGCCGGCGGCGAACTACATGCAAGGTGTGACCGTCCTCAGCGTCGAGCAGGATGCGCAAGGCGTGACAGTGTATTGCGACGCCAATCGAAGCTTTAGCGGCGATCTGCTGGTTGCATCCGACGGACTGCGCTCCGCGGTGCGGGCGCAGTTTGCACCCGAGGTGCAACCGCACTATGCGGGTTATGTGGCATGGCGCGGCGTGTGTGACGAAAATCTGCTTTCGCGTAGAACCCTCGACACGGTTTTTGATTGCTTTGGCTTCGGCTTGCCGCCCGGCGAGCAACTGATTGGATACCCGGTGGCTGGAGCCGGTAACACGACCACACGCGGTAAGCGCCGCTTCAATTTTGTGTGGTACCGCCCGGCGCCCGAGAACAATGGCCTCGCCGCCCTGTTGACCGACGCCGACGGCAGGCATTATCCATCGGGCATACCACCCAACAAGGTGTCATGGCGCGCCATTGCTGCCATGCGCGAAGATGCGCGTCGATTGCTGGCGCCGCAGTTCGGCGAGATACTCGAAAAGACCGCGCAACCCTTTCTGCAGCCAATCTTCGATTTAAGCTCTGCGCAAATTGCATTCGGCCGGGTGGCCTTGATGGGCGACGCGTCTTTCGTTGCTCGTCCCCATGTCGGCATGGGCGTGACCAAGGCGGCACAGGACGCCGCCGCGCTGTCGGACTGCATTCTTCGCCATGGAGCCGGTCCCGAGGCGGTAGGTGCCTACGAAGCATTGCGTCTTGAACCCGGCCAGTCGGTTGTGCAGCGCAGTCGTAATCTCGGCGCATACATGCAGTCGCAGACCATGCAGCAATCCGGATCGCCAGCAATTTCGCGCAGCGCCGACAAGGTAGTGCGCGAAACGGCGGTAGACCTTGAACTCTACCCCGAAGAGGAGCATTCAAGCGCCTGAAGGCCGCGCGCATGTGTTGATGGTTCGGCCGGTTGCTATTCCGCCGTGGGCAAGACCAGTCAAAAGAAGTTCGCAGCAAGGCATTAAAGATTAAAGCAGGCAGTCGAAAAAAAACTCGATCCACACATAGAGGAGACAAAGATGCGCCGCCCCACCAAGGACCAACAGGACATTACCGCCAACCAAACCGCGCCCAACAGCCGCCGCCGCCTGATTCTTGGCGCTGGCGTCGCCGCGGCAACTTCGCCGTTGTGGATCAATATCGCGCGTGCCCAGACTGGGACCATCAAGATCGGCTTTCCAGTGCCCTTGAGCGGCCCCTACTCTGCCGAGGCGCAGGACCAGGTTCGCTGCGCGCAACTGGCGATAAAGGAATTCAACGATGCTGGCGGCTTCAACGGCCGCATGGCTGAACTGCTGGTGCGCGACGACAAGCTCAATCCGGGCGAAGCAGCGACGCGCGCGCTCGAACTGATAGAGAAGGACAAGGTTGAATTCATGGTCGGCTCGCTCTCGGCCGCCACCCAGCTCTCCATCAACGCGGTGTGCCGCGACCGAAAAATCCTCTTCAATTCGATCAGCCAGTCAGATGCCATCAATGAGGCGAAGGACTGGAGCCTGTTCACTTTCCATGAGGCGCTCAACCCGCATTTAACGGCCGGCGCGGTGGCGCGCTACGCCTTCCCGAAATTTGGCAAGAACATCGTTTACCTCACGGCTGACTATGCGTACGGCCATGAGATGGTGCGCGGCTTCCAGCGCGCCGGCGGCCCGCTTGGCGCCAAGACGTTGGCCGACATCCGGCATCCGATTGGCACTTCCGATTTCTCCGCCTTCCTGCCACGTATTCAGGCCCTGAAACCGGACGTGCTGGTGCTGAACAATTTCGGGCGCGATCTCATCAATTCGGCCAAGCAGGCAACCGACTTCGGTCTGAAGGAAAAGACCAAGATCATTACGCCGATCCTGCTCTATACCGCGCGCATGGCGGGCGGCGCCGATGCGTTCGAAGGCGTCCTTGGCGGCACCTCGTACTACTGGGGCATGGAAGACAAGATTCCGTCGGCCAAGGCGTTCAACGACAAGTTCCGCAAGGCCTACGGCGGCGGGGTGCCATCGGACTATGGCGCGCTCGGCTATGCCGGCGTGCGCAGCGTGCTGCAGGCGGTAAAAGACGCGAAGTCGACCGATTCCACCCGTGTCTCGATCGCACTGCGCCAGTTGCGCTACAACTTCTACAAGGGCGAGCAGTTCTACCGCAAGTGCGACCACCAGTCAGTGCAGAGCGTCATCATCGTCGAATCGAAATCGAAGGGCATGAAAGACAAGTACGACGTCTTTAACACCCTGGCGATTGAAGCGCCAAACGAAAGCAACCTGCGCAGCTGCGAAGAGCTGGGCCACAAGGTCAGCATCTGATCCGGCGAAGAACGGAAAGAAAGGAATTCCATGGGTGAATTTACACCGCAATTATTGGCGATACAGCTGGTTACCGGCATCGCGCTGGGGGCGGTGTATGCCTTGCTCGCGATGGGCCTGTCGCTGATTTTTGGCATGCTGACGGTCGTGAACTTTGCCCATGGCGCCTTCTTCATGGTGGGCGCTTTTCTCGGCGTGTATTTCTATGGTCTTACCGGCAGCTTTCTGGTGGCCCTGGTGTTCACGCCCCTGGCGGTTGGCGCTATCGGCCTGGTCGTGGAGCGCTTCCTGGTGCGGCCGCTGTATGGCCGCGGCATCGACTATCCGCTGCTGCTGACCTTTGGCCTCTCGTACGTGATGATCGATGCGATGCGCGTGGTCTTTGGCATCGAAGGGCTGCCGACTTCTGTGCCAGCCGGGCTGCGCGGGTCGGTCGACTTCGGCGTCGGCATGTTTCCGCTCTACCGCTTGTTCCTGATCGGCGCGGCGGCGGTGGTTATTTTTGCGCTCTGGCTGTTTATTGAAAAGACCCGCTACGGACTCATTATCCGGGCCGGTTCACGCGACCCGGAAATCGTGCGAGTGCTGGGGGTGGACGTGTCGCGCGTCTGGCTGATGGTATTTGGCATCGGCACCGCGATCGCGGGGCTCTCCGGCATTCTGGCCGCGCCAACGCGCGCGGTGAACCCCGAGATGGGCATTCCGATTCTTGCCGAGTCCTTTGTGGTGACGGTGGTCGGCGGCATGGGTTCCCTTCCCGGCGCGGTGATGGCGGGCTTGCTGGTCGGCGTCGTATTTAGCATGACGTCCCTGTTTGCGCCGGACCTGGCCGATCTCTCGATTTTCGTGTTGATGGCGGTCGTCCTGCTGGTACGACCACAGGGATTTTTCGGCAAGGCCGGGTTGATGAGCTGAATGCAAACGATCATGCAAAAATCCATTTCATTTGTGGCGCGGCACCGGGTTGCCGCCGTCCTGCTGTTCCTGCTGATATTTCCGCTGGTGATGCCGTACGAGGCGCTGGCGATCAACATCCTGATCTACGGGCTGTATGCCGTCGGCTTTAATCTGCTGTTCGGCTATACCGGCATGCTGTCCTTTGGTCACGCCGCGTTCTTCGGGGTAGGCAGCTATCTGACCGGCATGGCGATCGTGCATTTGCACATGCCATGGATTGCGGCCATCGTCGCAGGCGTGCTGGGTGCGAGCGTGGCGGGACTTGCGATTGGCTATTTGGCGATCCGCTCACGCGGTATCTACTTTTCCATGGTGACGCTGGCACTTGGCCAGATTGTCTATTACGCCTTCTACAAGGCAGAGCGCTGGACCGGCGGCGAGAACGGCCTGCGCGGCATTTCGGTCGAGCCGGTCACGTTGCTTGGGGTGCGGCTCGATTTCATTAATCCGCTGACGAAGTACTACATACTTTTCTTGTTCGTGGCGGGGGCACTGTGGTTCCTGTCGCGGGTATTGAATTCACCGTTCGGGGCCGTGATTGAGGCGGTGCGCGAAAACGAGCAGCGGGCCGCCGCCTGCGGCTTCGATGTGGCGCGCACCAAGCTGCTGGTGTTCGTGCTCTCGGCTGGCATCTGTGGCCTGGCCGGCACCCTGCGCGCGCTCCATCTGTCCGTCGTGCCGATCGACTCGCTGCATTACCTGCAATCCGGCCAGGGAGTGATGATGTGCCTGCTGGGCGGCATGGGCACCTTCTTCGGCCCCTTCGTCGGGGCGGCGGTATTCCTCTATCTGGAAGATGCCGTGACTACCATGACCTCACACTGGATGGCGGTGGTGGGCACCCTGTTCATCGTGCTGGTGCTGTTTTTCCCACGCGGCGTTTGGGGCACTACTGTGCACTGGCTTCAGCGGCGCGCGGCGGCGGGAGCGCGCGCATGAACGAGCTTCGCACCAGCGTCACGCCCGTCCATTCCCAGGCGCCGAACGGCACCTCCGCCACGGCCGACGCCGCGCCCATACTGGAAGTCGAGAACGTCTCGCGCTACTTTGGAAAATTCTGCGCGCTGAGCAAGGTCAGCGTCGCCTTCCAGCGCAACAAGCTGACCGCGATCATTGGTCCCAACGGCGCTGGCAAAAGCACGTTTTTCAACGTGGTGAGCGGCGCTTTCCCGCCGAGCACCGGACGGATTCGCTTCGAGGGTCGCGACATCACTGGCCTGGCCCAGCACGAGTTCGCACGCATCGGCATTGCCAAGAGCTTCCAGATCACGAACGTGTTCAAGCAGTTGTCGGCACATGAAAACGTGCGGGTTGCTGCGCAGATGCAAACCTCGCGCTTTGCCCTGCTCAAGCCGCGCGCCGCCATGCATGAGTTGATCGACCAGGCCGACGCGCTACTTCTTCGGGTTGGCCTGAGCTCCGCACGCAATCGCCCCGCCGCCGACCTGGCGCACGGCCAGCAGCGGGCGTTGGAAATAGCCATGGCGCTGGCCTGCAACCCGCGCCTGCTTCTGATGGATGAGCCAACCGCCGGCATGTCGCCCCAGGAAACCGGCACCATGATGGAGCTGATCACCTCGCTTGCGGCGGAACGTACCGTCATTCTCGTGGAGCACAAAATGAAACTGGTAATGGGCATATGTCAGCGGCTGATCGTGCTGCACCATGGTGAGTTCCTCGCCGAAGGAACGCCAGACGAGATCCGTGCCAACCACGAAGTGCGGCGCGTCTACCTTGGCCAGCGATAAAGAGATACGCCGATGCTAAAAGTTACCGGACTCAACGCGTGGTACGACCGAAGCCACGTCGTGCAAAACATATCTTTCGAGGTTGCGGCCGGCGAGATAGTAACGCTCATGGGCCGCAATGGCGCAGGCAAGACAACCACCTTGCGCAGTCTGATGGGACTGGTTGCCAAGCGCAGCGGCAGCGTTGTGTTCGACGGCACCGAATGCCTTGCCCAGCCACCGCATAGACGCTTCCATCTTGGGCTTGCCTATGTCCCGGAGGATCGTCGCATCGTGCCGGGACTAACGGTCAGGGAGAATCTGCAACTTGGCCTGATCGCGGGAAAAAATCGGCACGACACACCGCGCATGATTGACTGGATCGCGGAGACCTTCCCGCGCCTCAAGGAGCGCCTGGACCAGGACGGCAGCTCGATGTCGGGCGGCGAACAGCAGATGCTGGCAATTGCCCGCGCCATGATGGCGCGCCCGAAAATGATCCTGCTCGACGAGCCATCGGAAGGCATCATGCCGATCCTTGTCGATGAAATGTTCTTGCTGTTCAGTCGCCTGAAAGAGGAAGGCACGACCATCCTGCTGGTCGAACAGAATGTGGAATTGGCCCTTTCGATTTCGGATCGCGCCTATATCCTCGACCAGGGCGAGGTAGTCCATAGCGGCACCGCCGCAGCGCTGCTGGCGGACCGTGACATCCAGGAGAAATACTGCGCCGTGTGAAGGGCATTGCCCTGGCAATGGCTGCGGTTGGGTACTGCGCGCCCGCTTTGCGATAGCCGTCTGCCGGCACCGGACCATCGCGTGCTTGAGCGACAGCACGCCGCCTCTGCCATGCGCTTGAGGCAACGTAAGGGGAGCCGTTAGGCAGCGTACTAGTCTGAAGCCTGTTGATCCAGCAGGAACAGGTACCAGCATGAGACCCAGCACACGGCTTCCCGACTTCAACACCCTGGTCGCCCTGAATCAGCGCGACCCTGAGGCCTTCGAGCAGTTGCGCAAGCAGTTGCTGGATGAGGCGGTGAGCAGCGCGCCGGAATACCGCAGGCCGGCCTTGGCCCGCGTGTTGCAACGAATCGAGTCCACGCGCCTGCGGTCCGCAACGCCGATGGAGGCAGCCGTGTCGGCTTCACGCCTGATGCAGGAATCGCTCGGTACGTTGCTCACCTGTTGGCAACAAGCGCAATTCAAAATCTCTGGCCTGCAAGCGGCGACACTGATCGAGCGCGCTCAGCGACGCCGTTAGGCGGTTGCTATTGCGCCGGTGTTGGTGCCAAGCTCACTGTTTCGGTGGAGCGCCGGTTACTGGTGCAAGGCACGGATGTTCAACTCCGTGGCAACGGTGCCGAAGGCCGGGTGACTGTGCAACGGCGTAGCGCGCGTCATCTTCAACTTGTCGCATGCGCGGTCGAACAGCACGACCGCCTTGTCGTCATTTTTTTGGCGCGACATATACACAAGACCGTCCACCGCATCGGGATGGGCGTAGACCTTCGCCGACCACTTCTTGCTGGTCGAGTACGACGCGCTACCTGACAGCAGTGCATTTCCGCCCATTCGTTTCAGTGCCGCGCCGGTGAGGTCTGCAAGTTTCAAACTGCCTCCCCCGGATGCTTCGAACTGAAGCACGAATCTGCTCTTGATTACTGACGACTCAACGATGAAGCCGCCGCTTACTGGCAGTCGGTCGTGCAGGAGGGTTTCGCAGATCGCCACTGAAAGCGTGCACCCAAAATAGCAGGTCCCGTATCGCATGGTCGGGTCGATATCAGGGTCATCAAACCTGTTCCGGTTGAAAGCCCCAAAGAATGGTTCATCGGTGTCGTGACCCGACACGCGGACGAGCGTCGCCGGGTCAAGCAGAAGCGTTGCGAGGGTTGAAGGGAGATGAGGATCTGGCGACAAGCGTATCAGCGCTTTCGCCATGGTTATTCTTCCCTGTAGGCGATGGCAGCTTCCATCACGGCATCGACTTTGCCTTTGGCGAGCGCCTCCAGCGGGCTCTTGCCACCAAGTGATCGCCTTGGCGCCGTGAAGAAGTCCCACTTGCTGGCTCCGGGTAACGCGCCGAGCGCCTTGGATACACTTTCCAGGACAGGACGGTCATAAGCGGCATCAGCGAAGAAGGCCGGATAGGCATACTGGCCCGAAGGCCCCTGCAACGCGAAGATGCGCCGGGCCTTGAGAGCCGCGCTCAGTGCTTGAGGCGTCACCCGAAGTAATCCCTGCATTTCAGCGCCGGGCAGCAGCCGCTTCTCGGCGATGTCCCAGGCGCGCTGCTCGCGTTCCTGTCTTTCGAGCCCTTGCATAAAGGCGGAAGTCGTTATCCCCGCGTCTTCAGGCACGGCAAGTTCCGCAGGCGAGGCATTCAGTTCTGCCCTGGCTGCGTCTTCTAACCCTTTTCGCATCTGTCGCAGTAGCGCGAGCCTGTTTTTTCGCGGCATTACCCTGATGAGCGAAGCGTAAGCATTCTGGAAGTCGGGCGGCGACCCAAAGCGGCCGCCTGTGGCGTCACTAGAGCGTTCACCATAAAACGCAACCGCTTGCGTAAATACGGTCGCTGCGGCAGCAAGCTTTTGATCCTCGCGAGCAAAAACTGTCGATCCTTTCTTTCTGGCGACCTTGTACTCGCCCGGCGCCTCTCTTACTTCCTGCTCGTGCACGAGGAGGAACTGCAGGCCACCCGCGCTTTGGGCCAATACTCGTGCGCCCGCTGGGGGATCGCGCAATTCCTGCTGCGTCGATTGAGCGGGCCTTATTGGCCGGCGTTTTAGTTTGTCGGAAGGGTTGGGCTTCACCATGACTTGTCCTTTTAATGTCAAGCCAGTATAGAAGAGCTACGCAACCGAATCAATTAATTCAAGAGAATAGGGATCACCTGACAACGTGGGCGGTCGAGGACTGGCGAGTACGGTCGACCAGCGCCCAAGCCGAGCTGGAGGACATGCGGGAAGCGATTCGCCGCCGGTTAGCGCGATCCGTGTTAACACCGGCGCGGGGAGCCAAAGGACTGTTCAACCGCCGCCTCGGGCAGGCGACCATCGGGCCATGATTGTTGCCGCAAATCAGAAAGGAACTTCCGACCTTCTCGATGCAGCCGCTATACCCGGAGGCGGTGCAAGCGACTTTCAACTAACGGTCGCCAGATACCCCGTTTCTTATTTCTGTCCGAGCGCGTCCAGCACAGCACGCGCCGTTGCCTCTGAAGACGCGGGGTTTTGCCCCGTGATGAGCGTGCCGTCGACCTGCACGAAAGCAGTCCAGTCCGGCCCTTTGGCGTAGAGTCCGCCGGATTTCTTCAACGAATCCTCGACCAGGAACGGGACCACGTCGGTCAGCCCCGCGGCGGCCTCTTCGGAGTTCGAAAATCCCGTGACCTTCTTGCCTTCCACCAGCGGTCGGCCAGTGTGCAACTTCGCATGACGCAAGGCGGCCGGAGCATGACACACGAGCGCCACCGGCTTGCCGGCCGCGTGCATGCTTTCAATCATGGTGATCGAGTCGCGATCTTCTGACAGATCCCAGAGCGGGCCATGTCCGCCCGGATAGAAAACCGCATCAAATTCCTCATGCGAAACGCTGGACAGAAGAACTGTATCGGCGAAGGCAGCCTTGGCTTCGCTGTCGGAAGCAAAACGACGCGTAGCGTCGGTCTGCGCATCGGCTGCCTCGCTTTTTGGATCAAGCGGCGGTTGGCCTCCCTTTGGAGAAGCTAGCGTGATTTTTGCTTTAGCGTCCCGGAATACGTAGTACGGGGCAGCGAATTCCTCAAGCCACAAACCCGTCTTTTTACCGGTGTTTCCGAGGGCGTCGTGGGAAGTTAATACCATCAGTATGTTCATGCAGTACCCCGTTGGTGTGGAGTCGGTAGAGCACGCGCCGTTGGTAAAAGTTTCACACCGCCGTTTGCCGCGAATCGGTTTTCAAGGTGGGTTTTGTCCGGTAATTGTGGCGCGGCCTGCAACCCCATCGCTGAGGAGCTTTGGCAGGACGAAGCGACAGGCAGGCCATGGCCCCGACGGCGTCCGAACCACGCTTGAAGCCGAGCACACTGGCAACGTGCCGGCGATCGATTAACAGGACCAGGAGAAAAAACACGATGAACAAGGCACTGCTACTCGCCATCCTTAGTCTGTCAGCGACCCTGGGGTTCGCGCAAGCCAGGGCAGAATCAGAACCCGCGTCCGTTCCGGCCGACACGCCGCGTACACAGAACGCGCCGGCAAAACAGAAGCATGCGTCTAAGGCAAAATCGAAGGCAAAACCCAAACTCGACCGCACGGGTGAGACGCGCCATGGCGAGGCGTCTTTCTATGGCGGCCGCAGATTCGCAGGCAAGAAGATGGCGGATGGCACCCCCATGAACCCGAACGCTGACATTGCCGCGAGCAAGACTCTGCCGCTTGGCACCAAGGCGCGCATCACCAATGTTGAGAACGGGAAAAGCTCGACTGTCGTGATCAAGGACCGCGGGCCTTACGTAGATGGAAGGATCGTCGATGTCTCGCCCAAGGTCGCTGAAAAACTCGATATGAAGGAGCAAGGTGTGGCTTCGGTAGCAGTAACGCCAATTACCGTTCCGCAAGAAGACGGTAGCGTCAAACCGGGCAGCGGCGCCACTGCGGCCGGCGCGTCGGGAAATGAAAACGTATCGAGTGGTCGGTAATGGATGCCAGTCCTTCCATCGGCATCCGAGACGGCGCGCAGCCTCTGGCCCCGCATGACACGCGACGCCGCATTTTCGCGATTGTTGGGGCATCCTCTGGCAATCTGGTCGAGTGGTTTGACTTTTACATCTACTCGTTTTGCGCCATTTACTTCGCTTCCTCTTTTTTCCCGAAGGGCAATCCGACTACGCAGTTACTAAACACTGCCGGCGTCTTTGCGGCCGGATTTTTGATGCGGCCAATTGGCGGATGGCTGTTTGGCCGACTCGCCGACAAGCGCGGCCGACGCACCTCCATGATGGTTTCAGTCTTCATGATGTGCGGTGGATCGTTAATGATTGCATGCCTTCCCACCTACAACGCGGTCGGCACACTGGCGCCGGCGCTCCTGCTGCTCGCCCGGCTGATCCAGGGACTTTCAGTGGGTGGCGAGTATGGCACCAGCGCAACCTACATGAGCGAGGTGGCGTTGCGGGGCCGGCGTGGCTTTTTTGCGTCCTTCCAATATGTGACGCTCATCGGCGGCCAGCTGCTGGCTGTCCTCGTGCTGGTGATCCTGCAGCAGTTCCTGTCGGAGGAAGAATTGCATGCATGGGGCTGGCGCATTCCGTTCGTACTGGGCGCCATGGCGGCGCTGGTTGCCCGCTATCTTCGACGGTCCCTCGCAGAAACGTCGACACAAGAGAGTCGCGCGCGCAAGGAATCCGGCTCTGTGGCGGCACTACTGCGCAACCATCGGCGCGCCTTCCTGACGGTCGTCGCTTTCACCGCCGGTGGCTCGCTGATTTTCTATACTTTTACAACGTATATGCAGAAATATCTTCTGAACACCGCAGGCATGGACGCGAAACGTGCAAGCCTGGTGATGACCTGCGCTCTGTTCACATTCATGATTCTGCAGCCTGCGTTTGGCGCGCTGTCTGACCGTATCGGCAGGCGCACGTCGATGGTCTGGTTCGGCGCTCTGTCCGTGCTGGGTACTGTTCCAATCATGTACGCGCTGCGTACGGTGTCCAGTCCCTATGCGGCATTTGGCCTGGTAATGATTGCACTGTGCATAGTCAGTTTTTATACATCGATCAGCGGACTGATCAAGTCAGAGATGTTCCCGCCAGAAGTCCGGGCGCTGGGCGTGGGATTGTCTTATGCGTTGGCGAATGCGGCATTCGGCGGTACGGCCGAGTATGTCGCGCTGTGGATGAAGTCCATCGGGTCTGAGCCGATGTTCTACTGGTACGTAACCGCGTTGTGCGCGCTTGCGCTTGTGGTTTCCTGGCGAATGCCGGACCCGGCGACGAAGGGTTACCTGGTCAATGAACCTTGATTACGGGGTTCGCTGTTCGAGTTTCGGGCTCAAATGGTTGCGTGGCTCGCTCGGTAGGCCCGATAGTCCGGCCGTGCAGACAACTTTGATCGTTCGCATTCGATCAGTCTTATCAAGGCCAAATCCAGGTGCGCAGCGACGCGCCATGCCGCGCATTGGACGCGGCTTACTGAGCTCCATTGATTGATTAACGGACAGATCAGTCGATTTCCGATTGCTCCTGTTGCGAACACATTACGCTCTTCGTTCCAGACGCGCTTTTGCCCGCATGTCTCGCGCTTTGCTTTGTATGATGGCCCCTCTCCAATCCTAGGGCTACCGCGGATCCGACACGCCAGTGGCTGCGATCTTCACCGGACCGCACGGCAGCGCGCGCAATCATGATCCTGAGGTACGCAAGAACGCATGGCTACGCTGTAGCCACTGATACGCATCTAATTATCGGCAACCACTATGCCGTGCTCGGCATTACGCTGCGGCCCTATCCATTTCCTCATGAAGTTACCGTCATTGGCGATGTCGACGGCTTGCCACGCATTCGAGGCATGGCACTATTCGACCTCGTGGATCCGCGCGTACCCGACGGCTGGGTCTTGAACGATCTTGGCCGGGGCTTCTTCCGGCTTGAGCCCTATGAATTCGAACGCGATTTCTGGAGTCGCTTTCACAACCGGCATCCCGGCGCATTGGAAATCTATGCGGCTGTTACCGGGAAAATCCGTGACTTCCATGGCGTCGCACACGGCGCACCTCTGGAAGGTTCTCCCATCCACGTGGACCCGAGAAGCTGATCGCAGGTTCGCCGCGACCTGATGCGTCGCTTGCAACATTGACTATCTGGCTTAATACCCAAACTTCGGGCGCGACGGACAGTCGAACCGAGGTCCCGGGTGGTCGGCGCTTTGCGGCCGTGCGGCGCGGTAACCCGCTGCGCAACACGGCGCGTACTCCATACTCAAAAGCACTTTCGCCCGGCCTCAACCTATTGGAAAGGACGATTGAATGCGCTATCGATTGCTTGGCCAGACCGGCCTCTATGTATCCGAACTTTGCCTTGGCACGATGACCTTTGGCGGTAAGGGATTTTGGGAAGTGATGGGCGGGCTTCAGCAGGAAGCGGCCAGCGCGCTTGTGAAGCAGGCGTTCGAGGCGGGCGTCAACTTCATCGACACCGCCAACGTCTATTCGCTCGGGGAGTCCGAGCGGCTGCTTGGACAGGCAATGCATGATCTCGGATTGCCGCGAGACGAACTGGTTGTTGCGACGAAGTCCACCGGCATCATGAACGACAAGCCCAACGGGCGTGGCCAGTCGCGCTATCACATCATGAACGAAGTCGACGCCAGCTTGCGCAGGCTGCAGCTCGACCACATCGACCTGTATCAGTTGCATGGCTTCGATCCGTTGACGCCGCTCGAAGAATCGCTCGGCGCGCTTAATGACGTGGTCCGCAGCGGCAAGGTCCGCTACATTGGCCTGTGCAACATGGCGGCATGGCAGGTGATGAAAGCGCTGGGTATATCCGCCGCCCGCAACTGGGCGCGCTTCCAGAGCGTGCAGTGCTATTACACCATCGCCGGTCGCGACGTCGAACGCGAAATAGTGCCGCTGGTGGAAGACCAGAAACTCGGCCTCATGGTATGGAGCCCGCTGGCCGGCGGCCTGTTGAGTGGCAAATACCGCGCCGACGACAAAGGGCCCGCGGGCGCGCGCCGTGCCACATTCGATTTCCCGGTGGTGGACAAGCCGCGTGCGTTCCGCTGCGTCGATGCGATGAGACCGATTGCGGAAAAGCACGCCGCCACCGTGCCGCAAGTTGCGCTGGCCTGGTTGCTTTCGCGACCGGCGGTTAGCAGCGTCATCGTTGGCGTGAGAAATCCCCAGCAACTGGAAGACAATCTGGGATCAACGCGCCTGACCCTGGACGCCGACGATGTGAAGTCGCTGGACGAAGTCAGCGATTTGCCGCCGGAATATCCGGGCTGGATGCTGGCCATGCAAGGGAAGTATCGCGCCGCGCCGCCTGGCATGGATTGAAGAGTTAGCGAGGCCGCTGTCTGGCGGCTGTCTGGCGGCAGGATCAAGGCGTACCCGCGGCTTGTGCCGCCATCATGCCGTCCGGGGTGTTCGTCCACCCCGCCCTTTTGCGCGCAGGTCACGTCTTGAACCGACGATTTACGGACTGGAAATGGACCTGGGGTGAGACGGCCCGGCAGAAGTCCGCCGCGCTATTGCTCCATGACACGGCACCGCGCCAACTTAATTACAGGTGCTTTCACCTTGCGCAAACGCCTTGATCAACTGGGGTCGCGGCGACATTTGATGCGGTTGAATCGCGTTATACTGCCGGGCATTGACGTTAACGTAAACGTCAATGCGTCAAAGTAGTCGCTCGCACCGTCATACCGTACCATTAGCCGTCCTGTCACAAGCGGCTACTGACGGAGTCGACTACAGTCGCAAACGTTACGCGGTCATAATCGCCACAATCGCTATAATTCCGACGCCGTCGAAGACCGGCGCCCGCCACAATGCAAACCGCCATGGCCGCGCACCGCCTCCCGATGCGCATGGAGACTTCGAATGACTGACCTGTCCGTTTCGCAAAATCTCAACACCTGGAAGCCTGCAAACAAGGTGCGCTTCGTGACAGCGGCCTCGCTGTTCGACGGGCATGACGCTTCAATAAATATCATGCGTCGGATCTTGATGTCCAATGGCGCGGAAGTGGTCCACCTCGGCCACAACCGGTCCGTAGACGACATCGTGACTGCCGCCTTGCAGGAGGATATGCAAGGCATCGCGGTGTCCAGCTACCAGGGCGGACACGTCGAGTATTTTCGCTACATGATCGATTTGCTTCGCGAACGCGGCGGCGAGCACATCAAGGTGTTCGGCGGCGGCGGCGGCGTGATCGTGCCCGAAGAAATCGCGGCGCTGCATGCGTATGGCGTGACCCGAATCTTCAGTCCCGAGGACGGCCAGCGCATGGGCCTGGTCGGCATGATCCAGCACATGATCCAATGCTGCGACGTCGATCTCTCCAGCTTCGCGCCTGCCTCGCTCGACGCGCTCACGCTAGGTGAGGTTAGCCAGCGCCATCGTCCACTGGCCCAACTCGTTACCGCACTGGAAAACGACAAGGTTGACCCCGGGTTCAAGGCGGCGCTTCACGCGGCGGCGGCGAGCATCGCCACGCCGGCGCTCGGCATCACCGGCACCGGGGGTGCCGGAAAATCCTCCCTGACCGACGAACTGATCCGGCGCATACGGCTGGACCAGGACGATGCGCTCAACATCGCCGTTATTTCAATTGACCCGTCTCGCCGCAAGTCGGGTGGCGCGCTGCTTGGCGATCGCATTCGCATGAACGCCATCGCCCCGTGGAACGGCAAGTCGCGCGTCTTCATGCGGTCGCTGGCCACGCGCGAAGCGGGCTCCGAGATTTCACAGGCGCTGCCTGATGTGATCGCCGCGTGCCGCGTTGCGGGATTCGACCTGATCATCGTTGAGACCTCTGGCATCGGCCAAGGCGATGCCGCGATCGTGCCGCATGTGAACGTGTCCATGTATGTAATGACGCCGGAATTCGGCGCGGCTTCCCAGCTTGAAAAAATTGACATGCTGGACTTCGCCGACTTCGTCGCCATCAACAAGTTCGACCGCAAGGGTTCGCTGGACGCGTTGCGCGACGTGGCCAGGCAGTACCAGCGCAATCGCGAACTGTGGAATCAGAAGGCGGAGCAAATGCCGGTGTTTGGCACGCAAGCTTCGCGCTTCAATGACGACGGCGTAACCGCGCTATACCAGGCCCTGCTCCCTAAGCTGGCACAGCACGGCTTGAAGACTGGCCCTTGCAAGCTGGCGCACGTCTCCGTGCGACATTCTTCGGGAAAGAACGCGATTGTGCCCCCGGCACGCAGCGGCTACCTTTCAGAGATTGCGAATACCGTACGTGGCTATCGCCGTGCGGTCGAAGCGCAGGTCCGCCTGGCGCGCGAACGGCAGCATCTGCAGGAGACCCGGCGCATGCTGGAGGCTTCCGGCAGTGGCGCTGGCGTGGACGATGTGGCCCGGTTAATTGCCGAGCGCGAGGACACGCTCGACGTGGCAAACAAAAACCTGCTTGCGGCCTGGCCGGCCCTGCGGGCCGCTTACGCCGCGGATGACTATATCGTCAAGATTCGCAAAGGCGACAAGTTCGAGGAGCTGCGCACGACCCTCGTCGCCACAACCTTGTCCGGCACCACCATCCGCAAGGTTGCCCTGCCGCGGTTTGAAGACCATGGCGAAATCCTGCGCTTCATGACGCTGGAAAATGTACCCGGTGCTTTCCCCTATACCGCGGGGGTCTTTGCCTTCAAGCGCGAGAACGAAGACCCTACGCGCATGTTCGCCGGTGAGGGCGATCCCTTCCGCACCAACCGCCGCTTCAAGCTGGTTTCGGAAGGGATGCCGGCCAAGCGCCTTTCCACTGCATTCGATTCCGTCACACTGTACGGCGCCGACCCCGCGCCCAGGCCGGACATCTATGGCAAGGTCGGCAATTCCGGTGTTTCGATTGCGACGCTGGACGACATGGAAGTGCTGTACGACGGCTTCGACCTGTGCAGCCCGAGCACCTCGGTTTCGATGACCATTAACGGCCCTGCGCCCACCATCCTCGCGATGTTCATGAACACCGCTATCGACCAGCAATTGACGCGCTTCCGCGCCGACAAGGGTCGTGAACCGAGCCAGGAGGAAGCGGCACAATTGCGCGCATGGGTACTGCAAAACGTGCGTGGCACGGTGCAGGCCGACATCCTGAAGGAAGACCAGGGTCAGAACACCTGCATTTTCTCGACCGAGTTTTCGCTCAAGGTGATGGGCGACATTCAGGAATACTTCGTCCGCAACCAGGTCCGCAATTTTTACTCCGTATCGATCTCGGGTTACCACATCGCCGAGGCCGGCGCGAACCCGATTTCCCAACTGGCTTTTACGCTGTCGAACGGATTCACGTTTGTGGAAGCCTATCTGGCGCGTGGCATGAACATCGATGACTTTGCGCCCAACCTTTCATTCTTCTTTTCCAATGGCATGGATCCGGAATACTGCGTCATGGGTCGTGTCGCCCGCCGCATCTGGGCCGTTACGCTGCGCGAAAAATACGGCGCCAATGAGCGCTCCCAAAAGTTGAAGTATCACATCCAGACTTCAGGCCGCTCGCTGCACGCGCAGGAGATTGACTTCAACGACATCCGTACCACGCTGCAGGCGCTGATTGCGATCTATGACAATTGCAATTCGCTGCACACTAACGCCTATGACGAAGCCATCACCACCCCGACCGACGAATCGGTGCGGCGGGCACTCGCAATCCAGCTGATCATTAACCGCGAATGGGGCTTGGCGAAAAATGAAAACCCGAACCAGGGAAGCTACATTCTGGAAGAGCTGACCGACCTGGTCGAAGAGGCCGTTCTGCAGGAATTTGAACGCATAGCAGAGCGCGGCGGCGTACTCGGCGCCATGGAAACCGGCTACCAGCGCGGCAAGATCCAGGAAGAATCGATGCTGTATGAGCACCAGAAGCACGATGGCACGCTCCCGATTGTGGGGGTCAACACCTTCCGAAATCCGCTGGCCAATCCGGCTCCGCAAAAAGTTGAACTGGCGCGCTCGACCGATGAAGAAAAACAGTCTCAGCTAAAACGCCTGGCGGATTTTCAGGCACGTAACGCGGAGGCCGCGCCGGCTATGCTAAGCGCCTTGCAGCAGGCGGTGATTGAAGACGGCAACGTGTTTGAAAAGCTGATGGAGGCGGTGCGGGTGTGCTCGCTGGGCCAAATCACGGATGCGCTTTTCGAGGTCGGCGGCCAATACCGGCGCAGCATGTAGCGGGTGCAGAGAAGCTCTTGAACACTGGCATTCTTTACGCGGCCTCCGCCTTTATTCTGTGGGGGTGCTTTCCGCTGTACTTCAAGGCCCTGCACGATATCTCGCCAATGGAAATCCTGGCGCATCGTGTGGTTTGGTCCATGGTTTTTCTCGCCATTGTCCTGAGCGCCCGCCGCCAATGGGCCTGGCTCGCCACCGTACGCCGGCAGCCGCGCATCCTCGCCGGTTTTGCGGCAAGCGCCTTTCTGCTTTCCATCAACTGGTGCATCTACATCTGGTCTGTGAATAACGACCATGTAATTGATGCGAGCCTTGGCTACTTTGTTAATCCGTTGGTCAATGTTCTTCTTGGTTTCCTGCTGCTGAAAGAGCGGCTGCGACGCGGCCAGTGGGTCGCCATCGGCACGGCCGCGCTCGGGGTGGCATGGCTAACCTGGCAGGCAGGACATCCGCCATGGATCGCGCTCTCGCTTGCCATAAGCTTCGGTTTCTATGGCCTGTTGCGCAAGACGGCGAAGCTCGGCCCGCTGGAAGGCCTGTCTCTGGAGACCATGGTGCTGCTGCCACTAGCGCTGGCCCTGCTTGCCGTGTTCGCCGGACAGCACCAGAGTGGCTTTGCGGCGGCATCGACCACGTCAAAGGTGCTCATGCTGTGCGCCGGGCCGCTTACGGCAATACCGCTGCTGATGTTCGCCGCAGGTGCCCGCCGAATTCCACTTTCGCTACTCGGCCTGCTGCAATACATCAGTCCCACCATCCAGCTTTTGCTTGGCGTTTGGCTGTATCACGAGCCGTTCGGCGGCACGCGGCTGCTTGGGTTCGTCTCGATCTGGGCCGCGCTCGCGCTCTATTCCATTGAGAGCGGGCTCCACACGTGGGGCAATCGGGCCCGGTCGCGCTAGATTCTTCCCCGTCGTCATGGCCTTGCCGCACTGCGCCGAACTTACCAGTGGCGTGGCCAATCGGCTATCCTTGTCGTTTCCCTCTAACGCTCTCCCGCTTACACAAAAATGGCCAACTACGTCTACACCATGAACCGCGTGGGCAAGATCGTCCCACCCAAACGCCAAATTCTGAAAGACATTTCGCTCTCCTTTTTTCCCGGCGCAAAAATTGGCGTGCTGGGCGTTAACGGGTCGGGAAAGTCGACGCTGCTAAAGATTATGGCCGGCATCGACAAGGACATCGTCGGCGAAGCCGTACCGATGCCGAATCTCAACATCGGTTATCTGCCCCAGGAGCCGGAACTCGATCCGGAACAGACGGTGCGCCAGTCGGTGGAAGGCGGCCTTGGCGAAGCCTTCGAAGCTAAGGCAAAGCTCGATGCCGTGTATGCGGCCTATGGCGAGCCCGATGCCGATTTCGACGCCCTGGCTACGGAGCAAGCGCGCCTTGAAGCCATCATTTCAACCTCCGGCAGCGACAACCTCGACCTGCAGCTTGAAATGGCCGCTGATGCCTTGCGCCTGCCGCCATGGGATGCAAAGATTGGCGTTCTGTCCGGTGGTGAGAAACGTCGAGTGGCCCTCTGCCGCCTGCTGCTTTCCAAGCCAGACATGCTGCTGCTTGACGAGCCGACAAACCATCTTGACGCCGAGTCTGTTGACTGGCTTGAACAGTTCCTGCTGCGCTTCCCCGGCACCGTGGTCGGCATCACGCATGATCGCTACTTCCTGGACAACGCGGCCGATTGGATCCTGGAACTTGACCGCGGCCACGGCATCCCCTGGAAGGGCAATTACAGTTCCTGGCTGGAGCAGAAGCAGGCCCGCCTGAAGCAGGAGGAGTCAAGCGAATCGGCCCGGCAAAAGGCACTGCAGAAAGAGCTGGAATGGGTACGTCAGAATCCAAAGGGACGCCAGGCCAAGAGCAAGGCGCGCCTTGCCCGCTTCAATGAATTGTCCGAGCATGAATACCAGAAGCGCAACGAGACCCAGGAGATATTCATTCCGGTGGCGGAGCGGCTTGGCAATGAAGTGATCGAGTTCAAGAACGTGAGCAAGGGCTACGGCGACCGGCTGCTTATCGAGGACGTGTCCTTCCGCATTCCGGCCGGCGCCATTGTCGGCATCATCGGCCCGAATGGTGCCGGCAAATCAACGCTGTTTCGCATGATCACCGGCAAGGAACAACCTGACAGCGGTGAGATCGTGATTGGCTCTACTGTGCGGGTCTCGCTGGTGGACCAGTCACGCGACAGCCTGTCGAGTAACAAGACCGTGTTTGAAGACGTGTCCGGCGGCGCAGACATCCTTACCGTCGGCCGCTTCGAAATGCCGTCGCGCGCCTATCTTGGCCGCTTCAATTTCAAGGGCAGCGACCAGCAGAAGAATGTCGGCACACTCTCGGGCGGCGAGCGCGGGCGCCTCCATCTGGCCAAGACCTTGCTCATGGGTG
>JAQGMR010000017.1 GCA_028292265.1 Herminiimonas sp.
TACGTTCCTTTCAAGGTCCATGGGAAATTGATCGGATGCTTTTTCCAGCGAAAATCGTTCAGGGCGGCAGTCCTTTGGCATTCCTTTTTTGGGCACTTGCGCCAATCCGTCGCGCGTCGTTAAACGCGATTCAAATTGGCGCTGCATGCGACTCGTTCAGCCGGGGGTCCTGCAACACCGCCACGAAATTCTCACGCTTGTGGCATGGGTCAAAGCAAACAGCTTTCAAAAGAAGCGCATCCCGTCACCGGCGGCATTATGCGTCGCGTGCGGCAGGACAAGTCCTTCATATGCGAAGGGGACCAATAACTTAATGCGTCGCACCATTTTGTGTCAAGTCAAATTGTGTCGATTCTGTTGAAGATTCAACGATCTACTCGCGAAAATCCCCCAAGCTGACCGGTTTTTGCTAGCATGCGCGGGTTCTCGTCGAGCAACCCCGCCCTTTTACTCTATTGTCGACTGCCTTGGACAATCAAGAATCACGCGCTGCATTGAATGGCAACCGATAAAGAACTCTCGGATTTCCTCGAAGCTGTTGAGCGCCGCGCTTTCAGACAGGCGGTCTACGCGGTGCGGCGGGACGAATCAGCCTTTGACATTGTGCAGGACGCAATGATCAAGCTGGCCGAAAAATATGGCGACAAGCCGGCCGCTGAACTGCCACTCCTGTTTCAGCGCATACTGCAAAACACAATCCACGACTACTTTCGGCGCGAGAAGGTGCGCAACACGTGGGTAAGCCTGTTTTCAAGCATGACGAGGCACTCTGACGAGGGCGATGAGTCTGACCCTTTGGAGACGCTGGAGGCGGAAGGCGGTTCGGTTGCTGCAGAGTCGAGCGAGGACAAGGTGTCGAGGGATCAAACCCTGTCCGCAATCGACGAAGAGGTGCAAAAGCTTCCGACACGTCAACGAGAGGCGTTCTTGCTGCGTTATTGGCAGGATATGGACGTTGCCGAGACAGCCGCCGCGATGGGCTGTTCAGAAGGCAGCGTTAAAACGCATTGTTCACGGGCGACTCACGCCCTGGCACACGCTCTCAGAGCCCGAGGAATTCGACTATGAACGCCAATGAACTGAATTTCGCTTACAAAGTGCGACACGCACTTAATGAACACCTGGACAACCTTCCGGCCGACACAACGGCGAGACTCGCCGCCGGGCGAGCGAAGGCGCTGGCTTGCAAGAAGAGCGACGCACCGGTCCGCGCTCGCATGCCGCAAGTCGCCTTTGCCGGCGAAATGGGAAATTTCTTTAAGGAGCCTCTTTCCTGGTTCCGTCGCCTCAGTTTTGCGGTTCCTGCCATCGTTCTGGTGGCCGGGCTGTTTGGCATCTATCACCTGGAACAGCAGCAGCGTATTAGCGACACCGCCGAAATTGACGCTCTCGTGCTATCAGACGAACTCCCGCTCTCCGCCTACCTGGATCACGGCTTCAACGCATACCTGGCAAGCCAGGGAGAGTAAATGAGATTTCGGCCACACCCTGGTCGGGCTGCTGCCTCGCTGGCTTTTGCTTATTTTTCGGCGGTCATTTCGGCAACCCGAAGTACGGCAGGCACCGTTTCAATGGCTTTAGTGGCAGCATTGGCTCCGATGTCCCTCCCGAGTCCAAGCGTTGCCGCCGAAACCGTGCCCGGTGGCTCGGTACCGGCAGCTGTTCCTGTACCCGGCCCGGTTCCGGCCCCGGTTCCCGCGCCAGCCGTCAAGCCAAAGGCCGAACCGTCCCGCGCATCTCCGCCGTCAACAAAGTCTGCCCCGCCGACACCGGTATCGAAGCCGCGCTGGGTGGACCTCACTCCAGCACAACAGACGGCACTTCAGCCGCTGGCCGCAGAGTGGGATCGACTCGATAGTGCCAGGAAGATCAAGTGGCTTACGATAGGATCCAAATACGGTACGTTAAAGCCCGACCAGCAAGTCCGCCTTCAAGAACGGATGCGGGAATGGGCAAAGCTGACCCCCGATCAGCGACGCGTCGCCCGTGAAAGCTACTCCCGAGCCAAGAAACTGAATCCTAGTGAGAAAAGCGCTGAGTGGCAGAACTACCAGAAATTGCCCGAAGAGCAAAAGAAAAAACTTGCGGACGAGGCTTCGGTGAAAAAGCGGGTTGCAAATTTGCCACCAGTTTCACAGCAGAAGCCGAAGATAAATCCGCCGCCGAAATCCACCTTGAAAACCGATCTGCAAAAACGCCAGGCGGTCGGCCAAAAGTCTGAACACCGCGCCCTTGTGCCGGCCGCGGGCAATCGCTCGGCGGCCCCCGGCGCCAGCACGTCGCCCGGCAATCCACCTCCCGCCTCCCCGCCAACGACGGGCGGCAGAGAAGGGCTGCCGCTGGCTGCGCCGCCGGTTCCCCGTGCACCTGCCGAAACCGTGGCACCGCCTCAACCAAACGTCCCTGCTGCAACGTCCTCCAGTCCGCCTCAACCAGTCCGATAGCGCGATATTGAACTCCTCCGCAACGCCTTCCTTAAGAAGCCGATTTGCATGCATTGTGTATGAAGCGATGCTGCTGTTCGGCGTCGTCTTCATCGCGGGCTGGCTCTTTTCCACACTATTGCAGCAGCGCCACGCCTTGACCCTCCGCAGCGGATTGCAGTATTGGCTGTTCCTTGTTGTGGGCGTTTATTTCGTCTGGTTCTGGACGCATGGCGGCCAAACACTTGCCATGAAGACCTGGCGAATTCGCCTCGTCAGTGCGCAGGGCCTCCGGGTCAGCCTCCTGGTCGCCATAGCAAGATATTTTCTTTCGTGGATGTGGTTCCTGCCTGGATTGATGTTGGCGTGGGGCGCGCACGCAAAAGGCTGGTGGCTGGCGACAATCCCGATGATCAATGTCGTCATGTGGGGTGCTACCGCATTCCTCGATCCAGATCGGCAATTTCTGCATGATCGGCTTGCGAGGACGCGATTGATTCGGGTCACCGCCAAGGACGAAAAAACTGTACGGTAGTAATGAAATCGACTCGGCAGAATCCCTGCTATCTCCAATTCTTGTAACATCAGTGACTGCTCCGATTCATGGACAAGTCATGTTTGATTGCGTTTTCGCTTAAGCCGATCTGTTCCACCATGTTGTCCTTACTTCTCAGCCGGAATTGCCGAGGACTCTGCGTCGTCTTATGGTCACTCTCGTTACGCGCATCCTGATTATCTTGCAGGCGACGGCTGCGCTTGGACTCTGCTGGGCGGCGCTGCGCTATTGGGAGGTCGGAAGCCCGTGGCTCGCCGCGGCGATCGGCGCCGGGGCCATACTGCTATTCAGGCTACTGATCACCGCCAATAATTTCTGGATTGCCTGGCTGTACAGAAGTGAAACACCGAAAGACCACCAATTGCGTCCACTGCAAGCGCTTCGCCTGTTCGCCGGCGAGTTTCTCGCGACGATGAAAAGCTCAACGTGGACAATGGCGTTTCATCAGTTCGAGAAACACGAGGCAGAGAAGCCCGCTGGCCTACCGGTCCTGCTGATCCATGGATATGGGTGCAACAGCGGTTATTGGCACAGCATGAGTCAGGCTCTGCAACGGGCGAAAATTTATCACCACGCGGTGAGCCTTGAGCCAATGTTCGGAGGCATAGACGACTTTGTGCCCTCTATCGGGCGCGCTGTCGAAAGCCTTCGCAGATCGACTGGCAGCGACAAAATTGTTATCGTCGCACACAGCATGGGGGGACTCGTCGCACGCGCCTATATCAGGGACCACGGCTACGGGCACATTGCGAAAGTCATTACACTTGGTACGCCGCATAGCGGAACAGCGTTGGCCAACTTCGGGGCGGGGCACAATTCACGCCAGATGCGTTGGACTGGAAGCGCCCGGACCGGGAGGCCTTCGCGCTGGCTCGCCGAATTGGCGCTGGCCGAAACACCGGAGGTGCGCGGCTTGTTCGTTTCAATTTATTCGCATCACGATAACATCGTGTCACCGCAAACATCTTCGGACCTTCCTGGAGCACGAAACGTGGAACTTCACGGCATTGGCCACGTCGCGCTTGCACTGCATCCGGCAGTGCAAGCGATAGTCGTCGAAGAAGTGATTGCCGCGGGCGCAGGGCTCGGAGCCGAGTCGAAACAGAAAGTAGTCCCAGCGCCGCATCACTTCAGCAGCGAACCGTCGGCAAGCCAGAAAAGGTGATGGGACAGCGTTGAAAAATCTGGCTGAACGGGATTCAGTTCAAACGCAATTTTGCGGGCGACTGGCGAGGGGCTGAGGCGTTGTCAAATCGGGCGGAGAAGGTACCGCAGGAGTTCGGGCGGGAGGAGATAGAAGCTAGAACAGCGACTTGAAGCACCAGATCAAAAGAGCTGTGCTAAGGACAGCGGAAGCCGCCATGCAAGCGACTGCCTGAAGCTTATTCATATTGAAATGGGTCGGCTGTCCCTGCTTGAGGTCGCCGGACGACGCGCCGGCACTTTGCTCTGACATACGTCCCCCAAAGTTCAATAGTTATGGGAGCCATTATATTAGGTGGTTGACTATCGTCAATAGTTTGTTGGCAATAAATGTGGGCGACTGGTCGAACCTGGAAGATGCAACGTGGTCTGCCCGGAGGGACTCGAACCCCCTACCCCAAGCTTAGAAGGCTTGTGCTCTATCCAGATGAGCTACGGGCAGCATGCTGTTTGCGACGGAAGCCGAATTACGGAATTCCGGACCGAGAATACGATAGCGGGAACGACAATACCGTATAGCGTCCACAAATGACAAAGCCTGTTAGTGAAATTCACTAGCAGGCTTCTTCAATGCTGGTCGGAGTACAAGGATTCGAACCTTGGACCCCCTGGTCCCAAACCAGGTGCGCTACCGGGCTGCGCCACACTCCGAGAACGTAAAACTATACAGGATAGAGTTCAGCGGGTCAATTTTATCGTGTGAAAAAGTGGATAGTTTTCTGACTTAGCTACCGGCGGTCAAGAGCTTGTCCGCGATGCGTCGCGCCATGCGGTCTGCAAGGTCCGCATGCTCTGCTTCCACCATCACGCGAACCAGGGGTTCTGTACCGGACGGACGGATCAATACGCGGCCGCGATCGCCCAATTCATCTTCGACAAAGCGCTTCTCCGCCACCGCCGCGGCCTGTTGCTGCCAATCGAAGCCTGGCGCCACTTTTACGTTAATAAGGCTTTGCGGAAAAAGCGCGATTTCCTTCGTCAGTTCTGCAAGAGTCTGCCCGCTGCGCTTCATCGCCGACAGGATCTGTAACGCCGAGACGATACCGTCACCCGTCGTATGCTTGTCCAGGCAAAGCAAGTGGCCGGAGCCCTCGCCGCCGAGCAGCCACCCTCGCTCCTGCAGCACTTCAAGCACGTACCGATCGCCTACCCTCGCGCGCGCAAAGCCAACGCCAAGTTTGCGAAAGCCAATTTCGAGTGCCATGTTGGTCATCAAGGTGCCCACTGCACCTGGCACCGGACCGCGCATCATGCGGTCCTTTACCATCACGTATAACAGTTCGTCGCCGTTGAAAATTCGGCCGGAACTGTCCACCATCAACAGGCGGTCCGCGTCTCCATCAAGCGCAATCCCGAGATCTGCCTCGTGCTCGCGAACCGCGGCGGAAAGTGCTTGTGGCGCCGTCGCGCCAACACCATCGTTGATGTTCATGCCATTGGGCTGGTCGCCAATGGCGACGATCTCGGCGCCAAGTTCATGGAACACGTCGGGGGCGATGTGGTAGGCGGCGCCATGGGCGCAGTCGACAACAATTTTCAAGCCCCGCAAATCCAGCTCAGTGGGGAAGGTGCTTTTGCAAAACTCGATATAGCGACCGCGCGCGTCATCGAGCCGACGCGCCTTTCCGAGCAGCTCGGGAGCCACGCACTCGATATCTCCCTCCAGGGCTGACTCAATGGCCGCCTCGACCTGATCCGGCAGCTTGTTACCCTGTTTCGAAAAGAACTTGATACCGTTGTCCTGGTAGGGATTGTGCGAAGCGGAGATGACAATGCCTGCGGACATGCGCAAGGCGCGGGTGAGGTAGGCCACCGCCGGCGTCGGTATCGGGCCTGCAAGCATCACATCGACACCAGCGGCCGACAGCCCTGCCTCCAGTGCAGCCTCCAGCATGTAGCCCGAAATGCGCGTGTCCTTGCCGATTAACACGGCCGGCTTTGCGCCGCCTGCTTCATCACGCACGAGCACCTTGCCCGCGGCGTATCCCAGCTTCATGACGAAGTCCGGCGTTATGGGCGAAACCCCCACGGTGCCGCGAATCCCGTCGGTACCAAAATATTTTCGTGACATCTTGTCTCCGCTCCCACTGTTTCGTTTCTGTTATTTGCTTACCTTGCCGCCTGCCAAACCTTCAGGGCGTCCACGGTCTGTGCGACATCGTGCACCCGAATGATACGCGCGCCCCGCTCCGCCGCGACCACCGCTCCCGCAAGACTTGCGGGCTGTCGATCCTCGACGGCGCGGCCGGTGATTGCTCCCAGCATTGATTTACGTGACATGCCCGCCAATACCGGAAAACCAGCGGCGTCGCGAAGCCGATCAAGGCTCCGGAGCAGCGCCAGATTATGCGCTAGCGTCTTGCCAAAGCCAAAGCCGGGGTCGACGCATATCCGGTCAGGGGCGACGCCAATTTCAGTAAAGGCCTTGGCTCGCGCGCTCAGAAAGGCAATCACCTCGGACACGACGTCGGCGTAATGAGGGTTTTCCTGCATGGTCTGCGGTTGGCGCTGCATGTGTACAAGGCAGAGTCCGCAGCTGCTGTTTCGCACGACCTCCTGTGCGCCTTCCTGCAGAAAGCAGTGCACGTCATTAATCATGTCGGCACCGGACTGCAGCGCGGCACGCATTACTTCGGGCTTGGATGTATCAACGGAAACCGGTTTGCCGCACTCGCGTAACGCCTCAACAACCGGCATGACTCTATCAAGTTCCTGCTGCGCTGACAGTGAATCCGCGCCGGGACGCGTTGATTCGCCTCCAACGTCAATGATGTCGACGCCTTCGGCAATCATCGCTTCGGCACGCCTCATTGCGGTATCGAAATCGCAGAAGCGCCCGCCGTCCGAAAACGAATCGGGCGTCACGTTCAAAATACCCATGACGACCGGGCGGTCAGACAAGCCGACCGGGAGCCGGAAACGACCACATTGGAGGTAGCTATTCATTTCATCCCGGACGTGCGGCACAGCGCCAAAACAAAAGGGTGAGGATTTCTCCTCACCCTTTCAACTCTGCAGCGTTATTCAGATTGGCAAGCTTGCCTCAGGCGGGCGCGGTTGCCGTAGGCGTTACGCCACCGCCAGAACTGTCCGACGAGCGTTTTGGTGGAACGCCTGCTTTTGGCAGCCGCGGTTCCCGACCTTCCATGATGTCGTTTATCTGGTCGGCATCGATGGTTTCCCACTCGAGCAGAGTCGCAGCCATCATTTCGACCTTCGACTTGTTTTCTTCGATCAGGCGCCGTGAAAGGCTGTATTGCGCGTCGAGAATGCTTCGGATTTCCAGGTCGACCTTTTGCTGGGTCGCTTCGGATACCGTCTTGGAACTCATACGCCCGAAGTAGGCGTCCTGCTCCGTATCCTCGTACACCATGGTGCCCAATGTTTCTGACATGCCGTATCGCGTCACCATGGCACGCGCCAGTTTCGTGGCCCGTTCAAAGTCATTCGAAGCGCCGGTTGACATCTGATGCATGAAGATTTCTTCCGAAATCCGCCCTGCAAACAGGATGGCAATCTCTTCCAGCATCTTGTCCTTGTACATATTCACCCGGTCATGTTCCGGCAGCTGCCAGGTCAAACCCAGCGCAAAGCCGCGGGGCATGATGGTGACCTTGTGAACCGGATCTGCCTTCGGCAGCAATTTCGCAACCACTGCATGTCCAGACTCGTGGAAAGCGGTGTTGCGGCGTTCTTCCTCGCGCATGACGGCAGACTTGCGCTCCGGGCCCATGACGATCTTGTCCTTGGCGTCCTCGAAGTCCTGCATTTCCACCAGTCGCTTGTTGCGTCGGGCCGCAAAAAGCGCCGCTTCATTGACCAGGTTGGCAAGATCCGCACCGGAAAACCCTGGGGTGCCACGGGCAAGTATGTCGGCCTTGACGTCCGGCGCAATAGGCACCTTGCGCATGTGGACGTACAGGATCTGTTCGCGGCCGCGGATGTCCGGCAGACCGACAATGACCTGACGGTCGAAGCGGCCCGGGCGCAGCAAGGCCTTGTCCAGCACGTCGGCGCGGTTGGTTGCAGCGATCACGATAACGCCTGCGTTCGCTTCAAAACCATCCATCTCGACCAACAACTGGTTCAGCGTTTGTTCGCGTTCGTCGTTGCCGCCACCCATGCCGGCGCCACGATGGCGACCAACGGCGTCAATCTCGTCAATGAAGATGATGCAAGGCGCATGTTTCTTTGCGTTTTCAAACATGTCCCGTACGCGCGATGCACCGACGCCCACGAACATCTCAACGAAGTCCGAACCGGAAATGGTGAAGAAAGGCACTTTGGCTTCACCAGCAATGGCGCGCGCCAGCAAGGTTTTACCGGTACCTGGAGGGCCGACCATCAGCACGCCACGTGGAATGCGTCCGCCCAGCTTCTGGAATTTGGTCGGGTCGCGCAGGAAGTCGACCAGCTCCTGAACTTCTTCCTTCGCTTCATCGCAACCGGCGACGTCCGCGAATGTCACCGCATTGCTGTTCTCATCCAGCATGCGTGCCTTGGACTTGCCGAAGGAGAAGGCGCCACCTTTACCACCGCCCTGCATCTGGCGCATGAAGAATACCCAGACGCCGATCAGCAGCAGCATCGGGAACCAGGAAATGAATACTTGAGAAAGGAAGCTTGGAGGCTCTGGCTGCTTGACGTCGAACTTCACGTCGTTGTTGACGAGATCGCCGATCAGGCCACGGTCCAGATTGGTAACCGTTGCCTTGATCTTCTTGCCATCTGAGGTCGTGGCAACGATGGTACGGTCCTCAATCGTTGCTTCCTTGATGTGCTTGGCCTTCACCTCATCGAGGAAATCTGAATACGCTATCGGAGTGGCTCCGCCTGCGAGCCCACGGTCGTCAAATTGCTTGAACACCGTGAACAGGACTAGAGCAATAACCACCCAAATGGCGGCTTTCGAAAACATGTTGTTCACTAGAAGAACTCCTTGGGCCAGTGACGGCCTTTACCTTGTTTGCAAATTCTACTCGCAATGAATCACGCCTGCTAGGCGGCATATCAGGCTAAGTGGCTGATAAATCAAGGCTAAAAACCGACGCCCTTGGGATTTTGGCCAGTTTTCTTCAATATTTTGCCCAGCACGTAGATTTCTGATGACTTGTCGCGGCTCGCTTTCGGCTTTTTTTGTGACACAGTCTTGAATTGCCGCCGAAAATTTTCGATGATCTGTGAAAAGCCCATTCCGTTGAAACATTTGACGAGGAGAGCGCCTGAAGGTTTCAGGTGCGCGTCGGCAAACTCGAGCGCGAGATCAATAATGTCCTCCATCCGGGCCGCATCGGACAGTGCAATGCCAGACAGGTTTGGCGCCATATCCGACAAAACGAGGTCGACCTTGCGCCCCTGGAGTATGGTCTCAAGCTGCTTCAAAACAGCCTCTTCCCGGAAGTCGCCGAGAATGAACTGCACGTCGGCGATCGGCTCCATGGGCAACAGGTCAAGTCCGATGATGACGCCGTGGATGCCTCCACCTTCCTGCCCGGCCAGCCGGCTGCGCGCGTACTGCGCCCAGCTTCCCGGCGTACTGCCCAGGTCGACGATGATCTGGCCGGGACGAATCAGTTTCTCGTTCTCGTCGATCTCCTTGAGTTTATAGGCGGCGCGGGCGCGATATCCTTCCTTCTGCGCCAGTTTCACATAGGGGTCGTTGATATGATCGTGCAACCAGTTCTTGTTTAATTTCTTCTTTGCCATTCGCGTAGAATACTGCCTTTCCTCTGTTACCCAGGCGGCCGAAAGACCGACCCCCATGCTAAAACTCACACCCGTCGAGCGCAGCGCCTTGCGCGCTGACGCCCACGCCTTGAATCCCGTTGTGATCATCGGAGAATCCGGCCTGACCCCCGCGGTCATGAAGGAAATCGACGCCAGCCTGAACGCCCACGGCCTTATCAAGGTCCGCGTATTCGGCGACGACCGCGAAGCGCGTGTCGGCATGTACGAAAACATATGCACGACACTTGGGGCCGCTCCCATCCAGCATATTGGCAAGCTGCTTGTTCTTTACCGCCCAAAGAAGGAAGCCGTAAAGGAGCGCACTGAAAAGCGCGGTGGCGCCGGAATGCGGGAAGTTACCGTCGTCAAGCCCAGTCCGAGCGGCCGCAGCAAGCCGTCGGTCACCAAAGTCCTTGTCAAGGGCAATGAGCGGGTCACCGCCGGCGGATTGATCAAGAAAGCCAAGCCACGCCAGACCAGCCAAAAGAAAACGCAGCTGGGCAAACGCTAAGTAAATCGCGGAGCTGACTCTGGCCGCTGCATCTGCCGGACGTGTTCAGCGGCTGCAATCCCTTGCCTGGCCCATCCAGCACCGTCTCAGCGCAGCTTCAGGATCAGTCCGATTCCAAGCAAGCTCTGAACGAGATAAAAGGCGCTGGCCACGCCATGCAGTATGCCGAACTCCAGACGTGCGCCCGAGGCCATGACACCAGCCGGCCCGGCGGCGTGCCGCAATGCAGCCATGAACGGCTGGGTGGCGAAGTAACCGAGCACAATGCATAACGCCATAAAGCCGATAAGTCGCAGGCAGGCCCGACGCTGATCCCGGGTGATGTTGACCCGGCCCCTGACGAGCGTCGTGGCAAGCGCCAGCGCCAGCACGATACCGAGCCACGCCTCGATATGAAAAAGGCTTCCCGCGATGGTGCCGGCCAGGACACGGTCCGACAGGCTGTAAAAAAGCGTGGGCGCCACGACATAGCCAATGGTCCACAGACTGCCAACCCAAAGCGTGCCGAGCAAAAGGCGCAATCGGTAGGCTAGCATCAGCGCCGTCCTGGCTTCCGGACCTTCAAACGTACCGCACTTCGAGTACTTCGTATTCGCGAACACCAGCCGGGGCCTGCACTTCGACCACGTCACCCGCATATTTTCCGATCAGGGCGCGCGCGATCGGCGAGGTAATCGACACCTTGCTTTGCTTGAGGTCGGCCTCGTCAAGACCGACGATCTGGTAAGTCACCTTCTCGCCCGACCCGAGATCTTCGAGATGCACGGTCGACGCGAAAACGATCCGCCCATCCGCTTCCAGCAGCAAGGGGTCAATCACCTGCGCCGCACCGAGCTTTCCTTCAAGATCGGCAATACGTCCCTCGATAAAACTCTGGCGTTCCTTGGCCGCGTCATATTCCGCGTTTTCCGACAGATCGCCGTGGGACCGCGCCTCGGCAATGGCAAGAATCACCGCAGGACGTTCCTTGGTTTTAAGGCGGATCAGTTCTTCCTTGAGTAGCTCTGCGCCGTATTTGGTAATGGGTACTGAACTCATGATTTGCACTTTTTAGGAGATCAAAGTCACAGAGGTCACAAGGAACAATCCCTTGCGGGAAAGTTACTTGCGACCTCTGAGAACGGGTAGGGAGTTGAGCGACTTAGTTTAAGGTTTTATGCAAACCTTGTAAATCATAGACATGCAACTCGTCGAGATGCGCCATGCCCTCAACTGCCGCCTCGGCGCCCGCGATCGTCGTATAGGTCGTCACACGTGCCGCCAGTGCCGATATGCGGATGGCCCGCGAGTCGACGATGGCGCTACGTTTTTCTTCCACCGTGTTGATGACCAGGGCGATCTCATTGTTCTTGATCATGTCCACAATATGAGGACGCCCTTCCGCAACCTTGTTGACCGTCCCGACCGGAATACCCGCAGCGCTGATGGCCGCCGCGGTGCCTTTCGTGGCCGCTACAGAAAAGCCGATCTGAACCAGATCACGCGCCACCTGCACCGCACGCGGCTTGTCGCTGTTCTTCACCGAAAGGAAAACCTTGCCCGACTTCGGCAACTTCACCCCGGCGCCAAGCTGCGACTTCACAAACGCTTCGCCGAAGGTTCGGCCCACGCCCATGACTTCACCAGTCGACTTCATCTCCGGTCCGAGGATGGTATCGACTCCCGGGAATTTTACGAACGGGAAAACCGCTTCCTTGACGCTAAAGTAAGGCGGCACAACTTCCTTCTTCACGCCCTGGCTTTCGAGCGACTGACCGACCATGCAACGGGCCGCGATCTTGGCCAGTTGCAGGCCAGTGGCCTTGGAGACAAACGGTACGGTGCGCGAGGCGCGTGGATTCACTTCCAAAACAAAGACGATGTCCTGCATCGCGCCATCGACTTCGCGCTGCTGAATCGCGAATTGCACGTTCATCAGGCCGACAACGTTCAGGCCCTTCGCCATGGCGGAGGTCTGGCGCTTGAGTTCATCAATAGTCGGCTGCGACAGCGAATACGGTGGCAAGGAACAGGCGGAATCGCCGGAGTGCACGCCAGCCTGCTCAATGTGTTCCATCACGCCGCCAATAAAGGTGCGCTCCCCATCGGAAATGCAGTCGACATCGACCTCGATCGCATCGTTCAGGAAGCGGTCCAGCAGCACCGGCGAATCGTGCGAGACCTTCACCGCTTCGCGCATGTAGCGCTCCAGGTCGCGCTGTTCATGCACGATCTCCATTGCCCGGCCGCCAAGCACATACGACGGACGAACGACCAGCGGATAGCCGATTTCCTGCGCCAGGCGCAAGGCGTCTTCTTCGGTACGCGCGGTACGATTTGGCGGCTGGCGCAGGCCCAGTTCATGTAGCAGCTTCTGGAACCGCTCGCGGTCTTCCGCCGCATCGATCATGTCTGGCGAGGTGCCGATGATAGGCACGCCATTGGCTTCCAGATCGAGCGCGAGTTTCAGCGGTGTCTGACCGCCATACTGCACGATGACGCCCAATGGCTTTTCGAGGTCAACGATTTCCAGGACATCTTCCAGCGTCAGCGGCTCGAAGTACAACCGGTCGGAGGTATCGTAGTCGGTTGACACGGTTTCCGGATTGCAGTTGACCATGATGGTTTCATAGCCGTCTTCGCGCATAGCCAGCGCCGCATGAACACAGCAGTAGTCAAACTCAATGCCCTGCCCGATGCGGTTTGGTCCACCGCCCAGCACCATGATTTTCTTGCGGTCAGTCGGGTTGGATTCGCACTCTTCCTCATAGGTCGAGTACATGTAGGCGGTATTGGTGGAAAACTCACCGGCACAGGTGTCGACGCGCTTGTAGACCGGACGCACATTAAGCCGATGCCGCATCTTGCGCACGTCCGCATCCGTGGTTTTCAACAGCTTTGCCAGGCGCCGGTCCGCGAAACCTTTTTGCTTGAGGTGAAACAACATCGCCTTGTCGAGCGACTCCAGGCTGACCGTTTCGAGCCAGAGTTCAATGTCAACGATCTCCTTGATTTGCGAAAGAAACCAGGTATCTATATGCGTAAGCTGATGCACTTCTTCGAGCGTGAAACCATGGGCAAAGGCATCGCCGACGTACCAGATGCGTTCCGGTCCTGGCTCGCCAAGTTCTTCCTCGATCACTTCGCGATCGGTCGTCTTTTCGTTCAAGCCGTCGACGCCAACTTCCAGTCCACGCAACGCTTTCTGAAACGACTCCTGGAAGGTACGGCCAATGGCCATGACCTCGCCGACCGACTTCATCTGGGTCGTCAGGTGGCTGTCCGCCGTCGGAAACTTCTCGAAGGCGAAGCGCGGAATCTTGGTAACGACGTAATCGATGCTCGGCTCAAACGATGCCGGTGTCGCACCGCCGGTGATCTCGTTGCGCAACTCGTCCAGTGTGTAGCCAACCGCCAGCTTGGCGGCGACCTTTGCAATCGGAAAACCGGTTGCCTTGGACGCCAGCGCGGAGGAACGTGACACGCGCGGATTCATTTCAATGACGATCATGCGGCCATCGTCTGGATTGATGGCGAACTGGACGTTCGAGCCGCCCGTGTCGACGCCGATTTCACGCAACACTGCCACCGAGGCATTGCGCATGATCTGGTATTCCTTGTCGGTCAGCGTCTGTGCCGGCGCAACCGTAATGGAATCGCCGGTATGGACGCCCATCGGATCCAGGTTTTCAATCGAGCAGACGATGATGCAGTTGTCCTTCTTGTCGCGTACCACCTCCATCTCGAATTCTTTCCAGCCAATCAGCGATTCCTCAATCAGCAATTCGCTGGTCGGCGACGCTTCCAGCCCGCGCTTGCAGATGGCCTCGAATTCTTCCGCGTTGTAGGCGATGCCGCCGCCCGAGCCACCCATGGTGAACGAAGGACGGATGATGACCGGGAAGCCAAGACCCTTCTGCACGCCCCACGACTCTTCAAGAGTATGGGCGACACCAGAACGGGCCGAGCCAAGGCCAATCTTTGTCATCGCGTCCTTGAACTTGGAGCGGTCCTCTGCCTTGTCGATGGCTTCAGGCGATGCGCCGATCAGCTCGCAACCATGCTTGGCTAACACGCCATGGTGATGCAAATCAAGTGCGCAATTCAGCGCCGTTTGCCCGCCCATGGTTGGGAGGATTGCGTCAGGCTTTTCCTTCTCGATGATGCGTTCCACCACCTGCCAGGTAATCGGCTCGATGTAGGTGACATCCGCCATTTCCGGGTCGGTCATGATGGTCGCCGGATTACTGTTAACGAGGATGACCCGAAAGCCTTCTTCGCGCAAAGCCTTGCAAGCCTGGGCGCCGGAATAATCGAACTCGCAAGCCTGACCGATGACGATCGGACCTGCTCCGATAATGAGGATGCTCTTGATGTCGCTACGCTTTGGCATGCTTTTGTTTCTCCGTCTTGGCGCGCTTCATCAATGCTGTAAAGCGATCGAACAATGGTGCAATGTCAGTAGGGCCGGGTGAAGCTTCAGGGTGACCCTGGAAGCAAAAGGCCGGACAGTCGGTACGGGTAAAACCCTGCAGCGACCCGTCAAACAGCGAGACGTGGGTCACACGGCAGTTCGAAGGAAGCGACTGCGGATCGACAGCGAATCCATGGTTCTGCGAAGTGATCATCACCTGCTTCGTATCGAGGTCCTGCACCGGATGGTTCGCGCCGTGGTGGCCGAATTTCATTTTCAATGTTTTGGCGCCGGAGGCCAGCGCCATGATCTGGTGGCCGAGGCAAATGCCGAATACCGGAATCCCGGTTTCGATCAGTTCTTTGGTCGCACGAATAGCGTAATCGCACGGCTCAGGATCGCCCGGACCATTTGAGAGAAAGATGCCGTCCGGTTTGAAGGCCAGCGCTTCTGCCGCGGTCGATTGCGCAGGCAGCACCGTCACCTTGCAACCGCGCTGCGCCAGCATGCGCAGGATGTTGTACTTGATGCCGTAGTCGAATGCGACGACGTGAAATTCTGCATGTTCCTGCTTGCCGTAACCGCGTCCGAGCTTCCACTCGCTTTCGGTCCAGACGTAAGACTCTTTCACCGAAACGACCTTGGCCAGGTCCATTCCGGACAGGCCTGGAAACGATTTCGCAAGCGCGACCGCCTGCTCCGCGCTGCAACCTTCGCCCGCGACAATCGCGCCGTTCTGCGCGCCTTTTTCGCGGAGGACGCGGGTCAGTTTGCGGGTGTCGATACCGGCAATGGCGACCACACCTTCCAACTTGAGATAGTCGGACAGGCTCTGCTGGCTGCGGAAGTTTGAAGTCTGTAGCGGCAAGTCGCGGATGATGAGTCCGGCGGCATGTATTCTTGAAGCTTCGACATCTTCATGATTGATGCCGGTGTTGCCGATATGGGGATAAGTCAGTGTGACGATCTGGCGGTTGTAACTTGGATCGGTCAGGATTTCCTGATATCCGGTCATCGCCGTGTTGAAGACGACTTCGCCGCTGGTCTGACCTGCGGCGCCGATAGAATGCCCCTGAAATACCGACCCGTCTGCAAGGCCAAGTATGGCCGGCATGTGGCGAGTAGATGAAAATGGCAGCAAGGTAACTCCTGATGATGTTACCGCCGCTGCATCGCGCCAGAATCAGCCTGCGACGCGCCTATGCCTTGAAATTCAGAGTAACCGGGGTACCTGCAAGGGCGCGTTCGAAGCTGCTTTTTGGGGCGTGATTGAGAGTTTTATGCGCTACGGCGGAGTAATGGCTAAACCGCCGAATTATAGCGTGAATGGCTCCCATCAGGCAACCACCACGAGGCTTGGGAACCGGCTTCGCAGCCCCGCGGCGTGAACATCGAGTCGGCCGCGTGCAAGGCCGGATACCGGCGCAGGCACACGTCGACCGTCAACCTTTAAAGGCCAAGTGCTGCAATACCAGCCTTGGCGATCAGCACGTCTTCCGCAGACTTGACGCCGGAAACGCCGACCGCGCCGACGCATTCGCCGTTCACAAGAATTGGAATGCCACCTTCCAGCATGCCTTCCAGGGTCGGGGCGGAGAGGAAGGAGAAGCGACCATTGTTGATCATGTCTTCATAGACTTTGGTCTCGCGCCGGCCGACCGCCGCCGTGCGGGCCTTCGCTGGAGCGATCTGCGAAGAAATCGGCGCTGCCTTGTCCAGCCTTTGCAGCCAAAGCAGATGGCCACCGTCGTCGACGATGGCGATGGTCACGGCCCAGTTGTTCTTCTTCGCTTCTGCTTCCGCGCCGGCAGCGATTTTCCTGGCGTCGTCAAGGGTCAGTATTTGCTTCGACTGCATTATTGCTCCTCTGTTGTTGAGCCGGAATTGTACTTTAGGCGCCTTGCTTCGGCGATAGCCCGGACAGACAGTTTTGACAGGGCGCCTTCGATGGCTTACATTCCTGTTGTCCAAAGGAAAAACTTCCAACAATGCACCCACCCAAACCGCGCCTTAAACTGCCAATGATTGCCGTAGCGCTCGCGCTGGCGGCAAGTTTGAGCGGCGTCGCGGCTTCGGGATGGAGCGCAGAGCTTGATTCGCCATTTGCAGTGCTGGACACCCCGACTTCGACTGCGGTGTCGGCGCTGCAGGGCCTTCGCGAGCGCGCGGCCGACCTGGCGATGCGTGCCATGGGCCTGGTCGGCATTCAATACAAATATGGCGGCAACTCACCAGAAAACGGTTTGGACTGTAGCGGCCTTGTGCGTTACGTGTTCAAGGAATCGCGTGGCGCAAACCTGCCACGCACGTCTGAAGAAATAAGCCGCGTCGGCCAGAATGTCGAGTCTCACGATTTGCAACCCGGCGATCTGGTTTTTTACCAGACCCTGCGACATGCCTTCTCGCACGTTGGAATTTATCTAGGCGATAACAAGTTCATTCACTCACCCGCTTCCGGCGGCGCGATCCGCATAGAAAGCATGGACCTCGCCTACTGGAAGAAGCGTTTCAACGGTGCCCGCCGCATCAACGAGTCGGAAGACAAGACCGTTCACTGAGCCGATGGTTTTGCCTGTCGCGCCTTCAGTTTCTGCCGTATCTCGCTGATCGCCGCCATGCCGGCCCGTTCGCCCGCAAGGATCGCGGCATTGCGGCCATTAAAATCGTTTCCCTTCATCGTTCCCAATGCCGGACTGATAACGACATCGGCTTCGCGCAATTCAAACTGATTGATGCTTTGGCCCATGATGGCAAAGGTCTGCAGCAGAATATCGACTGAACTCGACGCCGCCTGCGCCGCGGGCTGTGCCGAAATATTCACCGCAATGACAAAGTCGGCCCCCATTTGCCGTGCAAAACGCACCGGCACCGGTGACACCAGCCCGCCGTCCACATAGGTATGTCCCCCCAGTTTTACCGGCTGAAATACGCCAGGCACCGCCGAAGACGCACGCACCGCCGCGCCGACGCTGCCGCGCTGGAACAGGATTGCCTGCCCGCTGTTCAAGTCCGTGGCGACTGCGCCGAATGGAATCTTCAGTTTTTCCAGCGGAATGTCATGCACCGCCTTGTTGACGTAGTTCTGGATTGCCTCGCCTTTGATCACGCCGCTCGACGATGCAAAAAGAGGCACCGACCAATCCGAAATGGCAGCCTCTTCCATGTCGAGCGCCAACTGGTTCAAGGCAAATCCATTGTTCCCGGCGGCATAGAGCGCGCCCACCAGGCTGCCAGCGCTGGTGCCGGCTATCACGTCCGGCACGATTCCTTGCGACTCAAGGGCCTTGATTACACCAATATGGGCGAAGCCGCGCGCAGCGCCGCCGCCAAGCGCAAGCCCGACCCGCACGGGCCGCACTGCCGCTGGCGCGACGGGAGCGGCCACAACCGGTGCGACAGGCAACGGCGCAACAGGCCGGTCCGAACGGAAGCTGGCGCAGCCGCCAAGCAGGAAGGCAGTGGCGACGATTGAATTCAATACAGGGTTGGAAAAGCGCATGAGGAAGTCCATGTTTGAAAAAATATTGTGCTACCTGGCGCCATGCCCCGGCCTGGCCACATGGGGGCGTCTAGCCCTCAGGGGGCGACCGGGAACGGGATGGGCCAGCACGGGATGGGCTGCAATCGCAATGAAACCGAAGCGGCACTCAAACGGCGAGTGGCTCTTTCATGCAAACCACGCTTCGCGGAAAATTGGCAGTAAAGGTGCTGCCATGCTCCGGGAGCGACTCGATCGTTAGCGTCGCGCCATGACGGATCAGCACATGCTTGACGATCGCCAGCCCAAGGCCGGTGCCGCGCGTCTCGCGCGACCGTCCCTTGTCGACGCGATAAAAGCGCTCAGTTAGACGGGCAATATTTTCGGGCCGAATGCCGATGCCGGTATCGGTTACAACGAAGCGCGGCCCGGCAGCACTATCGCGCCACGCAAGCTGGATGCTGCCGCCGTCCGGGGTGTAGCGAACCGCATTCGATGCGAGGTTGCTGAAGGCGCTGCGCAATTCATCGGCCGCGCCCTTGATATCCGGCCCGTCCACGACAAGGCTGATCTTGTGTCGGCCCGCTGAAAGCGCTTCCGACTCGTGCAGTATCTGGTCCAGCAACGCCGCCATGTCCACCGGTTCCGGCCGCGGCGGATGGTCAACCGACTCAAGTCTGGTTAATGACAGCATGTCTTCCACCAGATTTTGCATGCGCCTGCCCTGCTCTGACATGAGTTTGAGATGCGCGGCGCGAGTTGCTGGATCGAGATCCGGCTGCGATGTCGCAATTTCTAGAAAGCCGTTGATGACTGTGAGCGGTGTACGCAATTCATGCGATGCGTTGGCGATGAAATCCCGACGCAGGATCTCGATTTGTTCCGACGCGGTGGCATCATGCGTCACCAGAATCTGGCGCCGGTTTTCGAAAGGAATGATCTGGACAATCAACTTGCGATCGCGCAGCGCAAGCGTCAGCGGTTCGTCATAGCGGCCAAGAATGATGTAGTCGATGAAAGCGGGATTGCGGATCAGGTTGGTAACCCGCATGCCGCTGTCGCGTTCCAGAGAAAGGCCCAGATGGCGCTCGGCTGCGGGATTGCACCACTCCAGGAACAGGACATCGTCCATGATGACGACGCCGTCCGGCAGCAGATGCATCGCCTGGCGAAACCGCGTCAGCCACTCAGAAAGTTCCTTCCGATTGTTGTCGTCATCGCGGCGCAAGCGGTATAGGCGGGCGAAAATACCGGTCCACGCTCCCCAGCCATCGGGCAGCCTGGTTTTTTCAGGATCATCCAGCCAATCTGACAGAGCATGCAGATACTGAAGCTGCACGATGGCGATCGCGAGAATGCCGGCCAGTGCCAGCAACAGGCCGGGAACCAGCCCGAAGAAAGTGCCGACCACAACTGCGGCGACGACGAGCAGGAGCAGGCGCAGCGCGGCGGGAATCCAGAACAGTAGTTTGGGATGCATTGAATGTTATTGAGACCGGCCCACGCCCAAGTCCGGAAAAAGGGTAAATCGAAGGCGGCGAAAGATGATAACCGGGATTGCCACAGAACCTTGCTTTCATTGAAGGCCAATGGCACCAGTCAGGTCGCGCACAAGCCCGTTGTCAATGCCGAGGCTGCCATCGTTCCGCCCGGACGGATCGCACTACTTTCGCTGACGCTGCCGTGGACGGACTCAAGATTTCACGGACAGCATATAGCCTACACTACGCACCGTCCGGATCAGGTGCTCCGCGTCTTTCAGCGCCTTCCGCAAACGAAGCACATGAACGTCCACCGTGCGCTCTTCAATGTCGACATGGTCGCCCCATACCCGGTCAAGCAACTGGCCGCGCGAAAAAACCCGTTCCGGATTGGCGAGCAAAAATTTAAGCAACCGATATTCCGCATGGCCCATCTCGAGCTTCTCGCCGGCCAGCGTCACGGTGCAACTTGCTGGGTTCAGGCTCAGGGCGCCGGCTATCAAAGGTGCGCCGCCGTGCTCAGGCGTCTTGCGGCGCAACAGCGCCTTGACCCGTGCCGAAAGTTCGCGTGGCGAGAACGGCTTCGTGACGTAGTCGTCCGCGCCCTGGTCAAGGCCGGCCACCTTGTCTTCTTCGGTGCTTTTCGCCGTGAGCAGCATGACGGGTATGTCGCTGAACTCGCGGTCGGACCGCATTCGCGACAAGAAGACCAGGCCGGGGTGATCTGGCAGCATCCAGTCCAGCAAGATCAGATTGGGCGGGCGCCGCAAAAGACATTCCCACGCTTGCGCGACCGTGCCTGCCACTACCGATTCGCAGCCCGCCTGTTGCAGGGTATAGACCACCAACTCCACGATGGAAGGCTCGTCCTCCACAATCAGGACGAACGGCTTGCCAACGGCGGAACGCACGCCACTCAAACCGTCTGATCCTGCGCGGTGGAGGCAGCATGATCGGTATGACGGATGTCCTTGCCTTCCACCACATAGATCACATATTCGGCGATGTTTTTCGCATGGTCGCCAATCCGCTCGATCGCCTTGGCCACCCAGAGCGTGTCGAGCGCCGCTGAAATGGTGCGCGGGTCTTCCATCATGAAGGTGATCAGGTTGCGCATGATCGAGCGAAACTCATGATCGATAACGGCGTCCTGGCCAATTAGCTTCATCGCCTGCACGGAGTCCAGCCTGGCGAACGCGTCCAGTGCATCGTGCAGCAAGTCGCTGGCAGCGGCCGATATCACCCGCACGGTTTCATAGTGATTGATGTTCGTAATGCCGCGGGCATGGATGGCATGCGCCGCGCGGGCAATCTTGGTGGATTCGTCGCCCACGCGCTCGAGGTCGGTAATGACCTTGATTGTCGCCATCACCATGCGCAAATCGTTGGCTGCGGGCTGTCGACGCACGATCAGGTGGCTGCACGCATCGTCAAGCATCACCTCCAGCTTGTTGACCGTTGCGTCGCCCTTCATAACCTGCTCGGCCTGGGCCACATTACCGGTTCGAAATGCGTCCATGGCATCGCGGAACTGGCTCTCCACCAGGCCTGCCATCAGCAACACTTTCGAACGGATCGTTTCAAGATCAAGGTCGTATTGCCTTGATGAATGCTCGGCGGGCATGCTGCTTCTCCTAAGTCTCTTGTGGTTCAGTTGATCACGTCGACAGGGGTGGCGCTTTGCGGGAAGGCATCGGCGCTTCCCAGATTATCCGAAGCGGCCGGTGATGTAATCCTGGGTTTCTCGTTTGCCCGGATTCATGAAGATCTGGTCGGTATCGCCAAATTCGATCAGCTGCCCAAGGTACATATAGGCGGTGTAGTCTGAACAACGGGCCGCCTGCTGCATGTTATGGGTAACGATCGCAATCGTGTAGTCCTCTTTCAACTCGCTGATGAGCTCTTCAATCTTCGCGGTGGAAATCGGATCGAGTGCGGAGGTCGGCTCATCCAGCAGGAGCACATCGGGCTTTACGGCGACACCGCGCGCGATGCACAGACGCTGCTGCTGGCCGCCGGAAAGGCTCAGGCCACTCATCTTCAGCTTGTCCTTCACCTCGCCCCACAATGCCGCCTTGTTCAAGGCCCATTCCACGCGCTCATCCATTTCTCCCTTTGGCAGATTTTCATAGAGCCGCACACCGAAGGCGATGTTTTCATAGACCGACATCGGGAACGGTGTCGGCTTCTGAAACACCATGCCGACCTTTGCCCGCAACATATTCAGGTCCTGCTGCGCCTCGAGAATATTGCGGCCGTTGTAAAGTATTTTTCCTTCGGCGCGCTGCCCGGGGTAAAGGTCATACATGCGATTGAGCGTGCGTAGCAGCGTCGACTTGCCACAACCGGAAGGACCAATGAATGCGGTGACCTTTTTTTCATGGATCCTGAGATTAATGTCTTTCAATCCCTGGAAAGTGCCATAGAAAAAGTTCAGACCAAGGATTTCTATGGTGGCAGCGGGCGCAGACTGTTCGACCGCCCCATTGGACGACGTGCGTGATGCCTCGTCCAATGATGCGGCCGGCTTCGGCGCTGGAGCAGGCGTCGAAAACCGTGACCGCGCCGGGTCAACATCGCCGCGAGCCGGGCTCAAGGGTGCCTCGGCATTCCCCGGCGCGGCCCCGCTGCCTGTACCGGGCAGAGTCGACGCTTCCGGCAATGCATATCGTGTCGGCATGTTGTTCATGTAAGTTGAGCTGGCCTGTTCAGGAGTGACCCTGATTTTTCTGGTTGAAGAGAGTACGGGACACGATGTTCAGAGCCAATACGCTGCAGGTTAGCAGCAAGGCTCCGCCCCATGCCAGCGAGCGCCAGTTCTCGTACGGACTCATCGCGAACTGGTAGATCACCACCGGAAGGTTCGCCATCGGCGCGTTCATGTCGTTACTGTAGAACTGGTTGTTCAAGGCCGTAAACAGCAGCGGCGCGGTTTCGCCAGAGATGCGCGCCACTGCCAGCAGCATGCCAGTCATGACGCCGGCCTTGACGGCGCGCAGTCGAATCATGGTTGCCACTTTCCAGCGCGGTGCACCCAGCGCAAAAGCCGCTTCGCGCAGGCTGGTCGGCACCAGGTTCAGCATGTTGTCGGTGGTCCGCACCACCACAGGAATAGCAATGAGCGCAATGGCGAAGCTGCCGGCCCACCCCGAGAAATGCCTGGCGTGGGCCACGTAGACCGCGTACACAAAAAGCCCGGTCACGATGGACGGCGCGGACAGCATGATGTCGGTAACGAAGCGAGTGGTTTTTGCAAGCAAGCTTCGTTCGCCGTATTCGGCCAGATAAACGCCGGCAAGGATGCCGACCGGCGTGCTTACCAGCGTCGCCACGCCCACCATCAACAGGCTGCCCACAATGGCATTGATCAATCCGCCACCCTCGTTCCCCGGCGGCGGCGTGGTTTGGGTGAACAGGGCCGGCCCCAGGGCGCCAGCACCGTTGACGAGCAGCGTAAAGAGAATCCACATCAGAAAGGAAATGCCGACTGCCATGGCCGCGACGGAAAGACTGATGCCGATCCGATGCATCAGTAGCCGGCGGCGATAGACGGGGTTCATCGCGGGCCGGGACAGTTTGTCAGCGTTCGGGCGGTCTGCCGTCTGCATTATTTCAGGCCCTCGTTCTTCTGCATCGATCGCAGCATAAGCTTCGCCGCTGAAAGCACGACAAAGGTAATCAGGAAAAGGATAAGGCCGAGCGCGTAAAGCGACGATACATGCAGCACCGAATCGGCTTCAGCGAACTCATTGGCCAGCGTCGATGCAATGCTATTCCCCGGCGCGAAAAGTGACCATGACAGGTTCTGCGCATTGCCGATGACGAAGGTGACTGCCATGGTTTCGCCGAGCGCCCGTCCCAGCCCCAGCATTACGCCACCGACGACGCCGATCCGGGTGTATGGCAACACAACTTTACGAACGACTTCCCACTTGGTGCAGCCGAGCGCGTAGGCACTTTCCTTCAGAACCGCGGGTACAACCTCGAAGACATCGCGCATGACCGACGCGATGAACGGGATGATCATAATTGCAAGGATGAGCCCCGCGGTCAGCATGCCGATGCCCATGGCAGGACCACGAAACAGTGCACCAATTACGGGCAGCTTGCCGATGGTCGCTGCGAGCAGCGGCTGGATATGCGAGGCACAGAACGGTGCAAAGACAAACAACCCCCACATGCCGTAGATGATGCTCGGGACACCAGCCAGCAATTCAATCGCTGTGCCGAGCGGCCGCTTGAGCCACGCTGGACAAATCTCAGTCAGGAACAGGGCAATGCCGAAGCTCAATGGGAACGCCAGCAACAAGGCGATGATGGACGTGACCAGGGTACCGACAATTGCGATGGTGGCGCCGTACCGATCGTTGACCGGATCCCAATCGATCGTCGTGAAAAAGGCCGGACCGAACGCGCGAAAGGCCGGCAGGGAGCCAATGATGAGCGATACGATGATGCCGCCCAAAACGACCAGCACGCTTAGTGCAAACAGCAGCGTCACCTTGTGAAAGATGAAGTCCTGCAAGCGCTGGGCGCGCATGGCGCGATGCAGTGCCTTGTCGGTTGGGACATGGGCAACGGTAGCGTCGGCGTAGCTCAGGTTTGCAGTCATGGGTGGTCCGGATGCTCCAAGTGCCCGGCGAGGTTTTCCCCTTCCGGGCACAGTTGAACTTGCATGAGGCCGGAACGATCCGGCCTCATTGATCGGGTCAAGACGGTGGCTTTCGCAGCTACCAGACTTGCTTGCCCGCAGCGTCTTTCAAGTTGGCTTTCCACGAATCCTCTACCAATTTGACGACCGGGGCTGGCATCGCAACGTAATCCAGTTCCGTCGCCATTGCACCGCCATTCTTGTAGGCCCAGTCGAAAAATTTCAGTACTTCCTTGCCTTTTGCGCCGTCCGCCTGACTCTTGTGCAGGAGCACGAAGGTGGCGCCAGTGACTGGCCAGCTATTCTTGCCTGGCTGGTCCGTGAGTACGACCCCGAAACCAGGCGCGCTGTTCCAATTTGCGCCTGCAGCGGCAGCCTTGAAGCTGCTGTCGTCTGGCTGGACAAATTGGCCGTCCCTGTTTTTCAGCTGCGTATGGGGGATGGCGTTCTTATGGGCATAGGCATACTCGACATAACCGATAGCACCCTTGATGCGCTGAACGTTGGCTGCGACACCTTCATTGCCCTTGCCGCCCACGCCAACTGGCCATTTTACGGCCGTTCCGGAACCTACCGTTGTCTTGAAATCGGGGCTCGATTTTGACAGGAAGTCAGTCCATAAAAACGAGGTGCCCGAGCCGTCGGCTCGGTGGACCACTGTAATGTCATCGGCCGGCAGCTTGACGCCAGGGTTGAGCTCAGCGATTTCCGGTGCATTCCACTTGGTGACCTTGCCAAGGTAAATATTGGCAATGACAGCGCCCGTCATTTTTAGTTGTCCAGGCTTGATGCCTTCCACGTTGACGATTGGCACCACGCCACCCATGATGGCGGGGAACTGCTCCAGCCCTTCCTTTGCAAGCTCCGCCTCGGGCAGCGGCATGTCGGACGCGCCGAAGTCAACCGTCTTCGCCTTGATCTGCTTGATGCCGCCGCCGGAGCCGATCGACTGATAGTTCAGCCCGATGTTAGTCGATTTCTTGTAGGCTTCGGCCCACTTGGAAAGAATCGGATAGGCGAACGTTGAGCCGGCGCCGGTAATGTCGGCAGCCAGGGCAGGATTAAAGGAGGCAGCGACAATCGCAAAGAGTAGCCCTGTCTTGACCAGTTTCTTGAGTTGCATGAATGCTCCTGTAGTGGAATTTTGTCTTGAGAACAGGCGAACTCTAGATGACGAATATGACGCGTCCATGACAGATCGTGACAAGCTGCCAGCGAAACTAAAGACATGTCATAAAATTGACATCGAAACAGCGCAAGCTCCGGAGCACTCCAAAAAACCGTGATTGAAAATCCTGCTATATGAGCAAGAAAAGCAAGCCGCCTAAACTGCCGGAGGAAGCACCAGCGCCTGAAATCTATTTGAATCGCGAGTTGTCGCAACTGGCGTTCAATCGGCGCGTTCTCGCGCAGGCCGAAGACCGATCGATACCGCTGCTGGAACGCCTGCGCTACCTTTGCATTGTCAGCAGCAACCTAGACGAGTTTTTCGAAGTGCGTATTGCCAGTCTGCTGGCCCGCAACCGGCTCGATATCGACGCGCCGGAACCGCCAGCTTTGAGCGCGGCCCTCGAACGTACCAGCATTGAATGCCATCAGATCGTTCACCGGCAATACGCCATCCTGAACCATGAAATACTGCCGCGCATGGCGGAGCACAACATGCGCCTGTTGCGGCACGAGGATCGAACGGAGGCGCAACGGGCCTGGGTCAAGGCCTACTTCGAGAAAGAAGTGCGTCCGCTCTTGACGCCAATTGGGCTGGATCCGGCTCACCCGTTTCCGCAGGTCGTCAACAAGAGCCTCAACTTTATCGTCGAACTTTCGGGCAAGGACGCTTTCGGGCGCGGCTCCGCAATCGCGATCCTCAAAGCGCCGCGCGTTTTGCCACGAGTGATTCGTCTGCCGCCGGAGTTGTCGGGCGGCGGGCTCGCTTTCTGCCTTCTGTCGTCGATCATCCACGCCCATATATCGGACCTTTTTACCGACCGGGAGGTGCTCGCCTATTCGCAATTCCGCGTTACGCGCAATAGCGACCTGTGGGTCGATGAAGAAGAAGTGAAAAATCTGCGCCAAGCTCTGCAAAGCGAACTGCAAAGCAGGCCCTTTGGCGTCGCGGTGCGGCTGGAAGTCGCGCGCAATTGCCCCGCCAATCTTGCCGACTTCCTTCTGCAGCAATTTTCCATTCCGCGCAATCGGCTCTATGCTGTCGACGGTCCGGTCAATATGGTCCGGCTGTCGGAATTGATCGAACACTCCAGCGACCCGGCACTGCGGTTCGCGCCTTTTACACCCACCTTTCCGCCGAAACTGCAGGGTGCAGATATCTTCGCCCTGCTACGCAAGCAGGACGTGTTGCTGCACCACCCATTTCAGTCGTTCCAGCCGCTGCTCGATTTCATTCGCGTCGCAGCGGAAGATCCGTGTGTCGTGGCGATCAAGCAAACGATCTACCGGACAGGCATGAACTCCGACCTGATGGATTCCCTCATCATGGCGGCGCAGCGCGGCAAGGAAGTGACGGTGATCGTGGAGCTGATGGCACGCTTCGACGAAGAGGCCAACATCAACTGGGCCGATCGATTGGAGCGGGTTGGCGCGCAGGTGGTGTATGGGGTGGTTGGCCTGAAAACCCATGCCAAGATGGCGCTGGTCATTCGTCGGGAAGAAACTGGCCTGCGCAGCTATGCGCATCTGGGCACGGGAAATTACCATCCCAACACCACCAAGCTCTACACCGACTTTGGCCTTCTCACCGCCAATGTCGCCTTGACCAGCGACGTCAATGAAGTCTTCATTCACCTGACCAGTCTGACCAAGCCGAGCCGGCTCGTGCATTTATGGCTTGCGCCCTTTTCCTTGCATCGCGAATTGATCAAGGCCATCCGGAATGAAGCCAGCATTGCGCGGAGCGGCCGGCCGGCACGCATCATCGCCAAGATGAATGGCTTGCTCGACGAGTCAGTAATTCGGGCGCTGTATGCCGCCTCGGCCGACGGCGTCAAGATCGATCTGTTGGTACGTGGCGCCTGTGCCCTGCGGCCGGGCGTGGCCGGGCTGTCGGAAAACATTCGGGTCTTCTCGATTGTTGGCCGTTTCCTCGAGCACACCCGCATTTTTTATTTTCGCAACGCGCTTGCCCACGATATCTGGCTGTCCAGCGCGGACTGGATGAACCGCAATCTGTTCCGGCGGGTGGAGGTGGCGTTCCCGATACTGGACAAGGTGCTGAAGCGACGTGTCATGAAGGAAGGCCTGGAGCCGTATTTGAAGGACAACGTCAACGCGTGGGAACTGCTCCAGGATGGCCGCTACCACCTCCGTCGAAGGCGGGGCAAGAAGACGACGTTCTGCGCACAGCAGTACCTGTTGCTGGCTCTTGCCTCGCCACCGCTGCTGCCTCGGGCCTGAACGCACTTCTGCCTGCTGATGCAAGCGACCGCGACGTGCAGCATGCGGTCGCCATACGTCTGCCCTCATTGCTGAGGCGACGCCAGTTCGGCATCTCCCCCGTGGTCCCTTCTTTCGCCGCAAATGGGATTTGATTGTTCTCCCAGTAATTAGCCGGTCATAAATTCCAGTAAAAATGCGACAGCTTTTGAGCGGTCGTAACCGGAGCGACTCTTATGTCCGCTCGCAGGTTATTCACCCGCTCCCTGGCAACGCCCGGGCCGAAAACCGCGCCTCGGCTCAAGCAGAACCATCACTTAAAGGATCGCAATGTCGAATCTTCGCAACGCTGCAATTTCGCAAAAAAAACTCTCTCTCACTGCAGTCGCCGCAGCGGCTTCGCTCCTGGCTGCCTGTGGGGGAAACACCGCGACTAACGCGCCGCTCGCGAGCACATCGGCGCAGACGATAAAGGGCACCCTTGTCGCAAGCGCATTCGTGTCAGGCAGCACGTCCGACCCAACTTTCGCCGCTGGCTATTATCAAGGTGCGCTGGTATGTATCGACACCAATAGCAATGGCAAATGCGATATCGACGAAGCGCCTGTTACCACCGGCAGCAAGGGCGAATACAACCTCACTGTCAGCTCGGCCGGACCGCTAATTGCCGATCTCGGGACTAACGCACTCAATACGGCAACTGGCGAAAAGGTAGCGACTCGAACGGTCTTCCGCGCGGCGAAGGAACAGATCACCGAGCAGGAATCGTCAGTTGTTATCAGCGCGCTTTCGACCGACGTCATGCGTCTGATGGAAGCCAATGGCAGCACCTATGCAACAGAGAAGCAAAATTTGGCGACCCGCCTCAGTGTTCCGCTGGACAAGGCTCTCGTCGACGTGAATGGTGTCACCGACCTCAAGCTCAAAACGGCGCTGCTGGGTGAATCAAACGCCTTGACCAATCGGTATGCCTACGCCATTACCAAGCTCGACCGCGGCGACCTTTATCCCGATGCCCTCGCATTCACCGGCGGCGACCCTGAAATTACGGGGCTGGCAGGTGTGACCGGCGCTACCGCTACCGCCCGCGACACACGAAAGCCCATAACCCTTCAACAGGCGCAACAGGCGGCATTCGAGATTGAAGGTATTCCACGGTATGACCACGTATTCGTCGTCATGCTGGAAAACAAGGGAACGAAAGCAATCCTGAATTCACCTTTCGCGCCAAAAATTAATGGGTATTTAAAGGAAGGCAATCAGTTCACCAGCTACTACGCGACCGGAAATCCAAGCGAGCCGAACTATACCGCGCTCGGTGGCGCGGACGATTTCGGGATTGCCGACGACAGCCAATGGAATTGCGACGCGACCGGTGCCAACGCTGTCAAGGACTTGCCGCTGCCGGACAACACGCAACCCGGCCTGGCGAAATCGCCGTTTCAAAGCGTGTGTACCCAGGTTGCCGCCGTCAATCACAATGTGACTGCGCCGAATCTGTTCAATGCAATGACCAGTGTCGGCATGAGCTGGCGGACCTACAGTGAATCGATGAACCCCGGCCAGGACTTCCGCACGGATAGCGTCGTCGACGCTGCGGTGAAAGCCCCTGATAACGTCTACCCAACGGGGACCCTGAATGGCAACGCGGCCTCCATCGGCAATGCGCAATTGGTTCTGCCAATGCCGGCCGGACTTTACAAGACGAAGCACCACCCCGGCATGGCGTACCAGAACGTGCGTAGTGCGCCAGAGTTCAAGTACAGCAACCGCACTCTGGGTGGCGGTCAATGGGACAACACGCTGCTGAACAGTTCAGCCTATGCTATCCCCCAGGGCTATAACGTCGATCAGTTCAGCACGGATCTTGCCAGCGGCAATGTTGGCAATCTCAACTTCGTGGTCCCCGATCAGTGCGACGACATGCATGGCATAACGGTCGCCGGCACGGTGACTGGCAGTGGCGCTGCAGGCACCGCCAGCGACTGCGGTGGAACGAACATCATTGCTCGCGGCGACAATTATGTAGATCTGCTGGTAAAGAAGATCAAGGCGTCTCCCCTCTGGACGAATCGTCAAAAGAAAGTTGCGATCGTTCTCATGTTCGATGAAGGCTCGGCCACTGCCGGATTTAACTCATGCTGCGGCTGGAACGTTGCGAACAGTACGGTCGCGCATCCACTCAAGCGCAATGCCGATGGCACCTGGTCTCCCGATGCGTCGATCAACAATTACACGAAGGGCAATCGCGGCCACGGCGAAAGCATTTATGGCGTGCTCACCAACCAGCCTGATGCACCGAAGGGCCAGGTCGACAGCGATGCGTACAGCCATTTTTCATTCGTGCGAACGCTGCAAGACATGTTCCAGCTGGCCGACCCGAAGAATGATGCTTCTTACATGAACCGCTCCAAATATACGGAACGATTCATTGCCCAGAATATCCTCAACCTGCCGGAATACGCTGGCAGCGCGGATACGCATTTTGACTCGGTGCGGCCAATGAACCACGCCCATGTGATCCCCGGAGCTTATGTGCAGAAGCAGTCGTCCGATATCGACACTACGACCAATGTCGCGCAGGTCGGCCCCGACGCTTCTCAAGTCAATCTCTGGGCGTTGAAAAAGTAAAGCCGCCTGCCGACTGTTGAAGGTCGGCATCCGCCGTCATGCAGCCGCCAACAGGCGCTGCATGACATGCTCTGCAAACTGGAAACCCAAGGCATCACCCATGAAGAAAGTTATGCTTGCCATGGCCATGACGGCGTTGTTGCTGGCTGGCTGCGGCGACAATGCGGACAGCGGCAAAGTACAAAGCCCGTTGGCATCTTCGCCTGCCACGCAATTTGCGACGAACCTTGGCCTGAGCGCCCGGGTGGGACAAAAAATATTTTTCGATAAGACCTTGTCCGGCTCCGGCAAGATGTCCTGCGCCTCCTGCCACGATCCACAATCTGCCTATGGCTCCCCGAACAATCTTTCGGTTCAACTTGGCGGCACCGACATGGCGACTGCGGGAACACGTGCCGTACCCGCGTTGCGTTACACGCAGGTAACGCCGGCCTATGCCGATCTGCTTGACAATCCTGACGGCATTAGCGTGCCAGGTCCGGGCGGTGGATTTACCTGGGACGGTCGCGCCAATACCCTGGCGGATCAGGCAAGAATACCGTTGTTGGCGCCAAATGAAATGGCCAACATCGACGCCGAAGCGGTCGTCACCAAGCTGCGCCAAGCGCCGTACGCGGCAATGTTCGAACAGGCTTTCGGAAAGGACGCCTTGGCGAACACCGATGCGGCCTTTGCCAACGCAATGCAAGCCCTGCAAGCGTTTCAGCTTGAAGATCCGGCTTTTCATCCCTATACAAGCAAATTCGACCTGTATGCCGGCAACAAGATCGGTGGCAATTTCACCCCCGCAGAGACGCGCGGGCTCAAAGTATTTTCCGATCCTGCCACGGGCAACTGCGCCTCATGCCATTACCAGGGAGCTGGGTTGAATGGCAGCTCAGGATTGTTCACCGACTTCTCGTATGAAGCGATAAGTGTGCCGCGCAATCCCGCGATTGCAGCAAACCAGGATCCCGCTTACTTCGACATGGGCTTGTGCGGTCCGACCCGGACCGACCACTCGCCCTCCCCTATCGGCTCGCCGAATAAATTTTGCGGCATGTTCAAGGCTCCGGGCTTACGCAATGTAGCAACCCGGAATACCTTCTTCCATAACGGCGTCATGCACTCCCTTGAGCAGGTCATCCGGTTCTATAACACCCGCGACACCATGCCGGAACTCTGGTACCCCACAGTGGGCGGGACAGCCAAGCCAACGCCGGACGCCGGCTTTCCGATGTACGGATTGATCACGACGCAATACACCGGCGGTACCGTGCAGAAGTACAACGATCTGCCAGCGGCGTACCGCGGCAACATCGACACACAACTTCCCCTCGACGGCAGAACAGCAGGTAGCCCCAACCCGATGACAGAAGCGCAAATCGCGGACCTGATCTGCTTCCTTAAAACCCTGACAGACGGCTATGACCCAGCGGCTCAGAATCCGGCCTCCGGCGCTTGCGGAAAATGAGCTGCGAAGGCATGCGAACCGCAATGCCCTTCCCCTTACCACCAACCTTATCCAATTCATGAAAAACACTATCTTCTGCATCGCCGCCGGCTTGTTGCTGGTTGGTTGCAACAATCAGCACCAGCTTAGCGAGGCAAGCCAGACAAATTTTACAACAGCGATGAACGCCTACCTCGCCGCTCGCGGCGACCTTTGCCTTGCAAAAAATCAATGGCCCATCGTTGTGACCAGGGAAGAGGCAGAACTCGGCTCAAGGAATGCCTTGCAGATGCCGGTGCTCGAAAGACTGGGTGTCGTAGCATCTGTCGCTGCAACGGTTGAAAAAGACGCAGGGCAAGGGAAATCGAGCACGTCGGGCCGCAGCTATCAACTGACCGACGCAGGCATGAAATTCTATCTGGCTCGTGAGCCGCGCAAGCAGGCGACAGGAAGCGCGGCAACGGCACAGCATGACTTATGCGCGGCCAGACTGACCCTTGACAAGATAGTCGCGTGGGAAGCACCCACCAAGCCGAGCCAACCGGACGCCGGTGCCGAAACCATCGTGACCTACACCTACAAAGTCGCAGCGGCCTCATGGACCGACGACGCCGAGGCTCGCAACGTATTTCCTGTAGTGGACCGCATCGTCAAGGGCGCCGGCGTATTGCAGCTCAAGGAGCCATTTCGGCTTACTGAACACGGTTGGGAAGCGAAAGACCTTTGAACTTGCTTGTCACCTTCACGGATGCAGCAGGGCTCGCATCGCTTTTGGACACCGGATGAACGCACGCATACACTTTACGCCGCAACTGAAGGACTGGATTATTCACAATGTTGACCGGGGTGTCCCGCCCGCCGCGCTGGTACACCGAATGATCGAACAGGGTTTCGACCGCTTGGTGGCGGAAGCTCTCGTACATTCCGTTTGGTCCGCAATGGCACTCGGTACCCCGATGCCAGAAGGTGCGATCGACACTGCGCAAATTGAGGCTGCAGAGTACCGCCAGGAGCCCACTCGACTGTCGCCAGAAAATGCGGGCTCATCGGGTGGTAGCGGCGTTCGCGTCGCGTCCTGGATGACGCGACCGGTGCTTGCCGTGGTCGACAATGTGCTCAGCTTTGAGGAATGCGATCAACTGATTGCGCTTGCCACGCGTCGGCTGGCACCGTCCACGATTGTCGATCCCGATTCTGGATTCGACATGGCAAGCGCCAGTCGCAGCAGCGTGGGCATGTTCTTCGAGCTTGAAGAAACGGCGTTCATTTCACGCATAGACCAGCGCGTGTCCCGGCTAATGAATCTGCCGGTGGAAAACGGTGAAGGCTTGCAGGTACTGCGCTATCCGACTGGTGGGCAAAGCGCGCCGCATTTCGACTTCCTGATGCCCACGAACGCTGCCAACATGGCTTCGGTTGAACGCAGCGGCCAGCGCGTCAGCACACTGGTAATTTATCTCAATGATGTGCTCCAGGGCGGCGAGACGGTCTTTCCAGAAACCGGAATGGCGGTGACCCCGCGCAAAGGCTGTGCGGTGTACTTTGAATATTGCAATAGTGCGGGTCAACTGGACTCCCTTTCTCTGCATGCCGCTCTGCCGGTACAAGCAGGGGAGAAATGGGTCGCCACCAAATGGATGCGCGAGCGCAGGTTTATATCAGCGGGGAGCAGTAGAAAAGAAGCATGATGGCCCGAAATCGCCGACCGGTCGCAATCGGACCCAAAGGATCGTGTCGACGGTGGGTCGCGTCATGTGATGGAGTTCGACGAGAATGACCGACCGACGCCATTCGGCCTGCGGTGACCGCGTCGTCGATGTGATGGAAGAACTCTACAAATTTGCGCGGCTGACGCGCGCTATCGCGCCGTTCCTGGTGGACCAATACAGCGAGCGCAAGGCCCAAGGCGAGGCAAAAAGAAACGAATGAAGGCCCGTCTATGACGCCGCCGCTCCCAACGGGCCGTGCACCCATTCTGAGGTCATCGGACTGCAACCAAACCGTCATGAGCGCGAAGTAATCCGCCGCTAGTCTTTGCATGTCGCAACCCATCGGATGGTTCACATCGAGGACGCCATGAAACCAAGAGACGGCTTTTTGACTGACATGCTTCGCGAGCCTGGCCGCACGGCGAAGCGCTCGCCACTGCGGTACCGGACTATCTGGATTTCCGATGTTCATCTCGGCACGCCGGGTTGCCAGGCGAAGCGTCTGCTGGAATTTCTTCGGGCCACGGAGTCGGAGAAGCTTTACCTGGTCGGCGACATCGTCGACGGCTGGCAACTGCGACGGCGCTGGTTCTGGGACCAGGACCACAACAATATCGTGCAGCTGGTGCTCAAGAAGGCAAAGAAGGGGACTCAGGTCATCTTCGTGCCCGGCAATCACGACGAATCAGTACGTCAGTTTATCGACCTTGACTTCGGCGGCATTCAGATACGGGACGAGCTGGTACATGTCACCGCTGACAACAGACACATGCTGGTGCTGCATGGGGACCGGTTTGATGGCGTGATCGCCTGCGCCAAATGGCTGGCGTATGTCGGCGACAGTCTTTACACAATGATCCTAAAGTGGAACCAGATATTCAATTACTGGCGGGCCCGTGCCGGCCTTCCGTACTGGTCGCTCTCGCAATACCTGAAGCTGAAGGTGAAAAACGCTGTTAGCTATATCTCCTCGTTCGAGGATGCGCTGGCGGCGGAGGCGCGCAAGCGCGGGCTCGATGGCGTTATCTGCGGCCACATTCACAAGCCCGAAATCCGGGAGATCGACGGCATTCTCTATTGCAATGACGGCGATTGGGTGGAAAGCCTTTCTGCTCTGGTCGAAGACGCGGACGGCACGCTGCGACTTGTCGCCTGGGCCGAGATAATGGCACAGGCGGACAGAGCCGCCGCGGCAAGCTCTGCCGACATGGAGTACGCGTCCGGGAACGTGGGGCGCGAGCCACAGGTCGCCACCCTCGGAAAAATGCATCATGGCTGACGCCTCGCTGGCTTCGCTGCGGCGCCAGGGCATAACCGCATGGGTTAAGGGGGCGGGCGCCACTTCATGGCTGCATTGGGGACTGGCGAAGACCGTGACCCACCGCTGTGCCCAGTCTCCTCACCCGTCTGCGCCAGAAGAATTACGCAGGGCACCGGCCGCCCGCGATACGCAGCCCCCAGGAAGGGGACCGGTGTCAATCCTGGTCCTGAGTGCCTCGGTCGGCTCGGGCCACACAAGGGCGGCGGACGCAGTGTGCGAGGCGGCGGCACCGCGCGGCGCCGCGGTTAGCGTCACGCATGTTGACGCGCTTGGCCTGATGTCGGCGTCATTTCGGCGGGCGTATGCCGGCTGGTACCTGGCCCTGGCGGGTCGTCATCCAGACGTCTGGTCATGGCTGTATCGTGCCACCAACGATCCGGCACCGGAGAGTTGGGCCGGGCGCCTGCGCAGGCGCGTCGAGCGCTTGCATGCGCGCCGTCTGTTGCGTCAGGTCGTCGCAGCGCAACCGGACCTCGTGCTGTGCACACACTTTATGCCGGCCGAGCTATTGGCGCGTGAAGTGGTCGAGGGCCGCTTGCGCTCCCCGGTGTGGGTAGCGGTAACCGATTTCGACTTGCACCGAATGTGGGTACATGAAGGAATTTCCGGCTATTTTGCAGCGAACGAGGAAGTCGCCTATCGGATGCGGGCCCGCCATATTCCTCCAGAGCGGATTCACGTTACCGGCATACCCGTAATGCAGGACTTCCAGCGGCAATTCGACCGCCGGGCGTGCGCCCGTCGCCTTGGCATCAATCCCCAGCGAACCACGCTTCTCCTGATGGGTGGCGGTGCAGGATTCGGAACCTTGGTGGAGGTGGCAGAGCGCCTGATCCGGCTGCCGGGCGACTTCCAGTTGTTGGTCCTTGCAGGGACTAATGGCGTTGCGCTCGACGGATTGCATCGGCTGGCAGCGCTGCATCCGGGTCGCCTGTTCGCGAGTGGCTTTACTTCGCATGTCGCCAGCTGGATGGCGTGCGCCGACCTGGTTATCACCAAGCCGGGTGGGCTGACCGTGGCCGAGTCACTGGCGATGGGCCTGCCCATGATCGTGCACGGTGCGATTCCCGGACAAGAGGAGCGCAACGCCGACTTTCTGCTGGAGCATGGGGCTGCGCTCAAGGCGACGGACGGCGTGACCCTCGAATACCGGGTGCGCTATCTGATGGACCATCCCGAGGCGTTGGCTTCCATGCGCCGCCGCGCTCGCGCTCTTGGCCGGAGCGATTCGGCCCGTGCAGTGCTGCGGGTGTTAATTGATACGGTCACCTGATGCGGTGCTCGTCGATCCGTTTGGTGCCCGTGGAAAGCGGTGCATGGCGCGTCGCCGTTGCACTAGCGTGGACGGTAGCGTTGGCATGGCTTTTTGCCCACGTCGAAATCGAGATTGAAGGCGGCTCGGGGTGGGCTGCCAGCCTGCCGACATGGCGCGTGGAGCAGCACTGGGCGCTCGACCTGTTTTGGGGCGGCCGGGCCATGACGGGGTACCACGCCTGGATGTTCCCCTTCATTGCCCTTGCATTCCACTACCCGTTCGCCTTTGGTCAGCGATGGGACTGGCGTGCCGAGTGCAAGGCCATGGCCTGCATCATGGTGTTCTGGATTTCCGAGGACGCATTGTGGTTCGCGATCAACCCGGCGTGGGGGATGGACCGGTTCCACGCGGCGGCGGTGCCGTGGCACAAGCACTGGATCGCCGGTTTGCCGACCGATTATTGGGTTTTTGGCACAGCAGCAGTTGCGCTGCTTTTTGCTGCCAGCGTCAAGCCCGCCAGCGTCGTTGGTGCGGTCGATGCCAGTACGCGTGATCCATGGTCTGGCCAAACTGAGTAACCAAATCCTGCAGCACCAAGGACCTTTCCGAATCGCTCACGTCACGTGCGTGATGCAGCGCCGTCTCCACCACGGTTTCCCGATCGGTGGATGACTCGAACGCTTGCAGTATAAAGTCAATTGCGGCTGCCCTGTCTGTCGCGGCGTCCGCCTCACTTCCCGAAATTTCCGTTTGCAAAGCCAATGCGCTTGGTGATTTCATTAAGCTTCCTTTCGTCAGTAAGCCGCCCTTTGTGACCGCTGAATGCGGCGCAAGGTTTCACCGTCCATCGGATTATGCAAAAACAGTTTCCAGGTTTGCCCGCTTGAGCGCCGTTCGACAAATAGGCGAATGCCGTGGTGCAGTAACGGAATTGTCGCTTTGCTAAAAGGCCCGCGCAACCCCTACAAGGCGAGCGAAAAAACGTGCAACAAAAGTCCCACCAGACCGCCGACGATGGTGCCGTTGATGCGGATGTACTGCAGGTCCTTGCCCACATAAAGCTCGAACTTGCGCGAAACCGTTTCGGCGTCCCACTTCTGTATCACCCGCTTTACCAGTGCGGCGATAGCGTGCCGCCGGTTGACAATGGCATCGGTCGAGAATTCGCAAATCCATGCGTTGAGGCGATCCTGCACAGAGGCGTCCTGCATCAGAGCATGGCTGAAGCTGCCCAATGCCCAATCCAGGCGCCTGACGGTTCGCGAGCCGGGCGAAGCGACATCCTTTAGCAGACGGTCGCGCAGGTCGCGCCAGATCTGCTGGCTGTATTCGCGAAAAAGTGGATTGCTCAGGGTCTGTCCGACGATCGCTGCGATCTTTTGCTCATACTCGGGCGAGACTCGCAGGTTCTCAATAAACTCCTCGGCGCTTTGCTGAAAGCGCTCGCGCCACGAACTGTCTTCTTGCTTCATCTCCTCCAGCATGTTTTCCGCTTCTTCGATCAGCTTGGCGAAAAGCCGGTCGTCAACGGCGCGTGGAAGCCAGCGGGGACTTTTTTCATGGATCTTCTGGCGGATGCTCAAGCGGTTGGCCTGCAAGGCGTCCGACGCAATGTTGATGAGGTGATCGAACAGCATCTGGTGGCGGCGATCCGCAATCAGCATGGCCAGCAACTCAGCCAGTATTGGACCCATGCGGACATTTTTCAGCGCCTTGGCGCCGGCATTCTGGAGGAAGTTGGCAACCTCTTCATCCTCGATCATGCGCACCAGCGCGGGCAGGCCACTCACCAACTGCAGCGCCACGGCGCGCCGATTGGCGCCGTTTTCAAGCCACAGCGCTGCGGAGCCGGCGAAATTGATTGGCTTCAGTTCTTCGGCCAGCACCTCGCGCGTAATGAAGTTGTGTTCGAGGAAATTGGCGACGCTCTCGCCGATCCGGTCCTTGTTGCGAGGAATGACTTCAGTGTGAGGAATCGGAAGACCGAGCGGCCGTCGAAATAAGGCCGTGACGGCGAACCAGTCTGCAAGCGCGCCCACCATGGCGGCCTCGGTGAATGCGGTAACGTAGGACAGCCATGGATGCGCCGGCTGCAGCAAACGGGCTCCAACGAAAATCACCGCCATCAGGGCCAGGAGGCCAGTGGCAATGGTTCGCATGCGTGCCAGTTGGGCTTGCTGGTCGGTTTCGGTCATGGGCAAGGTACGAAAGCGCAAACCATGCAGGCGTCTGCCTTGTGTGGCGCCTGCCCGCTCTGGCCGCGCAGCGGGAGGACGCGGCATAACAAGTGCGCCGCAGCCCGACCCAACCGGGCGGTCTCAATTCCAATCGTTTTCAGCAGCATGGTTCGCCATCCAGGGAAGGCGTCGCGGCGGCCTCTGTCCCAACGCTGAATCCGGCGCACATGACCGGCGTGGTCTGCGCGACGGCGAGAAGCTGGTTGAAGACTGAACAAACGTGCCGCATGCACTGGTTTATTTTTCTTTCTTCGGCCTTGCAGTTTTCAGAGGATCCAGTTCCGCCAGCTTTCTCTTCAATTCAGCGGTGGAGACTTCGCAAATCATGGCGAGCCCGATCCGCAGCAACTCGCTTCTTTTGGCGCTGAACCCCTCGCGCATACAGTTCTTCTTGATTTCGCCGAGCAGCCTGTATTCGTCTTCAGGCATCGTGAAGCTGTCGCGCACCAGCTTTGGCTTGCGAGGCCGGCCCTTGTCCTCCTGATCCAGGAGGCTGGCCCCATTCCCACCGGTTCCCATCTCCGATGCAACTCTTGTGTCAAATCCGCCGTCCGCCTCCCAGGTGAGCCTGGCCTGCCGGGCGGCGCCGCCCTTGGTCGTGTCCGCTGTTTTTGAAGCGCCGTTACCGCGACCGTCCGAGGTCGCAGGCTTATGCGTTGCGTCAGCTGTCTTTTTGACTTTGGGCTTTGCCCCGGTCGCTTTGGCAGAGTCGTTCGCTTTCGGCTGGGCCGGTTTTGTTTTCCCTTTGCTTGGGGCGCTGGCTGTCGGCCTGGTTGAAGGCCTGGTTGTCGGCTTTGATGCGGGCTTGATTGACTGCTTGCTTGGCTGCTTGCTTGGCTGCTTCGTGGCTACGGCCGTTGCAGCTTTGGCTCCAGATTTCGTGGCTGACCTGGTAGCTGGCTTCGCAGGTTTCGCGGCCGTTCGTTTGACACCTTTTGCCTGAACCACATTCATCCTTAGCATTATTGGTGCGACCAATGTAATTCGTTTAGTGCCTATCCGCAAGCTGGCCACGCATTGTGCCCTTGGCTGCGGGTTTGATCTCGAACATACCGGTTGCGACTGCGTGGATGGCCACCGTCTGCATTACGATTCGCCGCTCAGCCGGGACGAAAACTCGACGCCGATTTCCCGCCAGTGTTCCCGTTCCTTCTCCAGCCAATAGGACAGGGTGGGATGGTCCACGACCCATTCCCGCTGGATTTCAACGTCGATCCTGGTCTTCATTTTTACGCGCACGCCTTCAAGTTTGGCATCGAGGCGTGAATGCATGAACAGGACCGCCAGACGCATGGCCAGGATGGCCCGGTTCAGGTCGGCGTTGGCCAGCGCGTCGCTTACCTTGCGCAGGTTGCCCTTTTGCCCGAGTACCAGCGTGCCCATCATCCGCTGTTCACGCGTCGTGAAGCCCGAGAGATCCGCATTCTCAACAAGGTAGGCGCCGTGCTTGTGATAGCCACTATGCGACACCGACATCCCGACCTCATGTAGCAGCGCGCTCCAGTACAAATGGCGCAATAGATTGTCGGAGCTCGGCTTCAATTGCAGAAACAGTGTTCGTGCCATGTCCCCGACCCGATTTGCCCTGGTTTCGTCAACGTGAAACCGCTGAAGGAATTCCCGTACTGCAATCTCGCGGCGATCCCGGCGGGTTGAGCGCAGCGTCAGGTCGGTTAACACGCCCATGCGCAAGCCGGCCTCTATGGGGGTTATCGACTGTATGCCAAGCTGTTGCATCAAGCCGATCAGGACCGCAAGGCCGCCCATGATGACGCCGGCCCGGTCCGGTTTCATGCCCGCCAGTTCTACTTTCGATGCATTTCCGAAGCCGATCAGGCGGTCGCGCAAGGCGTCGACGCTATGTCGGGAGACTGTACCGTCGCCGATGCCATTTTTTGCGATGGCGTCCGCAATGGCCCGGACGGTGCCCGATGATCCATACGCCTGGCTCCACTTGCTCGCCGAATAGTCAGCGGCAACGTCCTCGAAGCGGCTGCACGCCGAGAGGACTGCGGCGTTAAAGGTCGATGCATCGATTCGTCCCTGCGGGAAGAAGCCGATGCTTTGGCTAACCGTGCCAATTGTGAAGGATTCGACCTTCTCAATCTCGGACCCAACCCCCAGGATCAGTTCGGTTGATCCACCGCCAATATCGATGACCAGCCTGCGCTCCTGGGAAGCGGGCAGCGCGTCTGACACGCCGAGATAGATCAGGCGCCCTTCCTCCTCGCCGGAGATGATTTCAATCGGATAACCGATCGCCTGCTCCGCCTGCGGCAGGAACATGGCCCGGTTGTGTGCAATGCGAAGCGTGTTTGTCGCAACCACCCGGACGCTGGTTACCGGAAATTCAGCAAGGATTGTAGAGAACCGGGCGAGGCAGTCTATCGCGCTGCGCATGGCCTGCGGCGTGAGGTTGCCTTTTTCATCCAGGCCGGCGCCTAGCCTGATCGGGTCCCGTGCCGACTTCACAATGCGGATTTTTCCGCCCGCCAGTTCGGCAATGTGCAGGCGAAAACTGTTGGAGCCAAGGTCAACTGCAGCAAGCATTCATTCGTCTCAGTGATCCGCGGTAGGGCACGCAGGTATAGGCAGAGTATCGCCTGTTAAGCATGGACAGTAAATTCTCGATGACGGAAATTGCTGCACCGCCAGAAGGTGGAGAGACCTCCACCTGACAGGCGGGAGGAACTGTCGCTGTCTCGGTTCCCCATGAATCGCCCGCCACGATCAGGTGCTTTGATTTGATATTCGTCAAACATCAGGCACGTTCATTTGAACTGTTCCTGTCTTTCCGCTTGGCAGCATAGGAAAATGCTCGTCCGGATTTTCCCCTTGGAAGGACCCTGTTTGCCAAGTGCCAACATTTACGAGCCTCAACGATTCCTATATCCTCGAGCGACTATTGTCCGCACTGCCGCATGCCGTTTAAGCAAGTAAAACCAGCGGGATGCATACAGCGCCTGCCGTTGAAGCGAAGCCGCCTTAAGGCCCACGCACCGGGGCCATGACGGCAGCTTGCCGCGGATTGAACCAATTTATTGTCGGGAGACATTTTTCGATGGAACAGCTTCTTGCGCCACCGTCCGCTTCGGCCAACAACCCGGGTAGCGCTAACCAGATGGACATGCAGGCCCTGCTTGTCGCCTTGCAGGCCTACCGCAACGGCGATTTTTCGAAGCGGATGCCGGCTGACTGGACCGGCCTGTCCGGCAAGATCGCCGATACGCTCAATGAAATCATCGATATGTCGAGCAGCACCATCACCGAATTCGAGCGTGTCGCGCGGCTAGTCGGCAAGCAGGGCAAGGTCGGCGAGCGGATCGAACTGCCGATGATGCGTGGGTCATGGGAAAAGCTGGTCGATTCCAGCAATGCGCTGGCCAATGACCTGGTCAGCCCCATGAATGAAATGATCAGCGTTATTTCCGCGGTAGCAGATGGCGATCTGAGCCCTCAGGTGCCAATGGAAATCGACGGTCTGAAGTTGAAGGGACAGTTTCTTAAATCGGCCGAGATCGTCAACACCATGGTGGCGCGACTCGGCTCCTTCGCCTCGGAGGTCACGCGCGTGGCGCGCGAGGTCGGCACCGAAGGCATTTTGGGTGGCCAGGCCGAAGTCAAGGGCGTGTCCGGTACGTGGAAAGACCTGACCGATTCCGTGAACGGGATGGCGGCGAACCTCACCACGCAGATGCGCAACATCGCCTATGTGACGACGGCGGTGGCAAAGGGCGACCTTGGCAAGACCATTACGGTTGAGGCCAAGGGCGAGATCCTTGAATTGAAAAACACCATCAACACGATGGTGGACCAGCTCTCTTCCTTCGCCGCCGAAGTGACGCGCGTGGCGCGCGAAGTCGGTACCGACGGCAAGCTCGGCGGCCAGGCAGAAGTGGCGGGCGTGTCCGGCACCTGGCGCGACCTGACCGAGTCGGTCAACGGCATGGCGGCCAACCTCACCACGCAGGTCCGAAACATCGCTGATGTGACGACCGCGGTGGCAAACGGCGACCTGTCGCGCAAGATCACGGCGGAAGCCAAGGGCGAGATCCTGCAGCTGAAAGAAACCGTCAACACCATGGTGGACCAGCTCTCCACTTTCGGCGCCGAGGTAACCCGTGTGGCGCGCGAGGTTGGTACCGAAGGAAAGTTGGGCGGACAGGCCGAGGTGCGCGGCGTGTCCGGCACCTGGCGTGACCTGACGGAATCGGTGAACGGCATGGCGGCCAACTTGACCAACCAGGTGCGAAACATCGCGCAGGTGACGACCGCTGTTGCGAATGGCGACCTCGGCAAGAAAATTACGGTCGATGCGAAGGGCGAGATTTTCGAACTCAAGAGCACCATCAACATCATGGTGGACCAGCTTTCGTCCTTCGCCGCCGAGGTAACACGCGTCGCGCGCGAAGTTGGTACCGAAGGAAAACTGGGTGGCCAGGCGGAAGTGAAAGGCGTATCTGGCACGTGGAAGGACTTGACCGAGTCGGTCAATGGCATGGCAGCCAACCTCACGACGCAGGTGCGTAACATCGCCGACGTCACAACCGCCGTGGCAAACGGCGACCTCGGACGAAAAATTACAGCAGAAGCCAAAGGCGAAATTCTTGAGCTCAAGGACACCATCAACACCATGGTGGACCAGCTCTCTACCTTCGCCGCCGAGGTCACCCGCGTGGCGCGTGAAGTGGGTACCGAAGGAAAGCTCGGCGGGCAAGCCGAGGTGAAGGAAGTGTCGGGCACGTGGCGCGACTTGACGGAATCCGTCAACGGCATGGCGTCCAACCTGACCAACCAGGTGCGAAACATTGCACAGGTGACGACCGCCGTGGCGCGGGGCGATCTTGGCAAGAAGATTACCGTGGAAGCCAAGGGCGAGATTCTCGAACTCAAGAGCACCGTGAACATTATGGTGGACCAGCTCTCCTCCTTCGCCGCCGAAGTGACGCGGGTGGCACGCGAGGTGGGTACCGACGGCAAGCTTGGTGGCCAGGCCGAAGTATCCGGCGTGTCCGGCACGTGGAAAGACTTGACCGACTCCGTGAATGGCATGGCGGCCAACCTAACCAGCCAGGTCCGCAACATTGCGGACGTGACGACCGCCGTGGCGAACGGCGACCTCTCCCGCAAGATTACCGCCGAAGCCAAGGGCGAGATTTTACAGCTGAAGGAAACTATCAACACCATGGTGGACCAGCTCTCCACCTTCGCCGACGAGGTCACCCGGGTGGCGCGTGAGGTGGGTACCGACGGCAAGCTGGGCGGCCAAGCGAAAGTCACTGGCGTGGGCGGCACGTGGAAAGATTTGACCGACTCGGTCAACAGCATGGCGGCCAACCTTACGAACCAGGTGCGTAACATTGCCGACGTGACGACCGCGGTGGCGAAGGGCGATCTCGGCCGCAAGATTACGGTCGAAGCCAAGGGCGAGATCATGGAGTTGAAGAACACCATCAACACGATGGTGGACCAGCTCTCGACCTTTGCCGACGAAGTCACGCGTGTGGCACGCGAGGTAGGAACGGAAGGCAAGCTGGGTGGCCAGGGCCAGGTGCCCGGCGTGGCTGGAACCTGGAAGGACTTGACCGACTCGGTCAACATGATGGCCTCCAACCTCACGTCGCAGGTGCGAAACATCGCGCAAGTGACGACGGCGGTTGCGAACGGCGACCTGACCAAGAAAATTACGGTCGATGCGCGCGGCGAGATCATGGAGCTGAAAAACACCATCAACATCATGGTGGATCAGCTCTCCACCTTCGGCGCTGAGGTAACGCGCGTAGCGCGTGAGGTGGGTACTGAAGGAAAGCTGGGCGGCCAGGCCGAAGTGGCTGGCGTTTCCGGCACATGGAAAGACTTGACCGACTCGGTCAACGGCATGGCGTCCAACCTCACCGCCCAGGTCCGGAACGTGGCCGAGGTGACGATTGCCGTGGCCAACGGCGACCTCTCGCGCAAGATCACGGTGGACGTGCGCGGTGAATTCTTGCAGTTGAAGGAAACCATCAACACGATGGTGGACCAATTGCGTTCCTTCGCTTCCGAAGTAACACGGGTGGCGCGTGAGGTCGGTACGGAAGGCAAGCTCGGCGGCCAGGCCTATGTGACAGGCGTGGCGGGAACGTGGAAGGACTTGACCGACTCGGTCAACATGATGGCGTCGAACCTGACCGACCAGGTGCGTAACATCGCGCAGGTGACGACCGCCGTGGCAAACGGCGATCTTGGCAAGAAGGTGACGGTGGACGTGAAGGGAGAAATCCTGGAACTCAAGAGCACCGTGAACATTATGGTGGACCAGTTGAATTCCTTCGCCGCCGAGGTAACGCGGGTGGCGCGCGAAGTTGGCACCGAAGGGAAGCTGGGCGGACAGGCCGAAGTGCGTGGCGTGTCCGGAACCTGGAAAGACCTGACCGACAACGTGAACTTCATGGCGGCCAACCTGACCAACCAGGTCCGCGGTATAGCCAAGGTGGTGACCGCCGTTGCAAATGGCGACATGAAGAAGAAGTTGACGGTGGAAGCCAAAGGCGAAATCGCCGAACTGGCCGACACGATCAATAACATGACCGACACGCTGGCCCTGTTCTCGGACCAGGTAACGTCAGTGGCCCGCGAGGTGGGCGTCGAAGGCAAGCTCGGTGGACAGGCCAATGTGCCGGGCGCCGCCGGCACCTGGAAAGACCTGACCGACAACGTTAATGGCCTCGCCGCCAACCTGACCAACCAGGTGCGCGCGATCGCCGACGTGGCAACCGCCGTGACCAAGGGCGACCTGACTCGTAACGTGCAAGTCGATGCAAAGGGCGAAGTCGCCGAACTGAAAGACAACGTGAACGAGATGATCCGCAACCTGCGCGAAACCACGCGCCAGAATGCGGACCAGGATTGGCTCAAGACCAACCTCGCCAAATTTACGCGCCTGTTGCAGGGACAGCGTGATCTGGCGGCCGTGTCGCAGATGGTGCTGTCCGAACTGGCGCCCCTGATCAACGCGCAGCACGGCGTGTTCTACATGATGGATGAAAGCCAGATGCACAACCCGCATCTGCGTTTGCTGTCGGCCTATGCGCATGGCGCCAACGTCGCCAAGGAATGGCGCCTGCGCGAAGGACTGATCGGCCAGTGCGCCTTTGAGAAGAAGCGCATTCTGCTGTCGAACGTCCCTTCCGGTTATGTATCGATTACGTCGGGCCTCGGCGCCGCCGTGCCGCTCAACCTGATCGTGCTGCCGATCCTGTTCGAGAACAAGGTCAAGGCGGTGGTGGAGATGGCGTCGTTCACCATGTACAGCGCCATCCACCAAACCTTCCTCGACCAGCTCGGCGAATCGATTGGTATTGTGTTGAACACGATCGAAGCCAACATGCGGACCGAGGAGCTGCTGAAGCAGTCACAGTCGCTCGCGCAAGAGCTGCAGGCGCAGCAGGAAGAGCTGCGCCAGACCAACGAGGAACTGGAAGACAAGGCCGGCCTGCTGGAAGAGCAGAAGGCCGAGGTTGAGCGCAAGAACCGCGAGGTTGAAATCACCAAGCTGTCGCTGGAAGAAAAGGCGGAACAACTGACGCTGACGTCCAAATACAAGTCGGAATTCCTGTCCAGCATGTCGCATGAGTTGCGTACGCCATTGAACAGTTTGCTGATCCTGGCGCAGCAATTATCAGAAAACGGCGACAAGAACCTGACAGCACGCCAGGTTGATTACGCCCGAACCATACTTGGTTCCGGACGCGACCTGCTTGGCCTGATCAATGAAATCCTCGACCTTTCCAAAATCGAGTCTGGCACCGTCACGCTGGACTTCACCGAAGTCGGCTTTAATGGTCTGCACGATCAAATCGAACGCACGTTCCGTCCAATGGCGGATAGCCACGGGCTCGGGTTCGCGGTCGAACTTGGCGCGGGCCTGCCGGGCTCAACGTGGACTGACGAAAAACGCCTGCTGCAGGTGGTGAAGAATCTACTTTCGAACGCGTTCAAATTTACCGAGCATGGTGAAGTGCGGCTTTGCATTCAGCCTGCCCTGGCCGGTTGGAGCGTGGACCACACCGGCCTGAACAATGCCGATACCGTCATTTCCTTCGTGGTCAGCGATACCGGCATTGGCGTTTCGGCCGACAAGCAAAAGCTGATTTTTGAAGCGTTCCAGCAAGCAGATACGGGCACATCGCGCAAGTACGGCGGGACCGGACTTGGGCTGTCGATCAGTCGCGAACTGGCCCGCCTGCTAGGCGGAGAACTGCGGCTAGTATTGTCGGAACTTAACCGCGGAAGCACCTTCGCGCTATTCGTACCGTTGCGCACGGTAGAGGCTGCGCATCCACTTCCGCTTCCGTCAAGCGATGACGTTGAACGTCGCCATTTCCAGCGCGACCTCACGCCCCAGCCGATCCAGGCGCTGGATGACCGCGACAGTGTCCATGCCGGAGACCGGGTCGTACTGATCGTCGAAAACGACGCTCGCTTTGCCGGCATTCTGCTCGGCGTGGCCCGCAAGAACAATATGCTTGGTGTGATTTGCGCTCGGGGCAACGACGTTCCGGAAATGGTGGAACGCTTCTCCCCAATCGCCATCACGCTCGAAATGCACTTGCCTGACGTAGATGGATGGACTGTGCTGGAGCGCTTGAAGCGCAACCCCATGACCCGTCACATTCCAGTCCAGGTGATGTCGGCGGACGACGACCGCCTGCGCGGCCTGCGCTACGGTGCGCTGGAGTACCTGGTCAAACCTGTAACCGAAGTTGAGATTAATAGTGTGTTGGCCGGTATTGCGAGTTTCGCGCAGCGCAGAACCAGGGAACTGCTGCTTGTCGCCAGCGATGAATCGCAGCGTATGGCGCTTGAGGAAATGCTCGCCAGTCCGGACCTGAAGATCAAGCCGGTCGCAAGTGGAAAGGAAGCGCTGGCTGCGCTGAAAAAGCGCCGGTTCGATTGCATGGTTCTCGACCCGATGCTGTCTGATATGGCCGCAACCGGTCTGCTCAAGGAGATCGACGGGCAAGAATCTGCGCGGCGCATGCCCATCATTCTGTACGGACTTGGCAACGCGCCCCGGAACGAGCAGGACGCCATCCGCTCCTTCGGCAACCGCGGCCTGCTGCGTGAAGTGCAGTCGCCCGAGCGCCTGCTCGATGAAACCGCGCTGCTGCTGCATCGCGAGGTCAGCAGTCTCCCCAAAGAGCAGCGCATGTTGATCGAGGACTTGTACGAAGGCTCGGCCAGCCTGGAAGGAAAGCGGGTGCTGGTTGTCGACGACGACGTTCGCAATATCTTCGCGCTAACCAGCGTCCTGGAGCGCAACAAGATGGAGGTAACGTCGGCCGAGAATGGCAGGACGGCAATTGAACTGTTGCATCAGTTTTCAGATACGGACATTGTCCTCATGGACATCATGATGCCGGAGATGGATGGCTTCGAAACCATGCGACGCATTCGCAAGTTGAAGCAGTTCGAGAACCTTCCCATGATTGCCCTGACCGCCAAGGCGATGAAGGGTGACCGCGAGAAGTGCATCGAAGCGGGCGCCTCGGACTACGTTAGCAAGCCAGTCGATACGGACCGTCTGCTGTCGCTGATGCGCGCATGGCTTTACAGGTGACTCCATGGGACACGCCATGAAAATCGAACATCAGGAAGTGCCCGTCTTCACGAACACGCGCGTGCACCAGGCGCCGGTCGCGCCAGATGGCGTGCCAGCCTCTGTGCTGGTGGTCGACGACAATCCGGCCAAGCAAAAAGCCATTGTCGCCGTCGTATCGCGCCTTGGCGTCCAGGTTACCACTGCCAACTCCGGGCGCGACGCCCTGCGCCTGCTGCTCAAGCAGGACTTCGCCGTCGTTCTGCTCGACGTCAAGATGCCCAACATTGATGGCTTCGAAACCGCAACGCTGATCCACGGCCGACCGCGCTCGGCCCACACGCCTGTCATCTTCATTACGGCGGAGGCCGATTCGGACTCCGAGCGTTTTCTCGGGTACACGATGGGTGCGGTCGACTATATCTTCTCGCCTATCGTTCCCGAGGTGCTGTGCGCCAAGGTACGCGTCTTCGTCGACCTTTGGTACATGCAGCGAAAGCTGATACTCCAAACCGACGAACTGCGTGAATCGAAGGTGCTGTTGCAGCAACTCGCGTCCCACCAGGAGATCATCAAGGAAGAGGAACGCAAGCGGATTGCCCGCGAAATCCACGACGAGCTTGGACAAAACCTGCTTGCTTTGCGGATCGACGCGTCCATGCTGCATGCCCGCACGGGCAGCATGCATCCGAAGCTGAATGAAAAGGCAGAGTACGCGCTCAAGCAGATCGACGCGACCATCAAAAGCGTGCGAGCCATCATCAACGACCTGCGCCCGCCGGTACTGGACCTCGGCTTGCAAGCGGCGATCGAATGGCAGCTCAAGGAGTTTCAGCGCCGCAGCAACATACCCTGCCAGCTACAGGTGCAGAGTGAAGACTTCGACCGCTGTCTCGATGAAAAGCGGGCGACCGCCCTGTTCCGCATTCTTCAGGAATCGCTGACCAATGTAACGCGCCATGCCAAGGCGAGCGCTGTGCGCATTGAAGTTAGCCGCGACGCGACACGCCTCTACATGAACATCAGCGACAACGGTATTGGAATGCAGCAGAACGGCACGAAGCGCGGCAACTCCTTTGGACTGCAAGGTATCAAGGAACGGGTCCGCATGCTGGATGGAGAACTGAAGCTGGAAAGCGACCCTGGCTGCGGCACGACGCTCAAGGTTTCGATACCGCTGGACCTGCTGCCGACCGGCCCGTCCGAGTCGCGGGTCTGATCGTGGAGCGGCACCCGGCGAGCCTGCCGCGGCCCGCAAGAATCCCTCAGGTATTGCGTCTTGGGTAGCCCTGCGCAGTAATGCGTGTCCAGACCGCGTCCTTCTCTTCTTCGGTCATCGCGACCCAGTGCGCGACTTCGAGCACAGTCCGTCCACAGCCCCTGCAGATTTCGTCGAAGGTCGTCGAACAAACCGCTACGCAGGGTGTGTCGGGCCGAAGCTTGTGTTCAGACATGGTAGAGGTAGAGCCTACTTTTTTCGGTTGAGTCGATCACGTTCTTCCTGCAGCAGGGCATCGAATTCCTCGCGTGGAAGGCCGCGGCAGCCCTCTGGAACGCCATGCATGCACAGGTCGAGATATTCCGCGTGCGCCGCTGCGTTGTCGCCCATCGCATTGAGCGTCTCGGCACGTCCGAAACGCGACATCACGAACCCCGGACCGATTGCAAGGCCCTCATTGAAATCACGCAATGCTTCGGGATAGCGCTTCATGAGGGACAGCGTGACGCCGCGGTCGTTCAGTACGTACACCTGGCCGGGCTTGATGGTTAGTGATTTGTTCAAGTCCGTGAGCGCCCGGTCCAGTTGACCGTCCCGCGTATAGGCGAGCCCGCGGTTGTGGTAGACCCGTTCTACGCCCGGCCGCTTGTCTTTTCCGACGGTCAGCTTGGCCGCATCGTCCCACAGCTTCAGCGCGCTCGAAAACGTCACGAGCCGATTCCAGGCGAGCGACGCAAATACAAGCCCGACGATGCCGAGAAGGGCCGCCGCATGCACCGCCTTGACCCGCCTGAAAAGATAAGGCAACGCTGCGAACAGGCATGGCATCCACAGGTAGCTTCGATACAGTACAAACGTCTCCTGGATGCGCACGGTCGACAGTTCCGTCGCAAACATCAGCCACGGGCACAGCATTGCAAAACCAAGCAACCCGGCTCGGCCACGCTTGTAAAGCAGGCGCAGCGCAACGCCTGCGTAGAGGATAAAGGCGACAAAGCCGGCCGTTTCTGGCCATGACATGAATCGGACCGCGAAACGTTCGAACATGTCGACCGCCATCCAGTCCGGATTCGGCACGATCCACAGCAGCAGGTATTTGAAGAACAGAAAACCCTGCGTCATGATCGACAGCGGGTATGCCATGTGGGGGTCGAAGCCGGGATACTGCCGTGCCAGTTCCGCCAGCATGTCGCCGCCACGCGGTTCATAGGCCGCGCCCATGATGCCATTCGACTTCAGCTGCAAAACCACGCGGAGGGCGATTAGGGCATACAGCACGAACGGGACACTCCATTCACGCCACGATTCCCACCAGCGCCGACGCAGCAGAATGAGCAGGATGCCTGCCAATGCGGGCGCCATGATGGCGTGCTCCTTGCTGTAGACAGCAAGCACATAGGCCAGCGCCGAGATGACCAGAAGCTCACGTCGCTGGCGTACGACACCTTCAAGGAAGAGCAGCAGCATGCACAGCGTAAAAAGTCCGGCCAGCAGGCTGGTGCGCTGGATCAGATAGGCAGTTGCATACACCGATACCGGGTGCAGCGCGAACAATAGCGAGCCGAAAAAAGCCAGCCAGAGCGGCGACAGCGCGCCGCCTTGCGGTACGCGGACCGCAACAGCGCCGTTCTGCTCGCCTTCAAGCACAACTTCGAACAACCGATGGAGGAACTGGAACAGGACAAGGCAGGTTGCGATATGGATCAACAGGTTACCGGCGCGGTACCAGATCAGTTGCAGCCCAACGAGGTGCCGGGTCCACTCAAAGGATCCATAGGCCAGCCCGCGTATGCCAAACAGGTAACCGAGAGTGAGGTTGTCTGGATGAACCGGCCCGCCAAAAAAATTATGGTCGTCAAAAACGACTGGATTCCAGAGGAACTGGCCATAGAGCGCCGCGGTGGCTACGCAGACAAGCGCAAATAGAAGCAGGCCAAGCCGCGGGGATGAAGCAGAGTGTGACAATTTCATTCTTGTGCTGTAAGGCTGGCGTGGCCCAAAGTCTTGCGCAAATGAGAATCTCCGGGCGGAAGCGCAAGGCTTGCAGAGTATAGCGGTTGTTATAGCGGCGGGCGTGATACCTGTCGCGCCGGCGACACGGACTTTGCCGGTGATGCGGCTGTGCGAATTAGCTGATGCAGCGGTTCAATCGGCGACATCGAATGTTCCTCGATCTACGTCGTCGATCGGGTATCGGGACGGATGGTCTTGGCGAAGATGCTCGCTTTCATTCCTTTGTGGCGCCAGGCGAAACACGCGATGTCAAAAAGCCTTGTCGCCCGACGGTGCAGGCGCCGGCAAGTGCAGCAGATCGAGAAGCGTACGGTAGGCTTGCACGGTGGCCAGCGGGTCCATGGCTTTTTCATCAGGCCGCATCAAGCCGAACGTGTCATAGCCAAAATCCTGTCGCTGCAACACGATTAGGCGGTCAACGCCAGACTCTGCAAGGGCGACGGAGCGGATGTCCACAAATGCGACACGATGCGCCGTCCGGTACATGCCATCAGCACTGCGGTTTTGCCATGAAACACTGCTGTCGGTCAGCACGAGGCGGCCATCGCGTTGTTGCGACCTGCTGGTCGGCCCAAATCCAGAGGCCGATGGCAGCCAGACGCTGGCTGCCGAAAGGCGAACAGGCCCTCCTGGGTCGGAAACGACGGGTATGGCACCCGCGGCCGCGGGCGGCGTTCCGGCCGGCGGCATGGCTGTTTCACCAAGAGGGACAGACGCTGGCGGAACGCTGCCGCAAGCGGCCAGCATGGCACACACCAGTATCACGGCGGCACCGGCCCGAGTCTGGCGGCCGGCCTGGTCCTGCGGTGTGGAGATCGTCGTCATCGTTTCCTGATCTGCCTGCCATTGCCACCCATTGAATGACGGGTCTGAATTCGTGTCTCAGTCACGGTCCCACGGTGCTCTGGGGCGGCAGCATCTTGACGCCCGACAAAACACAAGCGTTGCCGCGGAGCGAAGATCGACGCTGCAAGCCTATGCCCATTTCCTTCGCACAAGCTCGGAGAACCCCATGCCCGCACGATCCCTTGCCGACCTCTCGCTTTCCTTTGGTCTGGTGTCGATTCCGGTCAAGCTATTCTCAGCGACCCAGTCGAAGGACGGTGTTTCATTCAATCTGATCCACCGCCAATGCGGTTCCCGCATGCGTCAACAATACGTCTGCATCCGGGAAGACGTGGTGGTGCCGCGTGAGGACATGGTCAAGGGTTACCAGTTTTCGAAAGACCAGTATGTCATTTTCGAGCCCGAAGAGCTGAAGGCACTGGAAGAAAAAGGCACGCACTCGATCGACATCGTGGCATTTGTGCCGGCCGGATCAATCGACCCGATCTATTACGACAAGGCCTACTACCTTGCGCCAGACAAGCGCGGGGACCGGCCCTATTCGCTGCTGCTGGAGGGCATGAAGCAAACCGGTCGCGTTGCACTGGCGCGCTGGGCATGGCGAGGCAAGTCGTACACGGTCCAGGTGCGTCCTTCCCCGGAAGGCGGCCTGGTGCTGCAGCAATTGCTTTATGCCGATGAAGTGCGCTCTATGAATGAACTCGATATCCCGGATACCGAGGTCAAGAAGCCCGAGCTTGCTCTCGCCGTGCAGTTGATCGACCAGATCGCCCGCGACAGCTTCGATCCGCGCGAATACGAAGACGAAGTCAAGAAGCGCATGGAGGTGGCGGTTGAGCAGAAAGTCGCAGGCCAGGAAATCTCGATTTCCGATGAGCCGGAGGCGGAAGGCGGCAAGGTGATTGACCTTATGGCGGCACTCAAGGCAAGCCTGGCCAAGAAATCGGGTGGCGGAACCAGCGCGGCCGGTGCCACCGCTACGGAACCGAAGGCAAAAAAATCTGCCCGGCGAGCCACACCGCGCGAGGAAACCGAGGCACCTGCTGAGCCGAAAAAGGCAACGGGAACGCACGGTGCGTCCAAGCCTGCTGCGAAAAAAACGCGCGCGAAAAAATAAGGCTCCGCCAATTCGTCCCTGCAATGCGGACCTTCACGGTCGCCGACCTTGAAAGCAGGTACGGCATTCTCCGCCGCTTGATCACCAGCCTGGTGAAGGACGGGTTCGTCATGCCGTCACGCGGACCGCGCCGGGAATACCGCTTCTCCTTTCATGATGTTGTGATCCTGCGCATGGCACAGGACCTCGTTACAGCGGGCGTACCCGCAGCGCGGGCAGTTCGCTTCCTCGGATCGTTACGGCGCAACCTTCCGGTCGCGTCGGCGATCGGTACCCGGGTCGTCGCCGCGGGACGTGAAATGGTGGTGCGCGAAGACGGACGATTGCGCAATGAAGATGGGCAGCTTGTCATTGATTTTATGGAACGCAGCACAAGCGAAGGGGCGCGTCCGTCCCGCTTGCCGGAGCCTGCCAGGGCGTCGGGCCCCAAGCCATCGAAGCTGGACGACGCTGCCGCGCAGCGAGAGACCCCCGCTAAAAAATCGATGCCTGTAAAGGACGCCGATTACTGGTTCAACAGCGCCGGGCGGCTGGAAGAAAGTGATCCTCTGCAGGCGATTCTGCATTACCGCAAGGCGATCGCGTTACGAGCGGGCTTTGCCGATGCCTGGATCAATCTTGGCGTCCTGTTGCTCGAAGGCCGCCAAGTCCTGGAAGCAGTGGTGGTCTATGAGGAAGCGGTAGCGCATTGCAGAACCTCTCCCCTGCTCTACTTCAATCTTGGTGTCGCGCGTGAAGAACTCAAGCAACTGGACAAGGCGCTGCGCGCTTACGCGGAGGCGATCCGGCTCGATCCCGAATTCGCCGACGCCTACTTCAACGCGGGGCGCCTGCATGAAATGCTCGGCCACAAGACCGCGGCGATACGGCACTTCAGCCAGTACCGGCGGTTGGCGCGGACTTGATGCCGGTGCGACGTGCGTGAGCGCGATCTGCACACAATTAGCCGCGACTTGCTACCAGTTTGGCTTCTATTTGCGTTGAAAGCTGTCAGCGGGACGGCGCGCCCAGCCTCCCGTCGTAAGTCCACTTGCGAATCCGTTTAGCCCTGATCGATTTGGCGTCCGGATGGAGCGGATTAATCAGGAGGTTGCGCTCCTCCGGAACGATTGCCGACGGAACCAGCATTACGGCTGTACGGCATGCCGCCGCCCAGGCATCGCCAGCATCAAGGCTCAGCCGCCCGGTCGGTATCGCATCCCAACCGATTGCCGGCACAGCATGCGTTGCCGCGTTCCATACGTCATCGGGAATATCGACTTGAACCAGATAGCGATTCAGCGGCAGGCCGCCAGCCCTGAGGTGGACGAAGGTCTCCAGGCAAGCCAGTGCAATGTTTTCTGAGCAGTAAACCATCGCGGTCCCGGCACGATTCCAGCGGCCGCCGGTCGCCTTGGCGCCAGCGCCGCCAAGGTGACCGGCACCGTAATCTGGCGCATCGGTTGCAATGCGCCATACCCGCGTCAAGCGTAGGCTCCGCTTTGCATCATGGACAGCAGACTCGATACCAGCTTCTGCCCTTCCATGGTGTCAAGCCAGGCGCCCGGCGCTTCGCCACCCAGCGCTGGCAGCGGCTGCTCCAGCCACTGCGCAACCCACTTCGCAGCGTTGAAACCTTCCACGTTGCCCGATTGCTCCACCATCGCCTGCACCTGCCCGATCAGGTTCGACATGCCGACCACACGTTCACTGTCGCCGGTGGAAAGCGCTTCATTTCGGCTCGCCTTGCGGTTAATGGTCGCTGTCGACAGGTTGAGGGATTTGAACAGGCGGTCCTGTGGAATGTCCATGGCACGTACCAGGTCTTTGACTTCCGATGCGGGTACGCCTCGGCGGATCCATTTGACCCGCAGGTCCGGCGTGGTGAGGTACACCTTTGGAAAATCGACGAGCGAAACTTTAGCGCCTGAGGACGCAGTGGACGATTCTGCATGGGGGGTGCGGGTCCTTTTAGGCGGTGGGCGCTTCTCTGCGTGGGCGATCATGTGATGTGCTCCTTTGAGCACCCATGTTAGCTCAGTTAAGCAGAACAGGGAAAGCGAATCTTGTTGAGTACCGCTGATAATGCACAACCGAATCCGAACTATTAGCGGTTCGACCGCTGCACTCTCCGGTCAGCGCCGATTGTCGAACGATATACTGACGTGGACGCCGGTGCGCCCCTGGAGAAAAGCATATGCGCAGCGCAATTCGTATGGTTGTGCCAGCCTCGATTTTTTGCTGCCTCGCCGTGGCTTGCGGCGGCATACCGCCTGGGAGCAACCAGGCAGACGGGACAGTCCCTTCGCCGTTCGTTCCGCCGAACGAGGTGTCGGCAGTTCCCATACCGCCGGGTCAGATTGACGAGGCGGTTGCGAGTCTGGACCGCCTGGCCTCCGACATCATGGCGCACACGGCCATTCCCGGCATGGCTATCGCGGTGGTTCGCGGTGGCAAGACAGTTTATGCGAAGGGCTTCGGCGTTCGGCAAGCCGGCCTCGCAGCCGGGGTTGACGCCGACACGGTGTTTCCCCTCGCATCAATATCCAAGTCAATTGGAGCGACCGTCGTCGCGCAGCAGGTCAGCAAAAAAATGGTCCAGTGGAACACGCCAGTACGAAGCCGGCTGCCATGGTTTGCACTGGCAGACCCCTTCGTCACGCAGAACGTCACGATCGGCGATCTGTACTCGCACCGGTCCGGTTTGCCAGACCATGCTGGAGACAAGCTTGAGGACCTCGGCTATGGCCGGACCGAAGTCCTGCAGCGGCTCCAGCAAGTTCCCCTGTCGCCTTTTCGCTCGAGCTATGACTACACCAATTTTGGCATCACAGCAGCCGCGGAGGCGGTCGCAAGCGCGGCCGGCGTCAATTGGGAAACGCTATCGGAACAGGCGATCTACCGTCCGCTTGGCATGCTGTCGACAAGCTCTCGCCATGCTGATTTCATGTCACGGCAAAATCGGGTTACTTCGCACTTAAGGCTGCCCGATGGGACCTGGGTTGCGGGCGCAGAACGCAACCCGGATGCGCAATCCGCCGCCGGCGGCGTGAGCGCCTCTGTCAACGACATGGCCCGATGGCTTACGCTGGTACTGGCCAACGGCGCCTATGACGGAAGGCAGGTGGTCGAGTCCGACGCCCTGCTGCCTGTCATGTCGCCACAATCGATATCGAGTCCGCCTTCGAACAGCAACGCCAGAGCCGGCTTCTACGGCTACGGATTCGGCGTTGGCACCTCGGCGGCGGGCCGCGTGGTGCTCAGTCATTCCGGTGCATTTGCGCTGGGAGCATCGACCAACTTCACCGCCATACCATCGGCCGATATTGCGATTGTGATCCTCACCAACGCTGGCCCGATCGGCGTGCCGGAAACGGTTGCCGCGCAGTTCGCCGACCTGGTGCAATTGGGGCGCGTGCAGCAGGACTGGGAGGTGCTTTACCGCAAAGCGCTGGCACCACTGATGGCGCCGGTCGGCTCGCTTGTTGATGCGGCCCGGCCGGCAAACCCAGCTCCGCGCAAGGCACTCTCGGCTTACACCGGCACCTATCAAAGCGCTTATTACGGGCCGCTGCAGGTTGTGGACAACAGCGGTTCGATGGAATTGCGGCTGGGCCCGCAACCCATGCGTTTTCCGCTGTCGCATTGGGACGGCGACGTGTTCAGCTTCATGCTCAACAATGAAAACGCGCCACCCGGCACGATTTCAAAGGCGAGCTTCTCTGCCGGGAAGGTGGTGCTGGAGTTCTACGACGACGGCGTTCTCGGCACTTTTACGCGTTGAATTTTAAGCGTTGAATTTCAAGACACCCCTATACCGATGCGAACCGGTCACGCAGCAACTTCGCGCTGGGATTGCCGTTGTCGATAATGTCCGCCTCGTCGGCCGATACGAGACGCCCGTCCCGCACGATCACTTTGCCGGCGATCATGCACCAGAGAAGGCATTGAAAGGAATAAAAAATAGCCGAAATAGCGCGCTCGCACTGCATGTGCACGCGTTCAGGGCGCTCTAGCGCTTGAACGCCGAACACGAACTCTTTTTGTGATGTGATTATTAGGGATAGCGCTTCGCCGCTTGACGCGGGCGACATGCATAGGGTCTACTTGCGCGAAATTTGATCAGGAGCCCGGCCCCGAAATGAGTATCGACGCAGTACTGATCGCAGTAAGCGACATTGCCCATGCAGTGATTCTGCCGCCGGGCAGCCTGTTCCTTCTAATGGCCATCGGGCTGCTGGTTCGACGCCGCCTTCCTGTAGCAGGACGGGTAATGACCGGCGGCGCAATTCTGGCGCTGTATGTCTTGTCGACCAGCTTGGGAGCGCAGCTCTTCGTCGCACCGCTGGAGCGACTGGCGTTGCCGCTACGGGCGATTGACAAGACCGGCGCACAGGCCATCGTCGTACTGGGTGCTGGAAGAATGCGCGACGCGCCAGAGTACGCCGGACGAGATATCCCGGACTATGTGGCCCTGGCCCGCCTGCGCTACGCCGCCCATTTGCAGCGCGCCACCAGGCTTCCGATATTGGTAACGGGCGGCGGCGAGCTGAAAGCCGACGTACCGTCCCTCGCCGATTCCATGGCGACCGCCCTGCGGGAGGACTTTGGCGTTCCGGTCAAATGGGTTGAAGGCCGGTCGCGAAACACGGCGGAGAACGCGTCAATGAGCGCTGCGATGCTTGCGCCTGAAAAGGTAAAGCGCATTTTGCTCGTGACCGATGCCATGCACATGCCGCGTGCTCGCACGGCCTTCCAGCAGGCCGGCTTCGATGTCGTGTCGGCGCCCACCATGTTCTTCAACGGGGCGACGCTCAGCGCGATGTCGCTGGTGCCGAGCGCGGAAGCGTTGCGTCAATCGTGGTATGCGATTTACGAGCTGGTCGGGATTGGGTGGTATTGGGTGCGGTATCGGTAGCTGCAGGTCTGGCCTCGGGGACGGAATTTAAAGAAAGGAACCATGAAATGACACTCCTTGCTGTAGTAGCGCTTTGGATCGTAGTTGTTCCCGTGGTGATTGCGGCCGGCTTGGCCATTTTCAGCTGGTGCATCGTCAAGCGGGTGGAGGCAAGCATGCCGCCGCTGGGGCGATTCGTCGATATTGGCGACGTCACCTTCCATGTCCATGAGCAGGGGCAAGGTCCGTCCATTCTGCTGATTCACGGCCTTGCGGGACAGTTGCAGATGTTCACCTACGGCTTGGCCGGCAAGCTAGCGCAACGTTTTCGCGTCGTGGCTATCGACCGGCCGGGTTCAGGCTACTCAATTCGTCCTCAAGGGACGTCTGCGGATCTTTCAACCCAGGCTGCGGCCATCGCAGCGCTCATTGCGAAACTTGACCTCGGGCCGACGCTGCTGGTGGGGCATTCTCTTGGTGGCGCCGTGGCGCTTACGCTCGCTATTGAGCATGCTTCGAGTGTCGCTGGTCTCGCATTGGTGGCACCCTTAACGCACGTATCTAAAGCCAAGGTGCCGCCTGTGTTTCGTGCGTTGACGATCGAGTCACCGTTGCTGCGCAAGTTGGTCGCGTGGACGCTCGCAGTCCCGGCTTCCCTTGCCGCCCGCCGAGCGGTGTTAGAAGAAGTGTTCGGCCCGGAACCAGTACCGAACGACTTCTCGACGCGTGGCGGTGGACTGCTGGGGCTGCGTCCGAGCCATTTCATTGCAGCGTCAATGGATTTGCAGGCCATCCCGGAGCACATGCCTGCCATCGAGGCGCGTTACGGCGAATTGACCGTTCCCGTCAATGTTCTTTTCGGCAGAGGCGACCGCATCGTGGGATGGAAGACGAACGGCGAAAAATTTATTGCCCGAGTGCCAGGTGCCAAATTACTGCTAGTGGAAGGCGGCCACATGCTGCCGATAACGAACCCCGAATTGACGGCACGGTTTATCGAAGAATCGGCGCGCCATTTGTGGGAAAAGAAGCCGTGCGACTCGCCGAGCATCGACTAAGGCTTATCTAGTTATAAACGGAACGTTCTTGCGACGCAGATGTATGGCGGTGAACTGTCTCGACGAGGTTGGCCTGGTTCGCAAGGACTTATCCTTCAGGGAAGAGCGGACGCCCCAAGCAACTAACCATTCCCCCAAACAAAAAGCGCCCCGGAGGGCGCTTGATTGCTTGATTCATTGGCGGAAAGGGTCGGATTCGAACCGACGGTACGGGAGACCCGTACACTGGATTTCGAGTCCAGCGCATTCGACCACTCTGCCACCTTTCCTGCTTCGGTCTTTCGCAACGCCAGGCGCTGGGAAGCGAAGGATTATAGCAGCGTCCTTCGCACGGCGGAACCCCGCTTTTGCATTTCGGTAAGTGGCTTGATTGGCGCCAAGGCTGCGCAGCCAGCCACGCCTTACCTGCTTCGGTCGCCCGCTCGTCCCCTGCCCCACCGCCCGCCAAATCAGCCAGGAGCCAACTTCGTCAGTCCGCCCATGTACGGGTGCAGCGCGGCCGGAATATCGATACTGCCATCGGCTTGCTGGTAGTTCTCCAGAATAGCCACCAGGGTGCGTCCGACCGCAAGGCCGGAACCGTTTAGCGTGTGAACCAGTTCCGGCTTGCCTTGCGCATTGCGAAAACGCGTTTGCATGCGGCGCGCCTGGAAGGCTTCGCAATTCGACACCGACGAAATTTCGCGATAGGTTTCCTGCGCCGGAAGCCATACCTCCAGGTCATAGGTCTTGGCCGCGCCAAACCCCATGTCGCCGGTGCAGAGCGCCATGACGCGATAGGGCAGGCCGAGCCCTTTCAGAATGTTTTCCGCATGGCCGACCATTTCTTCAAGTGCCTCGTATGACTTTTCGGGATGGACGATTTGCACCATCTCCACCTTGTCGAACTGGTGCTGGCGAATCATGCCGCGCGTGTCGCGTCCATAGCTGCCGGCTTCCGAGCGAAAACATGGCGTGTGGGCCGTGAGCTTGGTGGGCAGCGCATCGGCGGCGAGTATCTCGTCGCGAACCGTGTTGGTCAGGGTTACTTCGGAAGTGGGGATCAGGTAAAGCACTTCGCCCTCGCCTTCCTGCCCGCCCTTTTTCACCGCAAACAGGTCGGCCTCGAACTTGGGCAATTGCCCCGTGCCCCGCAGAGATTCCGCATTGGCCATGTAGGGCGTGTAGCACTCGGTGTAGCCGTGCGCCGTGGTATGCGTGTCCAGCATGTATTGCGCAAGAGCGCGATGCACGCGGGCCAGGCCGCCTTTCATTACGGCGAAGCGGGAGCCTGCGATCTTGGCTGCAACGTCAAAGTCGAGTCCGAGTGGAACGCCGACATCAACGTGGTCTTTGACCTTGAAATCGAACTGGCGCGGCGTGCCAACGCGGCGCACTTCAACGTTGGCGGACTCATCCTGCCCCGTCGGGACCGACGCATCGGGCAGGTTTGGAACGGCGAGCATGAACTGGTTCAGTTTGGCCTGCACTTCGTCGAGGCGCGTCCCCGAAGCCTTCAGTTCATCCCCGAGTCCAGCGACTTCGCTCAACACGACGCTGGCATCTTCACCCTTGCCCTTGAGCATGCCAATCTGTTTGGACAAGGTGTTGCGCTTGCCCTGCAGTTCTTCAGTACGCGTCTGGATCTGCTTGCGCTCGGCCTCGAGTGCATTGAAGCCGGTGACGTCCAGCTGATATTTGCGGGTTGCAAGACGCGCCGCGACAGCGTCGATGTCCTTGCGCAGGAGTTGGATGTCAATCATGTTGAGGTCAATTTCAGAGTCAATACCGCTGGTCGGCAAAGCGCCATTGTAGCAAGGGGTGACCGCTAAAGATTGCGCTGGCAGAAGGTATGCTGTACCTGCGTAGCCAATATGGCGGTGGCATCGAACGTCTGTGGCATTCCCGTATCTGTGTGTACGGGAACGGGAAAATCGCTCTATAAAACGGTATATTGGTCGGCGACAGTAAAAATGTTTGGCAAACCAGGAGCCCGCAAGCTGCTACTGCGATCAGGGCCCTGGAATGATCTCTCCGGCACGAGAAAGGAACAAAACGATGACGATAGACTGGATCCACTTCACCCCATGGCGGTCCTTGGCGGGAGGTGTCCTGATTGGACTGGCATCCGCCATGTTTGTCTTGCTGAATGGCCGTATCGCCGGCATCAGCGGCATTCTTGGCGGCTTGTTGCGACCGCAGCGAGGCGACGTCTGGTGGCGGGTCGCGTTTCTGCTGGGGCTGGTTGGCGCACCAATCGTTTTCGCGGTGTTCGCGCCGCTTCCTGAGACTCGCACCGAAGCAGGCACCTTTGGCCTTATCGCCGCTGGCCTTCTGGTCGGAATCGGCACACGCTATGGCTCCGGATGCACGTCAGGGCATGGTGTCTGCGGCCTTTCGCGTGGCTCGATGCGTTCGCTCGCTGCAACTGTCTCATTTATGGTCGCCGGCTTTGCGACGGTGTTTATCGTGCGCCACGTGGTCGGCTAGGGAGCATCTCATGCAAATCGTGATGGCACTACTTTCTGGACTGGTGTTTGGCTTGGGCCTTGTCCTCTCGGGCATGACCGATCCTTCCAAGGTTCTCGGCTTCCTTGATCTGGCCGGCGCGTGGGATCCGTCGCTTGCCTTCGTCATGGGCGGCGCAATCGTGGTCGGCTTTTTCGCGTTCCGCATTGCTGGCGGCCGGCCAAAGGCGCTTCTTGGTGACGCGATGCGATTGCCGACCGCAACGCAAATCGATCGCCGCCTTGTGGTGGGTGGCCTCGCCTTCGGCGTGGGTTGGGGACTCGGCGGGTTCTGTCCCGGTCCCGCGCTGGCATCGATCGGGATGGGCAATGGCAAGGCGCTGATTTTTGTTGCGGCGATGGTCGGCGGCATGGCGATTTTTGAGTTGCTGGAGCGACGTCCTCGGCGGGCGCAAACTGCGTCGGCCTAGTATTGGCCTGCTATCGGCTTGGGATCGGCGTCGTATTGGCCTGGGGTTGGCCTGGTATTGACCCGCCATCTTCACGGTGCCGGCGTAGCGCCGGCGTGCCAGCGTCGTTGTATCGGCATGACATCGGCGTAGTATCGGTAACGTCTGGCCTTGCAGCGGCCCGCCAAGCGTGCGTAGTACCACCGGCTCGATCAACTTATTAACCGGCGGTTGTACACCTTAAGCAGTGGGCGCGTATTCGCGCCGGGTCGCACCAAGGCCTTGCACTAACCGAAGGAAAGTGTCGATGAATCTTAATCCTATCCAGCTGTTCGACGCCGAATCGTCGACCTTCACCTACATCCTGCACGGACCCGGCAGCACTGACGCAGTCATCATCGACCCGGTCGATCGTAATTGCGAGCGCGACCTGCGCCAGATCGAGCGTCTCAACCTGCGCCTGGTCCTGGTGCTGGAAACCCATGCCCATGCCGATCACGTTACTTCCGCGGGCGCTTTGCACGCGAGAACCGGGGCTCGTACCGCGGCGCCGAGCGGCTGCGGCATCCTGCCGGCCGACGTGCAAATCATGGACGGCGACATCCTGGAGTTTGGCTTGAACGAGAAAATCGTGGCCCACCACACGCCAGGGCACACCGCCGGCAGCACCTGCTTCCTGTGGCGCGGCAACGTATTCTCTGGCGACACGCTGCTTATAGACGGCTGCGGCCGCACCGACTTCCAAAGCGGCAGTTCCGACGCGCTGTACGACAGCATTACAACAAAACTTTTCACGCTGCCCGACGACACGCTGGTATGGCCCGCGCATGACTACAAGGGCAACTCCGTGAGCACCATCGGTTGGGAAAAGGCCCACAACCAGAGACTTGCCCATCGGAACAAGCAAGACTTCATCGCGCTCATGGCAGACCTCAAACTGCCGCCGCCGAAGTTGCTGGACGTGGCGGTGGCGGCAAATCGCAATCTTGGATTGCCGCTTCACGGGTAAGCCACTGTTTCGTCGCCCTGCCCCACGCTCGAAGCCGGCACACCTTTCGCTTTTTACATGCCGAGCGAAATGACCGCTGATAGTGCAAAATGTCGGTGTGATGCTTTTTGCATGTGCAAGACAACAATCTGGAGAAGTAAGAATGGATAACAAACGACGCCTGGTCTTACAGTCGCTTGGCGCGCTAGGACTGTTTGTGTCGCTCGGCTTGATTACAGAGCGCGAGGCATTTGCCGCGGCCGCCCGGCCCGGCTTCGACCAGACAACATTTGAAGGCGCGCTCAAGGCCATCGGCGCGACCAGTGCGGCCGATAGCAAGGACATCCAGTTGGTGTCCCCGGACATCGCCGAGAATGGGGCGGTCGTCCCGATCGCGGTGACCAGTACCATTCCAAACACGGAACAGATCGTTATCCTGGTCGAGAACAATCCGAATCCGCTGTCAGCGAGTTTCACCATACCCGCGGGCACCTTGCCAAGCGTGCAGACCCGCGTGAAGATGGGTGGTACATCCAACGTTGTTGCTCTGGTCAAGGCAGACGGCAAGCTCTACAAAACGAGCCGCGAAACCAAGGTAACGCTCGGCGGTTGCGGCGGCTAGACCAGATGCTGAGAATGCGCCGGGCAGGCGCTCCTTGAGCCCAATGCAGCACAACCATCAGCGACACTCCCTGACACTTACAGGATTCAGATCATGGCAGACCCGATGAAAATCCGTGCCAGCAATAACGGCACCGAAACCGAAGTACGCGTAATCATGTCGCACCCAATGGAAACCGGCCTGCGCAAGGATGCGGCCGGCGCCACCGTACCGGCGCACTTTATTCAGGACGTCGTTGCGACCTGTAACGGCAAGACCGTTTTGGAATGTCAGTGGAGCCAGTCCGTCGCACAGAACCCGTACCTCGCATTCAAGTTCAAGGGCGGTGCTAAGGGCGACAAGGTCCAGATCGCCTGGACCGATAACCTCGGCGAGAAGCGTTCCGACGAAGCGACCATAGCGTAGCGCGCCGCAAGGTAGCTGTGCCTTCCCGGCCAAAACAAGACGGAGACATCATGAAAAAAATATGGCTGCTGGCCCTTGCGCTGCTTTGCGCGACTGCGCACGCGCAGAGCACCAGCGACGAAATCGCGAAGTACCGCGAGATGCTGGCCGATGCCAACCCGGCAGACCTTTGGGAAGCGCGCGGCGAGGCGCTCTGGAAAGAGAAACGCGGCCCCAAAGCGGCTTCCCTCGAACGCTGCGATCTCGGGCTTGGCCCTGGTGTGGTCAAGGGCGCCTATGTCCGCCTGCCGCGCTACTTCGCGGACGTCAACAAGGTGCAAGACGTGGAACAGCGCCTGATCACGTGCATGACGACGCAGCAGGGCTTTAGCCTGGCTCAGGCCACGAAGCAGCCGTTCGGCGCGGGTGAAAAGAAGCGCTCTGACATGGAGGCGCTGGTTGCGTACATTGCGGGCGAATCGCGCGGCATGAAGATTCAGCCAGGTGTCACGCACGCCAAGGAAATCGAATCCTACGAAGTAGGCAAGAAAATCTTTTTCTTTCATGGCGGCCCCTACGACTTTTCTTGCGCGACCTGCCACTCGGCCAGCAACAAGCGGATCCGGCTGCAGGACCTGCCCAATCTAACTGAGACTGCCGAGGCACAGAAAATCTACGCGGCGTGGCCAGCCTATCGGGTCAGCCAAGGTGAAGTGCGGACAATGCAACACCGCTTGTACGACTGCTTCCGTCAGCAGCGATTCCCGGAGCCAGTCTACGGTTCAGACGCGATCACGGCATTGACGATGTACCTTGCAAAGCAGGCAGCGGGGGGCGATTTCAATGCTCCTGGCATGAAGCGATAGACCGGAGCCCAACCATGAAAACCCCTCACCTTTATGGCGTCCTGTCCGCCGCGGCGATCGCCATCGCCTTTGCCGGATGCGCCAGCACCGGATTCGCGTCCGCCGACTATGAAAAAGAGGCTATCGCATTAATGAAGTCCTCGTTCCAGGCGAACGGGCAGGCTGGCATGGACCGGCTGAACCAGGACGACGTTCAGGCCTTGTGCAGCGCGGCCGAAGGCAAGCAACCGCCGAAAGAGCAAGCCGCCGCGATTGAAAAGGCGGAGCTTGCCATGGTCAAGTATCCGGCTGACGGAAAATATATTGGCGATTTCGCCGCAGGAGAAAAGATAGCGCAAACCGGCGTTGGTCTCCAATGGAGCGACAAGCCGGACGCGCCGGCCGGCGGCAACTGCTACGCCTGCCATCAACTGTCCAAAAAAGAACTCTCGTTCGGGAACATGGGCCCCTCGCTTTACCAGTACGGAAAATTGCGCGGCAACAGTGAGCAGGTCCTTAAATACACTTGGGCCAAGGTGTATGACGCAAAGGCCTACAACGCCTGCTCCAACATGCCGCGGTTCGGCCACAAGGGTATTCTGACTGAAGCGCAACTCAAGGACGTGATGGCGTTGCTGCTTGATCCAAAATCGCCGGTGAATCAATAGGACTGGGCGAAGGGATGAAGCGATTCTTGTCCATGCTGGGGATAGTGGCCATCGCAGGCCTTTTAAGCGCGCCGTCGTCTGCCCAGACTTCTGCCGACGTCAAGCCTCCGGTGCAGATCTGGGACCGTTGGACCGAGGCCGATGGCGACTTGACGGCAGCGTTAACCTGGCAAATGAAAGTGAAAGATGGCGTCACCGCGGATCAGGTGGAAGGCGCGCTCTCATCCGTGGCGATCGAAAAGAATCTCAAGGCGGTCGGCGAACAGGCGCTGTCGAAGGAGCTTGAGGGGCGCACCGGCAAGAAGCAGCCTTTCCTCAAGATCTATTCGTATTGCAGCCCAGTCGTTGCGCGCGAGATGGTCGACTTCAATCCAGTCATGGCTGCCTTCCTGCCGTGCCGCATTGCCCTGGTTGAAAAAGCCGACGGGCTATGGCTGTACACCTTCAACATGGACGTCATTCTCAAGCTCGGCCGAAAGATGCCGCCGGAATTGTTGAAGCAGGCCATGCAAGTGCGCAATACCATTCGGGAAATGCTGGAGCGTGGGGCGAAGGGCGAGTTCTAGCGGGTTCACCTGCCGTGCTGCGCGGGATCTGCTCTACGGGCGAATATACGCGTAGCCTTCCTGCTGTCGCTTCATGATCTGGACCACTCCCGCCTTGACGAAACTGATTTTGGAAATCATGTCGTCACGCGTCAAGTGCATGTTCGTCATCGTGTTCTCGCAAGCGACCACTTCCACCCCGCTGGCCATCGCGTCCAACACGCGGTTGGCGATTTCCGCATCAGCTTTCAGCATGCCTATGCCGGGTCCATAAGCCACCAGTTCAATAACCACGTTTTGCTTGCCGAGGTCTTCCTGCACGTTGGCGGCATTGTTGAGCGCGAGGCTCCATTTTTTCGGATCGGCGTCACTGACCTGGAAGATCACCTTCTGCTTTTGCTGCGTGCCCGGCTTGGCAGCGCCTTGCGCCATGACGCCTTTCGCAAGGCCGGCGAATCCAAGCAGAGCGATCGCGGTAAAGCTTCGGCGTCCAATGCGGTTGTCTATCATGAGGCCCTCCAAATTCCGGGGAAACGATTGGAAACAATGGGGGACAGACCACGGTTTCCCGGCAAGCGATGATGATAACAGCGGACTCGATGGCTTGCCGCGTGCCGCCAACTGCGCTTGCAACGCGGGCTGAGGTAGTCTTGCGTTCCCCCCGTGGCACCCGAGAAAATGCGCCGGGAAAAAAACCAGCTTGCGGTGCGCAGAGCTCTGTAAACGCCAGAACGACCTTAACCGGCTGTCTTGTTGAGACTGGCGATTCGGCGAACGTGCCGGGCGACAGTCTCCTTCACAAACCGGCCAGCGTTCAGGTCCGCCGTAGATTCCGCCAGCGCCGCTTCGAGCTCACATCTACGCAAGTATCGATATTGCTCTTCGCTCATCACCACATACCTGACCACACCCCGAACGGTCACCGAAAGTTGGTCGTTCACCTGCAAAGCGTTGTGGATCGCACCCACGCCCCTGGTCTTAAGATCCGTAGCAGAAATCGTAGTCAAATCGCGCCCCAAGTAGCACTATCCCATTGCTTCAAAAGTACCCCAAATCTCGCATTTCTCCCAGAGCCTGGTACCGATTCGACGAAAATCGGCTCACTCAGGCCATGGTTCTTCGTCCTGTGCACATTAGCCGAAGATCTATTTCTTCTCAGCGCCCCGCGCCAGACGATCAAGCGACCTGAGGTAATCCAGCTTCTCCGCTATCTTGCTTTCCAGGCCGCGCGGCACGGGCTTGTACCATCCCGGCTCGGGCATATCGTCGGGCAGATAGGTTTCGCCCGCGGCGTAGGCATTGGGCTCGTCGTGGGCGTAGCGATATTCGTGGCCATAACCGAGCTCCTTCATCAGCCGTGTGGGCGCGTTGCGCAAGTGCACCGGCACCTCGCGTGACTTGTCCTTGCGCACAAACGCCATGGCCTGATTGAAGGCGTTGTAACCGGCATTACTCTTGGCTGCCATGGCGAGATAAATCACCGCCTGCCCCAATGCGAGCTCGCCCTCCGGAGAGCCCAGGCGTTCATAGGTTTCAGCAGCGTCATTGACGACTTGCGCGGCGCGCGGATCGGCCAGACCAATGTCTTCCCACGCCATGCGAACGATGCGGCGGGCAAGATAGCGCGGATCAGCGCCGCCGTCGATCATCCGGCAAAACCAGTACAGCGCCGCGTCCGGATGCGACCCACGCACCGACTTGTGCAGGGCCGAAATCTGATCGTAGAAATTGTCGCCGCCCTTGTCGAAGCGACGCGAGTTAAGCGTTAGCGCATTGTCGACAAAGGCGGCGTCGATATGGGTCACACCTGACGACGCTGCGGCGGTGTCGGTCTGCTCCAGCAGATTCAGAAGGCGACGCGCATCGCCATCGGCATGGCCGACCAGGGTGTTGATGGCGAGCTCGTCGAAGTCGAGATGCGGGAAGACAGCGGCGCGCGCCTTGTCGAGCAACTGCCGCAGCTCCTCATCGGCGAGCGACTTGAGCACATAGACCTGGGCCCGTGACAGCAACGCAGAATTGACTTCGAAGCTGGGATTTTCGGTTGTGGCGCCGATGAAGGTAACCAGGCCGGATTCGACAAATGGCAGCAGCGCATCCTGCTGCGATTTGTTGAAGCGATGGATCTCATCGACAAATAGCAGCGTCGATCTGCCATGCTGGTCGAGGTTCAACTGCGCCTGCTCCATGGCGGCGCGGATGTCCTTGACGCCCGCGAAGACGGCCGAGAGGGCAATGAATTCGCTGTCGAAGGCATTGGCCATGAGCCGCGCCAGCGTGGTCTTTCCGACGCCAGGCGGCCCCCACAAGATCATGGAATGCGGCTTGCCGGCCTCGAAAGCCAGTCGCAGCGGCTTGCCTTCCCCAAGCAGATGGGATTGGCCGATGACTTCGGAAAGCGATTTTGGCCGCAAGGCTTCGGCCAGCGGTTGGCGCGGGGCAGTGTTGAACAGGTCAGCCACGGCGATGCCCCGGCATCACTGCTCTAGAACGTCGGCGCCCTTGGGCAGCACAAATTTGAAGGCGTTGGCCGGCAGTGGCGGGTTCTTTTCAAAGCGGACGAAGGACAACAGCGACATCTGGCCGAAGGAGTCACGCAACTCCATGGCGGCCGGCATGCCGTCTCGCATGCCGATGCCGATGCTGTCGAAGGTCGTGTCCTTTGCCTTGGGCACCGCTTGCAGCCATTCCAGTCCATCCCTGCTGCCGGCATCCTTTAGCGTGAAATTCTTTTCCAGGTCGTTGCTGCCGAACAGGATCGCCGCAGGCGAGGAACCAAGCGCGTTGCCAAGTTTCCGCGTCGTCACCTGGTTCAATTCCTTGTCGTAGATGTAGAGCTTGTCGCCGTCGGCCTGCAGCACCTGCTCGTACGGCTTCTGGTAGGTCCAGATAAATTTGCCGGGCCGCGCGAACTGGAAAGTGCCAGTTGAAGCGCTGGAGACAGCCAGCTTGCCCGCCACTTTGCCGTCAGCCGCGTTATTGGCGGCAGTGCTTCCCGCGTTGTTGCCAGTCCCGCTGCTGGTTGCGCTGCTTCCAGCATTGGGGGCGGCACCGTTCCCAGCGTTGTTTGCAGCGCCATTCGCGGCGTTGCCAGCCTTTTTATCCGCCTTCACCAGGCGCTGGGAGAATTCGCCCTTCGCCGACTGGGTGCTGGCCACAAAGTTCTTGAACTGGTCCAGCGCCGAGGCTTGGGCCAGTATGGGCAGGCAAGCCCCAGCCACTACCAGCGCGGCGCCGCCCACATGCTTCAATACTGTAAGTCGATTCAAGTAATGTCCTTATTCAGCGGTGCCTGCCGGCACGAGGATGTCGCGGTTTCCGTTCGACTGCATTGCAGATACGACACCGCTTGTCTCCATCTGTTCCAGCAAGCGGGCGGCGCGATTGTAACCAATTCTCAGGTGGCGCTGCACCAGCGAAATCGATGCGCGCCGGTTTTTCAGCACGATCGCCACTGCCTGGTCGTACATGACATCCGACTCGCCGCCGCCGGCGACCGAGCCCTCGACCGAAAGGCCACCGTCCGCGCCGTCTTCCGCTATGCCGCCTTCAAGAATGCCCTCGATGTAATTCGGCTCGCCCTGCGACTTCAGATAGTCGACTACCCGGTGCACTTCCTCGTCTGACACGAATGCGCCATGCACCCGCATCGGCAAGCCGGTTCCGGGCGGCATGTAGAGCATGTCGCCCATGCCAAGCAGGGCTTCCGCTCCCATCTGGTCGAGGATGGTGCGCGAGTCGATCTTGCTGCTGACCTGGAACGCGATGCGAGTTGGGATATTGGCCTTGATCAGGCCGGTGATGACGTCGACCGATGGACGCTGCGTGGCGAGAATCAGGTGAATGCCGGCCGCTCGCGCCTTCTGCGCAATGCGGGCGATCAGTTCTTCGATCTTCTTCCCGACAACCATCATCAGGTCGGCCAACTCGTCGATGATGACGACGATCGTGGGCAACGCGTCGAGCGGCTCCGGCGCATCCGGCGTAAGGCTGAAGGGATTGGGAATCTTTTCTTCCTTGCGGGCCGCGTCGGCAATCTTCACGTTGTAGCCTGCCAGGTTGCGCACGCCGAGCTTGGACATCAGCTTGTAGCGCCGCTCCATTTCATTCACGGCCCAGTTCAGCGCGTGAGCGGCCTGGCGCATGTCTGTTACGACCGGCGCGAGTAAATGCGGAATGCCTTCATAGATCGACAGTTCCAGCATCTTCGGATCGATCAATATCAGGCGTACCTGGTTCGGGTCCGACTTGTAGAGCAGCGAAAGGATGGTGGCATTGATACCGACCGACTTGCCCGAACCGGTTGTACCGGCCACCAGCAGATGCGGCATTTTTGCCAGATCGGCGACAACTGGATTGCCGCCAATATCCTTGCCGAGCGCGATGGTCAGGCTGGAGACGCCGTCGTTGTAGACCTTGGAGCCGAGGATTTCCGTCAGGCGCACAATCTGCCGCTTGGGATTGGGCAGTTCAAGGCCCATGAAGTTTTTGCCGGGGATCGTCTCGACGACCCGGATGGAAGTCAGCGACAGCGCACGCGCCAGGTCGCGCGCGAGACCGACGATCTGGCTGCCCTTGACCCCAACTGCCGGTTCGATTTCGTAGCGCGTAATGACCGGGCCGGGATAAGCGGCGACCACTTTCACTTCCACGCCGAAGTCGGACAGTTTTTTCTCGATCAGGCGGCTGGTGAACTCCAGGGTTTCCACGCTCACCGTTTCCTGCGCTTGCGGCGCCTCATCGAGCAGCGATAGCGGCGGCAGATTGGTATCGGGCAGATCAACAAACAATGCGACCTGCTTTTCCTTCTCGACGCGCTCCGAGCGCGGCACGGCAACCACCTGCGGTTCGATGCGGATTGGCGGTGCTTCGACGATGCGAGCACGCTCCTGGACGACGGTCGTTTCCCGCTTGACGGCGGCGACCTCGCCGACCTTGCGATCCTGGCGCGCAGCGATCAGATTGCGGATTGCATTCAATCCGGTTTCCAGCCCGCCGCCGATGCGTTCAGCCACGCTCAGCCACGAGACATGAAAATAAAGACTGAAGCCTGTACCGAAAAGCAGCAACAGGAACAGTGTGGCGCCGGTGAAGCCGAGCGCGCTGTGGGCAGCGCTGCCAATGATATCGCCGAGAACGCCGCCAGGCGCCCGCGGCAGCTGCGCTTTCATGCTTTGCATGCGCACGAACTCGATACCCATGCTGCCGGCGAGGAGCAGCGCGAAGCCGGCGACCCGAATCCATTTTTCATGCTGGTGCGCCGGCTCTGGCTTCGACTCGCGATCTACCAGAAAACGGGCCGACAGCTCGCGATAGCCTTTCCACGTCAGGTCAAACAGCATGACGCACCACCACCATGCCGAAAATCCGAATATGAAAAGCATCAGGTCGGCCGTCCAGGCGCCGAAGCGCCCGCCGAGGTTGTGGAGGGAGGCGACCTGGCTGGCGTGGGACCACCCGGGATCGATCCTGGCGTAAGTCAGCAGGATGAGAACGAGGTAGACCGACAGGGCCAATTGCGCCATCCAGCGGGCTTCGGACAGGAGAACCACGAGCCGGCCCGGCAGGGGCGCAGCGGGCGTGGTGTTTCGGGTATAGGTTTGGGCTGTTCTGCTCATAAAAGGCACGGGCTTGATCGTCTATAATCTTACCCAGTTTTTGATGCAGCATGGCATTAATCAAGATTGTTGACGCGTTCTTGCCGAGTTCTTGCGTAGTTGTTGCCGGTTGTTGCTGGGTTGTTGAATTTCGGCGACTGGCCAGCATATGTGGAGCATGCGGTTCGCCGGATTTCCGGCACGCCGCTTGCTGCGGTTATGCCTTCGTGGCCTGTGTGGCCTGAACGCGTTGCCTTTTTGGCAGCATCTTGTGGCATGACTTCACAGACCGTTCGGGCGTTGCGTGCGGTGTTACGCACGTTGTGCCCGTTGTTGCCAGTGTCGCAGCCCGTATCGCTCTCCGCCGTGCATGCTGCCCGCCTCACCAGAAAAAGCTGTTTTTGCACTGTCACTTTCACCATTCATTTTTTCTCAAAAGAGCCTCATGCCCACACCCAAACACGCGCACGTGCTGATCCTCGGTTCCGGCCCCGCCGGCTATAGCGCGGCAGTTTATGCCGCCCGCGCCAACCTCAAGCCCGTGATGATTACCGGGGTGGAGCAAGGCGGACAATTGATGACCACCACGGACGTCGAGAACTGGCCCGGCGACCCCATGGGCGTCCAGGGACCGGACCTCATGCAACGCCTGTTGCAGCATGCGGAGCGCTTCGATACCGACATCATCTTCGACCACATCCACACCGCGAAACTGACCGAAAAGCCGATCCGGCTGATCGGCGACTCGGGCGAATACACCTGCGATTCCCTGATCATCGCCACGGGCGCATCGGCCCAGTACCTTGGCTTGCCATCTGAAGAAAAATTCATGGGCAAAGGCGTGTCGGCCTGCGCCACCTGCGACGGCTTCTTCTATCGGGGCCAGGAAGTCGCGGTGGTCGGCGGCGGCAACACTGCGGTGGAGGAAGCGCTCTACCTTTCCAATATCGCCACGAAAGTGACGGTGATCCATCGCCGCGACAAGTTTCGCGCCGAGGCAATCCTGGTAGACCGCCTGATGGCCAAGGTCGCCGAGGGCAAGATCGAAGTGAAATGGAATCACAAACTCGACGAAGTAACAGGCGATGAAAGCGGCGTTACCGGCATCCGGATCAAGTCGACCCTGGACGGCAAGGTGACGCCGATCACCCTGCACGGCGTGTTCATTGCCATTGGCCACAAGCCCAACACCAGCATCTTTGAAGACGAGCTTGACATGAAGGACGGCTACATAAAGACCCGCACCGGGCTTGAAGGCATGGCCACCGCAACCAGCGTGCCTGGCGTGTTTGCGGCGGGCGACGTGCAGGACCACATCTATCGCCAGGCAATCACGAGCGCCGGCACCGGCTGCATGGCCGCGCTCGACGCGCAGCGCTACCTCGAAAGCCTGGAAGACTGAACCAGACCGGCCTGCAGCAAGGGCCGGCAGTTCTTCCGTACTCATCGTCTGCAACCATCATGAACGAGCGCATCAAGGATTTTGGCGGCCTCAAATCGCTGAGCAAGACACTCAAGGCGCAAGCCGAGGAGCGTGAACGGCGGGAATCCGAACGCGTGCAGCGCGAGGCCCGGGAGCAAGTGGAAGCCGATCTTTTCCGGCGTACCGTCGGCGAAGTAGCGCCCGTCCCGGGTGCACGACGCATTGTGCCGCAGCCAGCCAGACCGGAGCCCATTGCGCGCCAGTTCATCGCTGACGAAGAAGCGGCATTGCGGGAATCGCTGTCGGACGAGTTTAGCGTGGAGACCTTGCTCGATACCGATGAGGCACTAAGCTTTGCGCGCGAAGGCATCGGACAGGACACTCTCCGCAAGCTGCGGCGCGGCCACTGGGTGACGCAGGGCCAATTAGACCTGCATGGACTGCGCACCGAGGAAGCGCGCGAGGCAGTCGCCGATTATCTGCGCAGTGCGTGCAAGAAGGGATTGCGCTGTGTGCGCATTATTCACGGCAAGGGGCTTGGCTCCATCAACAAGGAACCGGTACTAAAGCGCAAGGTAAGAAACTGGCTGGTGCAGAAGGACGAAGTTATCGCCTTCTGCCAGGCAAGCGCCGTCGATGGCGGCAGCGGGGCTGTGATGGTATTGCTAAAGGCGCAAACGCGGGAAGGTTGAACATCAACCGCAAGTCGGACCGCAGGACCGCCGCTTCAATCCGATTGATGGCCAACCGCGAAGGGTCCTAGACTGCATCGGCGCCGGTTTCACCGGTGCGGATGCGAATGACTTGCTCGACGTTGCGGACGAAAATCTTTCCGTCGCCGATCTTGCCAGTGCGCGCCGCCCGAACGATGGCATCAACCGCGCTATCCAGCACTTCTTCACTGACCACCGCCTCTACCTTTACTTTCGGCAGGAAGTCGACCACATACTCGGCGCCACGATAGAGTTCGGTGTGGCCCTTCTGGCGCCCGAATCCCTTCACCTCCGTGACGGTTAATCCACTGACACCGACTTCGGCCAACGCCTCGCGGACCTCATCGAGTTTGAATGGCTTGATGATGGCGATAATTTGTTTCACCCTGTTCTCCTTGGTAATCCATGATGATGCTGCGTTTGCTGTCTGAACCGCGCGGCTTTCTTCTCATCCACGCGACGCGATTGGGTCGCGCCGGTTGCGGCTGAAGGTCCGCCGTGCAATTCGAATCCGCGCCGGAGCCTGACCGCGCTGGTGTTCCTTAATCTTGATAAGCCGTCTCGCACGAGCTACGTCTTCCCTACGATAACCGGCGGCAACGATCTTCGCAATACCCTCATTTTGGTTCATCCTGCGCTGCATGACGGCGTTGCGGATTGCACAGAACGGCAGTGAGAAACGCCTCCCCGCTTTTTGCGTAGAATGACTGACGCGACAGCAGATAGTCCGGCGAGTAAGCAGCGGGTACGACTGTGGTCTAAGGACGACATCGTCACTTTATCTGGGGCGCCACAGGGAAGCTGAACTCCCTGTCCCCGGTTTCCAGCGATATCTTGGACAGTCGCTCGGTCTTTGCAATTGCCACGGATCGTTACGACCTGCCACCACTTGCCACGTTAGCGCCCTCGGCAACGCCATGAAAATCTCGAAGAAGCGTCAATGAAGCAGAACCTGAATTATCGCACGCGCATCATTTCATCCCTGTCCGAAGCCGGCAAGTCCGAATGGGATGCTCTGGTTGCCGAGCAGACAGACCCCAATCCATTCCTCAGCTTCGAGTTCCTCCATGCCCTGCACGAGTCGGGCAGTGCTTCGGCCGATTCCGGCTGGCAGCCGCAATACCTTACGCTCTGGCATGAAGGCGCTTTGCACGCAGCGCTCCCGCTCTACCTCAAGACTCATTCCTACGGCGAATATGTCTTCGACTGGGCCTGGGCCGATGCCTATCGCCGCCACGGGCTGTCCTATTATCCGAAGCTGCTGTCGGCGATTCCTTTTACGCCGGTTGCCGGCGCCCGACTGCTCGCGCGCGATGAGCAGGCGCGTGCCGCGCTGGTTCGTGCATTGCAAACGCTCCAGGAAAATGCAGGAACTTCCTCCACCCATGTTCTCTACCCGCCAGAGGCGGAAGCCAGGGCGCTGGAAGCCGCCGGCTTCATGCTGCGCTCCGGCGTGCAGTTTCACTGGCTGAACCAGGGCTATGGCAATTTCGAAGAATTCCTGTCTACCCTGGAACACAAGAAGCGAAAGAACATCCGCGCCGAGCGGCGCAAGGTGCGCGATGCCGGCGTGACGTTCCAGCATGTGCCTGGCACGGTGGCAAGCGAAGCCGACTGGCGCTTCTTCAAGCGTTGCTACGACCACACTTATGCGGAGCATTACTCCACGCCTTACCTCAATCTTGATTTTTTCCGGCGAATCGGCCGAGGCATGCCAGGCAATATCCTGCTGGTTTTTGCCGAGCGCGACGGCGAGCGAATCGCGGCCTCCCTGCTGGTGTACACCGACAAGACGCTCTATGGCCGCTATTGGGGGGCGCTCGAGCATGTTCCCTGCCTGCATTTCGAAACGGCCTACTACCAGCCGCTGGAATTTTGCATCGCCAATGGCATCGGCTGTTTCGAGGGCGGCGCGCAGGGGGAACACAAGATGGCGCGCGGCTTTCTCCCGCAAAAAACGTGGTCAGCGCACTGGCTCGCGCATCCTTCGTTTTCGGATGCAATCGAGCGCTATCTGGTGCGTGAGAGCGGCGGCATTGATCAATACATTGATGAACTCAACGAACGCAATCCTTTCCGCCCCGGCGCACCGCAAGGCGGTCCGGAAAAATAAGCCGGACTACCGGTCTGCGATAAGTTGGGTTACCGGCGCCGACCGTGAACGCCTTGAATTTAGTAACCCATCGCCGCGGTTTCCTTCTGGATCGCTTTCACGATATCGGGTCCGATGCGGCCTTCCATCTGCTTTTGCACCGGCAATAACGCCTTGCGCCACGCCGCGTTTTCAGCGGGCGTCTGCAGGTGAATTTCCGTCTTGCCAGACGCCTTGATGTCGGCCATTGCCTTGTCGTTGTCCTGCTGCGCGATGGCGTTCATGTAGCGTGTGGCGTCACGCATGGAAACGTCGAGTGCCGAGCGGATGTCAGGCGGCAAGCCGTCCCAAAACTTCTTGTTCACGATTACTACCCAGCCGATATATCCGTGGTCCGACACGGTCATGTACTTCTGCACCTCGTTCATCTTCTGCGTGTAGATGTTGGACGGCGTGTTTTCCTGCCCGTCGACAACGCCCGTCTGGAGCGCCTGGTACACCTCAGACATCGCTGTCACTTGCGGATTCGCGCCGAGCGCGCGCATCTGTGCATCGAGCACCTTGGACGACTGGATGCGCATCTTCAGTCCCTTGAAATCAGCCGGCATCAAGACCGGACGATTGGCCGTCATGACCTTGAAGCCGCTGTCCCAGAACGCCAGACCCGTAATGCCCTTCGACTCCAGTTTCTTGAACAGTTCCTGCCCGACCGGACCCTGCGTCACGCGATGCAGCACGTCCTTGTTGGGGAACATGTACGGCAAGTCAAACACCTCGAATTCGCGGATGCCAAGCGGCCCGAACTTGGAGAACGTCGGCGCAAGCATCTGCACCGCGCCCAATTGCAGCGCGTCCAGTTCTTCCTTGTCCTTGTAGAGCGTCGAGTTGTGATAAACCTCGACCTTGACGCGTCCGTTGGTCGCCTTCTCCGCCAATTCCTTGAAGCGCTCCGCGCCCTTCCCTTTCGGTGTGTCGCGCGCTACGACGTGGCTGAACTTGATGACGATGGGCGCCTGCTGCGCGAATGCGGCCGGCAAGGCAAAGGCCGCTGCTGCTGCCATGACGATGGCGACGGAACGCAACATGGTCCTGGCCCGCTGCACATTACGATTTGATTCTCGAATTGATTCCATCAATGTCTCCTTCTGTATTTTTTATGGTCGAACCACTGCAGGTGTCAGGCGATTGGCATGGCGAGCAAGACCATGGCCGGCAGATTGGTATGGTTGTAAAGCTGGCGTTTCTCGCCGGGTGCAATGCGGCAGGAATCAAGTCGACCCAGGACGTTTTCGCTCAGCACGCCGTCGAGTTCAGTACGGATCGTTAGCTCCCCTTCCAGCACGACGTAATGCTTTTCAACTGGAGATCCTTCGAGCGTGGTGCCACCGCCCGGCAGTATCTGCGACATGCCCATCCAGAGCGCCTCGCTCGGGCCGGCTTCCTTGCCTTGCAACCGCAGGCAGCGCATGGCCTCGTGGTTCGGCGGGTAATAAGCCGGCGCGTTTCCTATACGAGTGAGATTCATGGCTTCAGCACCACCCTTTCCCGACTGCCGGTCATGACTTTTCCGTACGCCTTCAGGGCGTCCGCAAGCCTGAAAACATTGTCGTCCCGAATCGCGAATGGCTGCAACGTGCCGTCTTCAAAGCCGGGTCGCAATGCATCGAGAATGGTGGCACAGCGCGTGGCATCTATGGCAAGCGTGTCGATGCCAACGAAGGTGTGCTGGCCGCGATAGAACGCGAGAATGTCAAAAGGAATGGCGCGGTCCAGCGTGGCAATCAGGATCTGCGTGGCACCGATGCCCATTGCGGCATTGGCCTGCGCAAAATAGGGGCTGCCCACTGTGTTGTAGACCAGCGAAGCGCCCTTGCCGCCAGTGTGGTCACGCACATAGTCGGCTACGTTCGTTGTGCTCGAATCGATCAGGTGAATTTTGCCGTTGGCATGTCCGGCATAGGGCCGGGCTGAGCGCTCGACCGCAAACACCATGGCGCCGGCCTGGGAAGCAAGCTGTATCGCGGCCTGCCCTACCTTGCCACTGGCGCCGAATACCACGACCGCCTGCCCGGCCTGCGGCATGCCGCTGCGACGGAATCCTTCAAATGCGGTGACAAAAGGCACGCCGATTGAGCCGGCCGCTTCCATGCTGAGCTTGCCCGGCTTGGGGCGCACGGCTTCAACCGGCAGCACGAGATGGCTGGCATGCGTGCCGTCACGCCGGATGCCGATGTCGCCTCCTGTGCCCCACACTTCCATGCCGAGCACGCTGGCCGGCCCTTCAACCACCACGCCGGCAAAGTCACGTCCGGGAGTGCGCGGGAAAACCGCGTGCGGCATAATGCCCAGCATCGCCTTGACGTCGCTCGGATTGACGCCGGCGGCGCGCACTTCGATCAGCACTTCGCCGCTGCCAGGCAGCGGCAGCGGCATCTCGGTCAATATGGCGTTGAGGGCATCCGCCGCAGCGGATTTTTCAGTTGCACGAATTGCGATGGACATACGTAAAACTTTTCAGGATGGGGTGAAGGAAGTGGCGGGCACGGCGGCCATCGGCTGACGCGTTTCCGGCAAGCCGATGATGGCGCGGGCTTCGCGCGGCGTGGCCATCTCGCCGCCGAGATAGCGAATAATCTCGATTGCGCGCTGCACCAGTTCGGCATTGCTCTTGGCCAGTACGCCGCGCTCCAGATAGATGTTGTCTTCCATGCCGACGCGCAGATGCCCGCCCATCAGCCAGGACTGCGCCACGATCGGGAACTCGGCACGACCAATACCGAAGGCAGACCACACTGCCCCAGGCGGCAGCATGCCGCGTGCATACATCACCGTTTCAGGCGTGGCGGCAAAGCCGTACTTCACGCCCAGCACGAAGGTGTACAGCCCGGGACCTTGCAAAGTGCCGTCGCGGATCAGATCGAGCGCAAGGTTAAGGTCGCCGGAATCGAAAATTTCCAGTTCCGGCATAACGCCCGCGGCGCGCATCGCCTGCGCCATGATGCGGACATTTTTTGGCGTGTTGATGACCACGTCCGGGCCGCTGTTCATCGTGTTGAGGTCGAGGGAACAGATGTCGGGCTTGACCTGCTGGATGTGCCGCACGCGTTCCAGCGGCGGCAGCAGCGTCGTGCCAGGCGCATAGACTTTCGGGTCCGCCTCGCTCGGGACAAAGCGCCCGCCGGGGCCGGTCGTCAGGTTGACGATCAACTCGCGGGAAGCGGAACGAATGCGGTCGACCACGTCGCGATACAACTCAACGTCCATTGAAGGCCGGCCTGTTTGCGGGTCGCGCACATGGATGTGAACCGCTGCGGCGCCCGCTGCTTCAGCCGCCAGGCATTCGTCTGCAATTTGCTGCGGCGTGATGGGCAAATGCGGCGTCTGGTCCGGCCGCGTCAGGTTGCCGGTTACGGCGCAGGTAATAAATGTTTTTGGATTGTTCACAGCGACCTTCCTCCATCCACCACGATCGTATTGCCAGTCGAGAAGCGCAGCGTGGTGGCGCAGGCTTCGATGGCGGCCGCCACATCTTCTGGCACGCCGATGCGTTTCAGCGGCATGGTGGCCGCCGTCTTTTCATTGAAGTCAGGGCCGCGCCCCGGCACGAAAGAAGAGTCGACAACGCCGGGCGACACGGACAGGATGCGAACCGCCGGCGCGAGTGTGCGCGCAAGTGAACGGGTCAGCACGTCGACACCTGCTTTGGATGCCGCATAGGCAAGGTTGCTGCCCACGCCGGTAAAGCCTGCGATCGACGAGACATTCACGATTAGTCCATCGTCGGATTGCTTGAGCATTGGCACGAAAGCCCGGATCGTTGCAAACAGGCCGCGCCAGTTGGCGGCGAAGATATCGTCGATCAGTTCGTCGGTCAGTGCGTCGAGGTCGGTGGCCGGGACCGGCTTCGTGAAGCCGGCGCTATTGACCAGAATGTCGACGCGGCCGAATTGCGCCATGACGCTCGCCGCTGCAGCCTTAAGTTGCGCGCTGTCGGTAATCGAGGCCACCACTTGCCCGTGCCGCCCAGGAAGCGTTCCGACGAATTCCTCGGCAATCTCAGGGTCCCCGCGGTGCAGCAGTACGACACTGGCGCCGAGCGCGGCGAGTCTGACTGCCGTGGCACGGCCAATGGCGCCGGTGCCACCGGCAATGACGGCAACCTTGCCATCAAGGCGCGCGCGCGGTGCGCGGGCCAGGTCTGTCTGTTGATTCATGGAAGGCCTAGGGAATTGGAGGAATCGGAAAGCTTTGTTCGCCTGGTTCCATCACGAAGTCATAGTTGAGCCGCGCTTCGCGTTCGCCATTGGCGTTAGTCGTTTCCTCGAAACGGCCAACCAGCGAGCGCAGCACGGCAAACACAACGTCGCGGTTCAATCCTTCCGCGTCGTCGGCAAAGACTTGCGTTACGAGCGTCCGGTATCCCGGCGCGGAAAGCATGAAGTGCAAATGGGCGGGCCGATACGGATGGCGGTTTTGCGCCCGCAACAGGTCGCCGCACGGTCCGTCGGTCGGCACCGGATAGCCAGCGGGTCGCACTGTCTTGAAGTGAAATCGGCCGTCGGCATCGGTTGTAAACAAGCCGCGCAGATTCATCGGTGGCTGGCGGGGGTCCTGGTTCTCATAGAAGCCGACCGGCGATGCCTGCCACACGTCGACGTCAACACCGGCAAGGGGCTTGCCGGCCGCATCCGTCACGCGACCGTTCACTTCCAGTGGCACGCCCGGTGTGTCGCCCCGCGCGATATTGCCGCCCAGCGGCATACGCGGCGCGTTCTTGCGCCAGAACGGCCCCAACACGGCCGAGGCAGTGGCGCTTTCTTCGCGGGCATTGTTTTGCAATGTGACCAAGGTCGATACGCCAAGGATGTCGCCCAGCAAAACCGCCTCGTTCTTGGTGGGGCCGGTCGCATGGCCTATTGCGGCAAGGAATCCAAGTCCACGCTGATACTCGTCTTCGGTCAACCCGGTTTCCTCGACGAACGCATGAAGGTGCCGCACCAGCGCCGTCATCAATTCATTGAGCCGCGCCTCGCCGCCTGCCATGGCACGCAGCACGATCGGCGTCACGGAATCGGGGCCGGCGATGATGCCGTGTTCCGGCGCTGCCGAGGCGGCCTCGAAACCGGTGGCTTCCACCCCGGCGTTGGCCTTGCCGCCTGTCGTGCCAGTCGAATTCATAATTTGATTTTCCATGCAAACGTGTGCAGACTATGCGCCATACGCCACGTGAGTGTCAATAAACGCACGGGCATGAACCGACTTATATTTATGCAAACGATTGCATGGAATCACTAAAACTACCGCCTTCTGTTCGTCGACGCACCACTATCCGCCATGTCGCGGAACACGCTGGCGTAAACCCCTCTACCGTATCGCGGGCACTCAATCCAGCAACCCGACACCTTGTTGGCAACGTGGTGGTCGAACGCGTTATTGCGAGCGCCGCCAAGCTGGGGTACCGCCCCAACAATGCAGCAGCGGCATTGCGCGGCGGCCGTTCGCAACTGATCGGCGTGCTGCTGCCTGACCTCACCAACCCGGTGTTCCCGCCAATCGTTCGCGGCCTGGAAGACGCCTTGACCGAAGCAGGCTATGCAGTCTTGATCGCTCATTGCGGAAGCTCAGTCGAAGACCAGGACCGGCTGATTGACCGCATGCTGGGCAGCATGGTGGATGGATTGGTTATTGCGACCGCGTCGCGGCAGGATTCGCTCGTGCAGCGCTGCCTGGCCGAAGGCATGCCGGCGGTGCTAGTCAACCGTGGGGAAGACGACCGGCATGTGCCGGAAGTGGTGAACGACGATTTTCTGTCGATGCGCCTGGCTGTGGATCATCTTGTCGGGCTTGGCCATACGCGCATTGCGCACCTCGCCGGGCCGACCCGGCTCACAACTGGCGCGGCACGCGCCGAAGGCTTCATGCTGGCAATGCGCAATCACGGCTTGAAGGACACGCCGGTGGTGGCCTGCGACGACTATTCCCGGGACGCCGGCGCGACGGCCTGCGCAGCGTTGCTTGAGCGCCGTCCGGAAACGACAGCCGTTGTCGCTGCCAATGACCTTATTGCGCTTGGGTGCTACGACGTTCTGGCGGCACACGGCCTGCAATGTCCACGCGACCTTTCCGTGGTGGGTCACAACGACATGCCACTGGTCGACATGCTGGCGCCGCCCCTGACTTCGCTGCGGATACAACATCGGGAGATGGGAAGGCAGGCGGCGCGCCTTTTACTGACGCATTTGAACAATCCGGACACCACGCCGGTGCGGATTACGCTCTCGCCACTGCTTGTGGTACGGGGCTCGACGGCGCCGCCGCGCACCGAGGGTCAAGGTTAGAGAATCGCCTGGCAGTTCCAAGCAGTCGCGGCGCAATCGCGGATCGACCTCGAGGCGGTGCAAGCAGGCGACAGGACGAACCACATCGCGGTTTAAAACTCCGCGTGCAGCCGTACCGAACCCACTGTCACCGGCCCGCGATCCGCGTTATACGCAGGCCGCGCAATGCGTTGCACATCGAAGGTGAGCCAACTGTTGGCAAGCAAGTTCAGACTGTAGTAGGCCTCGCCGATCACCTCCGAACGGTAATTAATGCGGCCATCGCCGATGAACTGGCCGTTGCCGCCGGCTGCAAGAAATCGCTGGTGCGCAGCCGACAGGCCGTTGCCGACCAGGGCCACGCCAACCGTATCTTTAGGGCGATTCCAGCCTGCGCCTTTCAACGTGCCACCGAGCGCAATTGAGCGCTCGATTTCCGCAAAGGCATAGGTTTCGGTTTGTCCGTCATTCCAGCTACCACGCAAGAAGATTCCAGCGTCGCGGCTTACCGCCTGCTCGATGCTGGCGCCGAAGCCATGCTTGTTTTGGTCCCGCCGTACCGATGCAAGATCGGGGACGCCGCCATTAGTGGAAGCATTGGCAACGGCGTCGTTGAAGTTCGCCATGTTGGCGCGATTGCGGAAGGCGAGCAGTTTGACCGTCCCAGGCAAGCCGCCGAGCTTGTGCGTATGCGCTATCTCGACTTGTTCACCAAAGTGGGTAAATATTTTCGTGTCGAGAGCGAGGCCGTTTGACTCGGCAGGCTGCAGAAAGCGGCCGTAACGGAAGGCCCAGTCGTCGTTAAAGTATTCGAGCGCCGCGCCCCATGTATAGCCGCGTGCATCTGCAGCGAAATCCCATGCGCCATGCGCGGTCAAGGCCCAGTTGAGGAACTGGGTGCGTGGATCATGGGTTTGGCCGTTGATATCGAAAACGTCCAGTACCGACATATTGCCGGCGGTGAGTACGACCCGCCGACGGTCCTGCATTCCCGCGAGGGTGTTGGCCGCCGACTCAACGCGCTCCTGCTCGCCCCCGAGGTTCCATGTCTGGCGCAGGAACAGGCGGGCACGATAAAAAGTCGGGTTGGCACCGCTCGTCTTTTGCTGTTCGCCATTGGTCAGCCCACCGAGTCCCGTGAGGCGTGACAGTGGTACGCCCTGGACGACTTCGGGATCGAAATACAGTTCGCCGCCGGACCATGGCCGCCAGCCAAGGAATGCGGTTCCAGAAAAAGAGTAGGCCTTTTCGCGGTCGGGGGAGAGGCTGTTGACGCCGGAATACGGGGCGTTGAAGCTCGGCTTGCTTTGCCAGACGTACGTGCTCTGGACATGCGCGTTCCAGGTTTCGGTGTTGTCGTCAGCGTGCGCGCCTGCTGCCGCCGCCGTAAGAGAGGCGGCAAGGACGAGAGCTGGCAGTATTGGGGTGGCGCGCATGTAACGGTTGCTTCCCGATTTGTCGTCTTCTCTGGCGTTGAGGCATGCAGGACAGGCGGCGCACCGGCGCGACATGGAACTACGCAGAGCCGCGGTGCCGCTGTTTAACGTGATTGATTTAAGCGTTGCAAGCCGCACGCATGTCTTGCATGGAACCCGGCAACACCCTTCGATTCCGTGGCCGCGGGTAGCCGGTGGAGGGTCCCGCGCGACTGCGCCAGACCCGCCGCAACTGGCTAGGCCTTGCCTTCACCCTTCTGGTAATTTGCGACGCCTTCCATGATTTCCTGCTTGGCGTCGTCCGGCCCATACCAGCCGTCGATCTTTACCCACTTGCCTTTTTCGAGGTCCTTGTAGTGCTCGAAGAAGTGCTGGATCTGTTGCAGGCGCAAGTCGTTCAAGTCTTCCGGCTTCTGCCAGTGCGTGTAGATGGGCAATACCTTGTCTACTGGAACGGCTAGCACCTTGGCATCGCCACCGGCTTCGTCCGCCATTTTCAACACGCCCAGCGGCCGGCATCGCACCACGACCCCGGGGATCAACGGAAAAGGTGTGATGACGAGCACGTCGACCGGGTCGCCGTCATCGGAAATCGTGTTGGGTATGTAGCCGTAATTGCAGGGGTAATGCATGGCCGTGCCCATGAAGCGGTCGACGAAAATTGCGCCGGACTCCTTGTCGACTTCATACTTGATCGGGTCGGCATTCATGGGAATTTCTATGATGACGTTGAAGTCGTTTGGCAGGTCGCGGCCAGCGGGGACTTTATTGAGGCTCATGTTGCGTTCTCGGTGAAGGATGGAATCTGGAGTCCGCAAATTATAGCGGCTTGAGCCGGTTTGTGCGGTGCAACAGCGCATGCGCGACCAGGAGGCTTCGGAAGGTCGTTCAGCATGGGAATTGCGTGGCCAACGGGGTGATGGCGCGGTGGTGCAGATCGGCTAAAGCGCTGCTCAAGACTCGGCTGCTGGCCGGGGCGCTTTTCCTTACGTAGGGTTCAGAATGCCGTCGCCAGCGCGCACTGCCTGTAGTGGGTCGCTGCCTTGTCTTCCTGTCCGAGCGCTTCGAACAGGCTCGCGAGCAGAAGGTGGGCTTCCCGTACGGTGCGGCTTTCCGAGGCGTCCGCCACCGCCACTTCAAGATTGCGTTGCGCCTTGCCCCACAATTTTTGCTTCAGGCACAAGGCGCCTAGCGTCAGCGCCAACTCGGCATCGGCGGGATGACGCAGCAGCCACTGTTCGCAGCGTTCTATTTGGGCCAGCAACGCCGGCGAGCCCTGCGCGGCCGCCCCGTCGCGGTAGGCCCGCACCAGGCGATCGTCCCACTCTGTGGCAAGCGCTTTTTCTATCAGCGCGGTTGCCTCTTCATGCAGGCCGCGCGTATTGAATGCCGTGGCCGCCGTGCAAGCTACGACCGGCATCACCCGGTCCGCAGCCGGGATCTCGCTCCAGATACGGCGCAGCACCTCGGGGTCGTTGCTGCGGTCAGACAGCAGGTCTTCATACGCCAGTTCGCGCAGGCGCAGCGACAGCGCTGGATGGACCGCATTCGTCTTGTCCAGCGCGCGCACCAGACGCAAGACTTCAGTCCAGTTCTTGGCACGCTGGTTTGCTTTCAGGGCCAACCGCAATGCATGGATGTGGCGGGTACCGCTCGCGTTCAATTCACGCACTGCCTCTAGCGCCGCCTCGGGCCGGTGCTCATCGACCAGCAATTCAATGCCGGTCATGAGGCGGGCCGTCTTGAGGGTGGGGTCATTGGAGGATCGCGCCAGCCAGGCGTCGCGGCGCTCCGACTGGCTCATGCGGTGCGCGGCCCGAGCGCCGATGAGTGCGGCCAGCCCCGCGTTGTCTTGTACTTCAAGGGCCCGCATTGCTGCTTTTTCGGAATGCCCGAAACGCCCTTCGAAGAGCGCCCTCAGGGCATCGCGCAGCGCCTTGTTGCCTTCCCGCTCCCGACGTTCACGACGGTATTCGGCGACTCGACGCGGCATGTGTTGTGCCACGCGAAGGGCATTGAGCACGCTGTACAGTAAAACGAATAGCAGCACCGTCAGCAGCAGGAAGAAGTTCAGCGAAAGGTCTACCCGGTAAGGCGGATAGAACAGCACGACATTGCCGGCGTTGTAGCGGGCCAGCACGGCCAGGCCGATGGCGGTGGCGAGCAGGGCAAGAAGCCAAAGGAAAAATCGCATCGCTACTGCACCTTGGCCTTGTAGTTGCGAACCGCGTCCAGGCTGTCGGAGAGCACAGGCATTTCAATTGACAGGTTGCTGGCCTGAACCTGCTTCAACAAGGCTTGCGCCGCCTGAGTCTGCCGGGCCCGGGTATCGAAGTACCTGCCAATCGTGTCCTGTGCCGCCAGCAGGTCGCTGCGGAATGCCGATTCATTACGCGAAAGGAGCGCAAGCCGAGCGTTGAGCAATCGCAGCTTGAGGTTCTCGCGTGCGTAATAGGCCTGACCCGGCGACAGCAGCAGGGCATCTGGCGTGTTCACGGTCCGCACCCGGACGAGTTGCCTCACCTCGCCCCAGATTTCGCTGGTCCAGCTTTGCCAGGTGTTTTCCAGGTTCGCGATCCAGTCGTTGCGAGTTGTGCCTTTGTCCGTAGCCGGGCCGGACCCGCCGGTAGTGGACGCATTGCGACGCGTCTGCCGCGGCTGTTCTACCGGCGTGCTCGGCTTTTCGTCCGACAGCAGCGGCATGCCGTCGATCTGTCCAATCACGCTGTCCAGGCGCAGCGCGAGCCCGGTCAGGTCGACCGTCGGAAGCGCCTTGAGCCGGTCCATGTCGCGCGCTACGGCACGCCGGATGACGATGAACTGTGGCTTGTCCGAACGCGAAAGTCGGGAATCGGCGTTCTGCAGCGCTATGAGCGCGCCGCGCACATTGCCCGCCAGTTGCAGTTGCTGGCTGGCGGTCGACAG
>JAQGMR010000013.1 GCA_028292265.1 Herminiimonas sp.
TCGAGCATGCCAATCTGTGTGTCGCAGCGCGGCCCGGCTTCGCGCTGGAAGCTGGCGACATACCGCCGGCGGTCCTGCGCGAGTTTCTCCGGCGCGCCGCCACCCCAGAGCAATTGCGTGCAACGCCCAACGGGCTAACCTTCATTGCCCCCAACCTGGCCTACGACGTCTCCGCTACGGCGATCCGGGCCGCGCTACATTGCAATGACGTCGTACCGGGCGGCGAACCGACGTTGGCGTCGCTACTGCCGGCGCGGGTGCTAGACTATATACAACAACATCGTCTCTACAGGAATTAATGGACATCAAGAAACTGCAAGCGCTCGTGATCGATGCGCTCGAGGACGTCAAGGCGCAGGAAATCCGTGTATTCGACACAGTGCATCTCACCAGCCTGTTCGACCGCATTGCGATTGCGTCCGGCACCTCCAACCGCCAGACCAAGGCGCTCGCCGCATCGGTCCGTGACAAGGTCAAGGCTGCTGGTGGCCATGTCACCGGCATCGAGGGCGAAGACACAGGCGAATGGGTGTTGGTCGATCTGGGCGACATGATCGTCCACATAATGCAGCCAGCCATCCGTGCGTACTACCGGCTTGAGGAAATCTGGGGCGAGAAGGAAGTGAAGCTTGGCGCTGCCAAGCGGGTCGTCAAGCGCAATGTCGGCCCCAGCACCGAGGACGAGGCACCAGCCAAGAAACCAGGCCGCCATCTCGCATCGAGCAAGGCGGAACCCGCCGAAGTGGCGGAAAAACCAGCCCGCAAGACCGCCAGCAAGACTGCGGCCAAGACGCCGTCGCGCGCGGCGAAGGGTGCCGGCGCAGGCACCGCAAGGGGCGCCGCTGCAAAGGGTACAGCTGCTAACGGTACGGCTGCAAAGCGCACGGCGGCCAAGGGTACCGCTGCGAAGGGGCCGGCTGCAAAGCGCAGTACAAGCGCCGCACCCAAAACCGCTGCGAAGAAATCTGCTGGAACAGCCACGAAGAAAACTGCAGCCCCGGCCGGCAAAACGATCAAGGTCAAGCCAGCGAAGGACAGTAGCGCGCCTGCCAAGAAAACCATCGTCCGTCGCACTGCCGCCAAGACCGGCGCCTGATCCGGCGGCATGCAGCTCGTCATTGCTGCTGTCGGCCACCGGATGCCGTCATGGATAGAAACCGGCTTCCAGGAATACGCGAAGCGCATGCCGCCCGAGTGCCGCATCCTGCTGCGTGAGATCAAGCCAATTGATCGAAGCGGCGGACGCAGTGCTGAAACGGCCATGGCGCAGGAACGGCTTCGCATTGAAGCCGTCGTGCCTAAGGGTTCGACCCTGATCGCGCTCGACGAACATGGCCGCGACCTGACGACAGTCCAGCTGTCGGCGCAACTTGCGCAATGGCGACAAAGCGGAAGGGATGTTACATTTCTTATAGGCGGGGCGGACGGGCTCGATCCGGAATTGAAGCAACGAGCCGACATGCTGATGAGGATATCGAGCTTGACCTTACCGCATGGCATGGTGCGTGTTCTGCTGGCGGAGCAGTTGTACCGGGCCTGGTCGATTACACAGAATCACCCCTATCACCGGACCTGAGCACGAGATGAAACCGCCGGATCACAAAATCTACCTTGCCTCCAAGAGTCCGCGACGACGCGAATTGCTGCGCCAAATCGGAATCGAATTCGAACTGCTGCTACTGCGTGAGAACATCGGACGCGGCCCCGAAGTCAGCGAGGTGGCTTTAGAGAACGAGCGTCCTGAAGACTATGTTGCGCGCGTCACGCGCGAAAAAGCCGAATGCGCGCACCAGACCATGGTGTGGCGCCGGCTACCGATGCGAGCGGTGCTGGCCGCCGACACCACCGTCACCATTGACAGTCGCATTCTAGGCAAACCCGCGACTGACGAAGAAGCACGCGCCATGCTGCGCATGCTGTCGGGCCGCACGCACAAGGTCTTGACCAGTGTCGCCCTAAAAAACCTGGACGATGTCTGGCAGATCACCCAGAGCTCAGAGGTCACGTTTGCGGCGCTTTCAGACGCCACAATAGCCGCCTACTGCGCCACGCAGGAACCCTATGACAAGGCGGGCGGCTACGCCGTGCAGGGCATTGCGGCTTCCTTTATCCAGCAGATTACTGGCAGCTATTCCGGCATCATGGGATTGCCCCTGTTCGAGACAGCACAACTATTGCAACGGGCCGGCGTTCCAATCCTATGACTGAAGACATCCTGATCAATGTCACGCCGCAGGAAACGCGTGTCGCATTAATACTCCAGGGCGCGGTACAGGAACTGCACGTTGAACGAAGCACCTCCCGAGGGCGTGCCGGCAATGTGTATCTTGGTCGGGTGGCGCGGGTGCTGCCGGGCATGCAGTCAGCGTTCATAGACATTGGGCTGGAGCGCGCGGCGTTCCTGCATGTTGCCGACATTTGGGAAGCACGGTCGCGTGACGGCACCAACTCGAGTCCTGTGCCGATTGAAAAGCTGATGTTCGACGGCCAGTCAGTCATGGTGCAGGTCATCAAGGATCCAATCGGCACCAAGGGCGCCCGACTCTCTACGCAAATTTCAATCGCCGGCCGCATGCTGGTGTACCTGCCGCAGGACCCGCACATCGGTATTTCCCAGCGCATCGAAAAGGAAGCGGACCGCGAGCTGCTGCGCAGACGCGTCCAGGGCCTGCTGCCGCCCGATGAAAAAGGCGGCTTTATCATCCGCACCATGGCGGAAGAGGCCTCAGAGGCCGACCTGCGGATGGACGTTGATTATCTGCGCAAGACCTGGTCCACCATCATTGAGCAAACCAAGGTGCGCCCTGCGCCTGCCCTGCTCTACGAAGACTTGAGTCTGGCTCAGCGCGTGCTGCGCGACTTCGTCACCGACGAGACCGGCACCATTCAGATCGACTCGCGCGAGAACTATCAGAAGTTGCAGCAATTCGGGTCGATCTACACGCCCTCCGTGCTGTCGCGACTACTGCACTACACCGGCGAGCGCCCCCTGTTTGACCTTTACGGCGTGGAAGAAGAAATCCAGCGCGCGCTGGGACGTCGTGTCGACCTCAAGTCTGGCGGATACCTGATCATCGACCAGACCGAAGCCATGACCACGATCGACGTCAATACGGGAAGCTATGTCACCGGCCGCAATTTTGACGACACCATTTTCAAGACCAACCTGGAAGCGGCGCATGCAATGGCGCGCCAACTCCGGTTGCGCAATCTCGGTGGCATCATCATTCTGGATTTCATCGACATGGAAAACCTGGAGCATCGCAACGCGGTGCTGTCTGAACTGAACAAGGCGCTGACGCGCGACCGGACCAAGATCTCTGTCTCTGGCTTTTCAGCACTCGGTCTGGTTGAAATGACGCGCAAGCGCACGCGTGAATCGCTCGCCCACATACTTTGCGAGCCCTGCCCTACCTGCAAGGGCCAGGGCCAGGTCAAGACGCCACGCACGGTGTGCTATGAGATTCTGAGGGAATTGCTGCGTGAAGCGAAGCAGTTCAATCCGAAGGAATTTCGGATTCTGGCGTCGCAGATGGTGATTGATCTGTTTCTTGAAGAAGAGTCCCAGCACCTGGCGATGCTGGGCGACTTTATTGGCAAGCCGATTTCATTGCAGGTTGAGTCGATCTATCATCAGGAGCAGTACGACATTATCTTGATGTAAGTCGGATGCCGCGGTCCTCAACCGGGCGATCATGAACTGCTTGATAAATCGAATCCAGTCGAACGGTAGAATCCGTCGGCAATTCAACTTGCGAACCACCTAAATCATTGGAAGGTCCAATGAAAATAGTGACGCTGAAAACTCTGGCAGTTTTATGGCTGGCCGGATGTGGTGGCGGTGGGGCGGACGGTACAGCCACTTCGCCCGATCCACATGTGGTCGAGCTCCGCGCACTAGCTACCGAAAAAAAGACTGAGGCCATCAGTCTCGCGGCAAACGTACCCTGCGTCGCCGACTCCCAATGTTCAATCCTGATTTTTGACTTTCCCGACCCGGGGTGCAATCTCCCGACACGCGAATCCTATCTTCCCTACTCACTGATTTCCAATAGTGCGGCGGCCGCGCAAGACGCAGCGGCAGGACAACGCGCCCTTGCCTCTCAGTCCAGAGCGGCGCAAGGAACGTTTACCGGACCGTGCCCCGCAATCGCGGTGCTCCCGCCAATCCCTGCGTGCCTAGCCAGCAAATGCGTACTTAAATCTGCATTGACTGGCGAGGTGATACCTTGATGACGATAGTCAGGCCAGAGGGCAAGCGTAGGCCTGAATGCATCAGCCTTACAGGACCTGTCGCCCCTCGTACGCCAAAGTGAACATGTGCATCGAGGCGCTAGCTAGCTATTTGCCCGCGTCCGTCGCGCCCGACCGATATCGTAGCAAGTGATCGGTGCCGGATTCCGCCAGCCAGACTTCCCCCGCGCGGCCCATCATCTGGCGTACATTCGCGTTCGGACGCGGCAATGCGAGCACCTCGAACTGCTCGGTGCGCGGATCGAAGCGCACCAGCGCGTTGGCGCTCCATTCACTAAGCCAGACGATGTCCCGGTCATCCACGAATACGGCGTAGGCATGCGGGCCATTTCCAGGCAATCGCCATTCGCGCCATTGACGTGTCGACGGATCGTATACGCCCACCTTCCCCGCGTTCCATTCGCTAACCCAAACTCGCCCCTTAGAATCGGCCCATGCGCGGCGCGCGCCCTGGTTTGGCGTCGGTATGCCGATGACCTGCGCGGCACCGCTTGCCGGATCGATGCGGGCCAGGTGGCTTCCCGCCAGCGACGCATAAAACACGCTGCCATCCGGCGTTACGCAGATGCCATAGGGGCCGACGCCGTGCGGTGCATCGAACACGCGCACTTTGCCGCTTTGCGGATCGAGGTCGCCGTAGATGCCGCTCTGCCCGGTAAACCAGAGATGTCCCTTCTTGTCGAACACCGCGGTGTTCAGGTTCGCGTTCTTGCGGTCCTTCGGCAACGGGAAGCGCGTGACCACGCGGGTCTTTGGATCGACGCGCACGATGGCGTTCAGTCCGCTATCGGTGATCCAGGCCGCACCATCGGGCCCGACGACCACGCCATGCGGCGCCGAGCCATCGCCAAGCGGAAATGTTTCAGTCTTGCCGCTGCGCGGGTCTAGCCGCCCTGCTGCACCTTGCCGCTGCGCGGTGTACCAGACCGTGCCGTCTGGCGCAGGCGCAACGTCATGCGGGCCGCTGCCGCCTGGCAAAGCAAATCCCTGGAACGCTTGCGACTGCGCGTGCGTCAGGCCGACGGCGAGCAGCATGCCTGCGAGTGCCAGCGCGCAAGAGCGGGCAATTCGTGGCGCGAGGCCGATGATAGCGGTGGCAATGACGGGTCTTTCAGAGATCTCCAGCATGCTTGCCTCCCTGTTTGTGGGACCAGTTACACAGACTGCCGAGGGCTTTCGATTGTGGCACTTTTCTGTCGGGGTCGCTCTCGACTCCATTCGCAATCGCTCGCACTGGAGCGTTTTTTTTGCGCCGGCAATGCCTGGGCACGGCCGGGCAAGGCACGGCAACATCACGCATGACGATATGGTCGCTCGGAATCGAGCCGTAACGCTTATGCGACAAGGCGTTCTGTAGCTCTGTTCCACCGGGAACGGGCGCAGGACACCTCACTGACCTGGCGCATGAATTGATAATAAACGTAGAGTCGCCGAATAGTGGCTAAAAGGTGCCTTTGACCTTTGAATTTGGCTTGATCGCTTCGAGTTGCCCTCTATGCTAAATGCATGACGCGGTCCAGCTTCGAATCAAGATCATCAAGTCAGCATCCAACCCGCTCAAAGGAGAGCCAACCCATGAAGCCGCAACCATTCGTCGTCAACCCGAACGCGTACGCCCGTGCTCTTAACGTGGTGGGCGAAAGAATTACCGTGCTCGCGTCAAATGCATCGACGCAAGGTTATGAGATTTTCTTGCAGCAAGGCGACGAGGGAACCGGACCACCGCCGCATAGCCATGACTGGGACGAATCCTTTTACGTTACGAAGGGCAATGTAGAGATCAGTTATGGTGATCAGACCGTCAATGCCAACCAGGGTACGCTCGTCCACCTGCCCGCAGGTACGATTCATGGCTTTCGCTTTGGCGCCGGCGGTGGCGAGATGATCTCGGTCACCAGCCAGAACGGCCAGGCCGCACATCTTTTCACTAGTCTTGACGAAGAGGTCCCGGTGGGTTCCCTCGACATTCCAAAACTGATCGCGGTTGCCGGGAAATACGGAGTGAGTGTCGCCATTTGATGTGGCTAACCGTCTGTCGTCATATGGCGGTTCGGCGACAAGCACTGAAGTGACGGAGCGGTTGAGTCAGCAACGGCATGGGGGACCAAGGCACTTGGTTTGCTTGCCGATTTTCCCTCCTGCCGCTCGGCTCCGATTCGGCCATCCAGATCATCGCCGCCCCCCTCACCTCACGCTATCCACTACGCCGTCCAGCTAAGGCCGCCGCCGCTTGCATGCGCGTCCGGCTCAGTAGCTCACCCCTCATCCCCTAATTTTTTTCTGATCGCTGCGAGCGGTAGGTACGCCTCCCACTTGCCTGCCAGTCTTTGAGCACGTCCCTAATCATGGGATTCGTACTTACTTGCAAAGCATTTCCTTCCTAACGTCCTGTCGCCGGAACGGGGCTAGCCGCAGCGTCATCTAATGTTGCATGAGTGACGAAAAAACACAGACCTGAAGACATCGCGCACGCGTAGCAATGACCGCTCTCGTGCCGAGCTCGTGCGACATGGTCGATGTCAATGATATTGATGGTGAGGATATTGGGCGCGAGGTTTTTCTACGGCCACCGGCACTCCTCAGACTATTACTGAGCGGTGGAGAAAAGAGCGAGCTGAGATGGTTGACCAGGAACAGATGCAGCCTGCTTGCTGCACGCACCGATAAAGAAATTAATAATGAATATTCCAAGAGAAGCGGACCCGATACTCACCCACGGCCGGTTCAGCGCAATCGCGGCAGGGCGCGGCTCTCTACAGCGTCGTGCGTGGCGCACCGCAACGCTGTATGCCACAACAGGAATGACCAGCATGCTGCTGGCCGCCTGCGGCAGTGGCACAGACCAATCCGCAAGCAGTACGAATCAATCGCAGAGTACCTTGGATCCTGTCCTGGTTGCCCAGGGCGCGCAAATTTTCCGCTTTGATACGTTCGGCGACGAAACGCAATGGAGTGACACCCTGCGAATGCATGAGGTGATCCGCACGGCGGTCGATCCGACGACAGCATTGTCAGTCGGCTTGAAGGTCGATTCAGAAGCGTTGCCCGCATCAGTGGTTCAGGGAATCAAGGATGGCAGCATCGACCTCAAGAGCCCGGACACCACGGTGGCTCTGCTCAAGCTTAACGCCGTCGTCGGGCTGCAGGGAAAAGTGGAGGTGGTCAATGGCAAGGATACGCTGACACGGGTCGGCGTTACTTGCGCGCTGTGCCACTCAACCGTCGACAACTCCTTTGCGCCTGGTATCGGGAAGCGGCTCGATGGCTGGGCAAATCGTGATCTCAATGCGGGGGCAATTATTGCGCTGTCGCCGGCCCTGAGCGCGACCATGAAGGCGGTCTACAACTCCTGGGGCAAAGGTATGTACGATCCGCGCTTCAATCAGGACGGAAAAAACGGGCCGCAAGTCATTCCTCCGGCCTACGGCCTCAACGGCATCCACCGGATTACTTCCACCGGCGACGGAGAGGAGATTTCGTATTGGAACCGCTACGTTGGCGTTACGCAGATGGGTGGACATGGATCATTCATGGAACCGCGCACCGGGGTCAGCGTAACCAACGGCACGGATGATCAGATCACTGCCAAACTGCCGGCCTTGCAGGCCTATCAGCTAAGCCTTGTCGCGCCACCACCGCCTTCGGGAAGTTTCGATGCGGCCGCTGCGGCCCGGGGCAAGCTCGTGTTCAACGGCGGAGGCAGATGCGCGACTTGTCATAGCGGAGCAGAGCTGACCGACGCAAACCTCCGGCTGCATTTGCCATCCGAAGTGGTGAGTGAACCGGAGCCCAATGGCGCGCCGAGCTACGCGTCCCGAAGTGCGACCGGACAGTACCGCACCGCGCCGCTGCGCGGACTGTGGCAGCACGCACCGTATTTCCATAACGGGACGGCCGCCACCCTGGAATCCGTGGTCCAAACCTACAACACCAAACAGTCCCTTGGACTGACCGAAACCGAAATTCTGGATCTTGCGCAGTATTTGAAGTCACTGTGAACGGCAAGCCCGTTTGGGATGCGCGTGTTTTAGATGGATGGATAAGTTTCGAGGGCCCTTTCCGCAATTCGATACTTCCGCTTAAAAGTGGAAGCGGCAGTGGATTGCTGCAAGGGCCAATATGCCGCATCGATCCCTTGCACCGATTGTGGAACGGGTCGGATCACTTGAATATTTGTTGCAATCATCTACCGACCAACGCGAACCGCAAACAATAGCTGCGTCTCGCGCCTCATCTCGCGCCTCACGCGCCTCGTCGTCGATAGCGATTGCGCCCCACTCCAGGCTTTCCGGCTGACAGACTTAAAGCCTGAATCGCGCTGCCAGTGCCGGCCGCTCTTTGCGGCGCCACATCGTCCGCCACGTCCGCAACAAGCGGCACGCTGTTCGCCACGGAAGCGAAGTGTCGTGCTCCAGTTTTCCAAGCACGGTACGGTTCGTCTCAAGCAGCTTCCCAATGTAAAGATTGCGGACCGCATCCGGTGCGTCCATCACGGCGTGTTGCCAGCTGCGGTACCTCACCACGTGGTACAAGGGCCTGTATTCTCCGAGCAGCGCGCCCTTGTATGCGGCCGGTCCGGCCATTAGATGAAAGCGCTTCGCTCCACGCTTAATGAAGTCGCAGATTGTGAGGTAACAGCAGAGGGTTCCGAGTCGGTCTTCGTTATAGAGTGGATCGTGCGCAAGTACACGGGATATCACGTCGTGGCCAACACATACGACGATGGAGCCGGCGCGTATCGCCCCGTCGATCGTCACGATGCCGACCTCGCCAGAAACGCGCACTAGCTGAATCAACTTCGAGACCTCGGATTCGTCCAACATCGGGACAACGTTCTTCTCGTGCATTCTTGCTGCATTAAGCCGAACGATCTCACGTATCTGCCATTCTTCTACCATGGCGCCCGTGACAACTCGGTGAGAAAACGAAGGATGATTTCGCTCCAGTCGATTCAGGTGACGTCGAATGTTTTTTCTTGTCGCCGCCCCAAGCCGCTTCGCATATTCTTCTGCCGAGCCCGGCAGTTGAATAACAAAATCCTCGCTGCAGAAAGCGCGATAGCCGGGAAATCGTGGCCGGTCAGTGGCAACTTCTACTGCATGAAAGACGACAGATGAAATGGACCGTGTGGAGAACATGTGCGCGACGAATAATTCGACGTCCTCTCCACGCAGAATCGCGCACTCGTTGATGACCCGAAGCTTTCCCGCCGTACAACGGTAAATGAATACTGAGGAAATCAGATCGTTCTGGTAAATGACGGCAGCGTTGAGTTCGCATGTCCCTTCGTGCGCCATGATCCAGGGAAGCGAGCAATACATGCTTCCGTAAAGTTCGTTTAGTGACGACCAAATCCATGCCGGTAAAGAGTCCTCGAGCAGTGCCACGCGATTCATTTGTTTCCTGAAATTTGAGCCAGTTTTTGGTCGAAACGATGTGACAGAGCACCCGAGATGCGGTTCCCTTCGACGTGGTTCGTATTCAGCGCAGAGGCACCGTATCCGAGCCGGGAGTTCTGGAGCCGTTGCCGTTTTTGGCGCGATATTTGCATGCCAATTTCGCGCGTCGCCTCAGTCGAACGCAATTGATGCCACCCACGAATCAGCCAAAGGACCGAACATGTGGATCCTGCTCTTGCTACCCTTCATCGGCTTGTTGTGGATTCCTTTCTACAACCATGAGCTGCCAAGCCTTTTCGGGTTTCCCTTTTTCTACTGGTACCAGCTGGCCTGGGTGCCAATCACTTCGTTGCTGGTCTGGATCGTGTATCGCCACGGCGTGAGGAAGGGAGTTGAGTGATGGGCTCTCAAATTAACTGGACCGCCTTTGCCGTCTTCCTGTTCTTCTTTGTGCTGGTAACGGTCATGGGCTTTGCCGCTTCCCGCTGGCAAAGAGGCGGGCCTGGTCACAAGGGCGACCACCTCGACGAGTGGGGCTTGGGCGGCCGGAACTTCGGCACCTGGATTACCTGGTTCCTTGTCGGTGGGGATTTCTATACCGCGTACACCGTGATCGCAGTTCCGGCCCTGGTCTATGCGTCAGGCGCCTACGGATTTTTCGCGTTGCCCTATACGATCCTGGTCTACCCGATCGTCTTTGTCATCATGCCGAAACTGTGGCACGCGGCGCATCGCGCCGGCCATGTAACAGCGGCCGATGTGGTGTATGGGCGCTACAATTCGCGCCCTCTCGAGTTCGCGATTGCTATCACTGGCGTCCTCGCCACGATGCCCTACATTGCGCTCCAGCTGGTCGGCATGGAAGTGGTCATCAAGGCCCTTGGGCTTTCCGGCGAATTGCCGCTGGCTGCGGCGTTCGTGATCCTTGCCCTGTACACCTACTCGGCCGGGCTACGGGCGCCCGCCCTCATTGCGTTTGTAAAAGACCTGATGATCTACATCGTCGTGCTGGTCGCGGTGGTGCTGGTGCCGATAAAGCTGGGCGGCTACGGTGCGGTATTCAGTTCGGCGCAGGAGGCATTCGCCGCCAAGGGTGGTGCCACGGGTCTGACTCTGAAGCCGGAGCAGATGCTGCCCTTCGCCACACTCGCCCTCGGGTCTGCCCTGGCGGCGTTCATGTATCCACACACACTTACCGGTATCTTCGCGGCACGCAGCGCCGACACGATTCGCAAGAACGCGGTGTTTCTGCCGGCCTATACAGTTTTGCTTGGCCTCATCGCACTACTGGGCTTGATGGCGCATGGCGCCAAGCTCACCCTCAAGAACAACAACGATGCGGTCCCGGCCCTGTTCAATGCCCTATTTCCGAGCTGGTTCAGCGGCTTCGCGTTTGCGGCCATTGCCATTGGCGCCTTGGTGCCAGCAGCCGTCATGTCGATCGGCGCTTCGAATTTGTTTACCCGCAATTTCTGGAAGCCCTATGTCAATCCGGACATCACGCCGGCGGGCGAGCAAAAGGTCGCGAAGATCGTTTCGCTGGTAGTGAAAGTCGGCGCGCTGATCTTCATCTTGTTCCTGCCGACAAAGTTCTCTATCGACATGCAACTGCTCGGCGGCGTGTGGATACTCCAGACTTTTCCCTCGGTCGTGTTTGGGCTCTTCGGGCGCTGGTTCCGCGCGCCGGCGTTACTGGCGGGGTGGGCCGTCGGACTGGTCGGCGGAAGCTGGTTGGCAATCGCCGACGGCATCAAGCCGGTCCATGCGGTCGTGCTCGGCGGAACGAGCTATTCTATCTACACCGGACTGCTGGCATTGGCAGCTAATGTGGTGGTTGCTGTAGTGCTGCAAGCGGTCCTTGGAGAGCGCGGCGCTGGCAAGCTGGAGCCGGTGTCAAAACGCGCGCCGGGGTAGGACTGCGCGCATACCAAAATCATCCATCGAAAGCGCTGAGTCGGTTCTCCCGCTTCATTCAGATTGGCATCACTGGGCTGTTCCTCGTCCCTCCCTGCTCCCGATTGGCTACAAAGGGCAGGGCTACGCCGGCCGGAGCCACCTTTTTTCACTGCTCTACTCTGGCTGGACGCAACGTGCGTGCACTGCGGCGATGAACGTGGTTTGCTAGTTGATCCAAGTCGAAAGTTGATCAAAAATTGCACACCAATCCATGTAACTCAACCTCAGGCTTTTTAAAGATTCGACGCGAACGGCACGGCAGCAATGCGATCCTTATCGGCAGAAGATGGCAGTGGCCTCATGGTCAACCACGCAGCCGAGGTATTGGCTGACGGTTCGCTTGATACTGTGCTTGACGGTGCGCAGGCTGGGCTGACCCAAGCGCCAGCTTTAACGTCGGAAGACGAGGCGCGCGCCGATCTTTTTACGCCTTGATCGCGCGCCTGCTGATCGCGCCTCCTGATGCGCAATTGCTGACCATTCTGGCTAGCGCCGATTCTCTGCCATCGATGCAAACCGATAATCCACTTGGTCTTGCTCGGGAAAAACTGGTGCTCACGGCCGGCATCATGGATATCCGTGCCATCGAAGAAGACTTTAACGCGCTGTTCATCAGTGTCGGCACTCCCAAAGGTCAATCCCTATTCCTCGCTCGATCTGAGCGGCTTCCTCCAGGAAAAGCCGCCGGTGGCATTGCGCACAGAGCTGGCGCAACTCGGCTTGGGTCGTGCTGCCGGCGTCGGCGAAACCGAAGATCACCTGGCAGCCCTGTGCGACACCATGCGGCTATTGATTACGGGCGGGACACCGAGCCAGCGCCATACCGTGCAGCGTCAAAAACTTTTTTTCGAAGAAATATCGCACCGAGGGCCGGTCGCTGTCTGGACGACATCCGTTCAGCTGGCGACAATTTCTACCGGCAGGTCGCCGATTTTTGCAGAGTCTTTTTTTGCCATCGAAGCGCACGCGCACAGGCCGCGCCGGCGGCCGCGGCCGAGCCATAAGGAAGAGGAGCGATATGACAGCGATTTTCCGGTGACGCTTTTCGATGCTCATGCTGGTGGCTATGCTGGCCGCCTTGCTGCCCTCAGTTTGTTTCGCCGCCGTGCCGAACAAGGATGCCGTGCCGGCGTATGCCGAAGAGCAAGCGATTTTCCAAACGGAAAAGGGTGTGCCGGACGGCAGCTGGAGTTCGCCTGAATCCGGCAAGGTGCATATCGACCGCCACTACCTGGGCCAATATGGCGCCACTGAAGGCACCGTGATTCTGCAACGCGGCGGCAACACGTGGCGCAAGTTGCGCGACGGCCCGATTGCCACCCTCAGCAGCGTCTTGCTACTGGCGGTGCCGCTATTGATTTTCGGTTTTTACAACTGGTCGGCCCGGCCCGGCTTGAACACGCCGAATCCGGCCGGCAGATCCGCCGATGGCGTCGCCATGCCGGGCGAAATTCACGTATGGCTGTCACGTTACCTGCTAGAGCACTATCAGCCACGTGCGCGCGGTGGTCGGCAGCACGGATAGATGACACCAATCTTCTGCATAAATGGCACTCCACACCAATGGATGCGTCATGGGTGAAGGGTGTTTTTGCACCGCTGGGCGCGGTCGAATAATGCTGGTCGCGACGGAAAACTAATCAAGACTGGTGATGGTCAGTTCAATGTCTGCGCATAGCTGCCAGCTACCGAGTTACCGTGGATGACAGCAAATGAGGTCGGACGCCGCCAGCCTGACGGCAATGACGGCGCGACCAGCTCGGATTAAAGGGCTCCGTCTTTGGACGGCGAACAGATCAACGGAACTGCCAGGCTTTCACGTAGTTGATGGTGAATGAATTCGATGCGCCGGTGGGCGTTGACCCGTCCGGCGAGCCGCTTGCGCTGCCGAACCACAGATCCAGAATGATGTGCATCGGCCCTGTGAGCGAAGCGTCGACGGCGTAGCGCTCGACGCCGTCGAAGAAGAAGGTGATGCGATTCGGCTCCCATTTCACGCCATATTTGTGGAAGCCCTCAGCGAGGTCCGGCGTGGCGATCTTTCCGTAGCCTGCCCGACTGTCGGCGTCATTCCAGACCACCGGTGCGTACATTGTTGCCGACTGAATGCCGTCAGCGCCTGGCGCGGACCATGGGGCTTCGCCACTGGCATACGCTTCCAGGATGTCGATTTCGGGCCGCTTTTCACCTGTCTGATTGATGAGCCAGAACGCAGGCCAAACACCTTTCCCTTTTGGCAGTTTGGCTTCGATCTCGAAGTAGCCGTATTGCTGCGAAAAATGGCCTTCCGTATCAATCGTACGGTCGAAGTGGTTGCCGTCTGCACCGCGCTCCGGCCAGATCTGCAAGGCGCCGTCGCTCGTTTGATAGTTATTCGTGGCGTTCACGCCGCCAGTGCGCCCCGTGTTCCACACGCGCGTGTCGAGCGGTGCGTCGAAGCTTTCATTGAACGTCAACCGGTAGGTAGCGGCATCCTGTCCAGCGGGGGCGTCCGCTACCGTCGAGGTGCCGCTGGCGGAAGTAACGACTTCAGCGAGGTACTGGTTGCCGACCGGTTTCGTTGCCAGCGCGGGTAGCTGGTGGCCCAGACTCATGGTGGCCGCGAGTTGACCACTGGGAAGGCCGCTGCTGTTCGTGCTGCCGACACTGGATGCGGTACCGGAGTCACTACTGCCACCGCCACAAGCGGTGAGAAACATTGCGGCTACGGTGAGAGAAACTACGGTCTTGCTTGCACGAAGGGGATTTTTCATCGGAACCAATTTCCTTTTGTAAACGACGCAGTTCGATGGTCGTTACAAAGCGCGGTTCTTTATCGTTACAAATTTCTTATCTGTAATCCAGTGCCGTCTGGACCGATTTCACTCTTCTGCAGAGCAGGTAAAGTGACGCTGCATCTCGGAAATTCTTGTTAAACTTGCGACCAAATAAGCTGCGACGGGTGCGCGTCCTGCACTGTGTTCAGCCGCCGCGTGATCCCGAAATTGCCGTCCCATGTCGTGGTCTTCCGCTGCCCGTCGGGTAACCTGCAGACTTGCGACGCCGCCGATTGCTACACCCCTCCAATAGAAGCTCGCTGGGTTTGCTCCCCCGGAGCGCCCCTGAAGAAATCGAATATGCGACCTCCCTTGATCATCGATTGCCACGGCCACTACACCACCGCCCCCAAAGCACTGGAAGATTGGCGCAATCGCCAGATTGCGAACATCGGCACACCCGCGCTCGGCCCGAAAGCTTCGGAGCTCAAGATCAGCGACGACGAACTGCGAGAGTCCATCGAGACCAACCAGCTGCGGTTGATGAACCAGCGCGGTCTGGACCTGACCATCTTCTCGCCACGCGCCAGCTTCATGGCGCACCATATCGGCGACTTCAACACCAGCGCAACGTGGGCCGCGATCTGCAACGAGTTGTGTCACCGAATATCCCAACTGTTCCCGGATCGTTTCATTGGGGCGGCGATGCTGCCGCAGTCGCCGGACGTGGACCCGCGGAGCTGCATTCCCGAGCTTGAGAAGTGCGTGAAGGAGTACGGTTTTGTCGGCATCAACCTCAATCCCGACCCATCTGGCGGACACTGGACTTCGCCCCCGCTATCAGACCGCTACTGGTACCCCATTTACGAGAAGATGGTGGAGCACGAGATTCCGGCGATGATCCATGTCAGCACCAGCTGCAACGTTTGCTTCCATACCACGGGTGCGCATTACCTGAATGCCGATACCACCGCTTTCATGCAGTGCCTGACCAGCGACCTGTTCAAGGACTTCCCGACGCTGAAATTCGTGATCCCGCACGGGGGCGGGGCGGTGCCCTATCACTGGGGCCGCTTCCGCGGATTGGCGCAGGAATTGAAAAAGCCGCTGTTGAAGGACCATCTGCTCAACAACATCTTCTTCGACACGTGTGTGTATCACCAGCCAGGCATTGACCTGCTGACCAAGGTAATCCCTGTCCGTAATATATTGTTTGCCTCCGAGATGATCGGCGCGGTCCGGGGCATCGACCCGGAGACTGGCCACTACTATGACGATACGAAGCGCTATATCGAAGCATCAACCCAATTGAGCGCCGAAGAGCGTCACGATATTTATGAAGGCAACGCGCGGCGCGTCTTTCCGCGGCTGGACGCCGCTCTCACTAGCAAAGGGCGTTAGCAATGACCACTCCCTCGATGAATCGATATGGCGTGGTCCTGCCAAACATCGTGCGTACTGACGGATGCAAGTCAGCCTCTCGAAAATTCTGGTTGCGCCACCGCCCATAACGTGATGGCCCGATTACCTAAGCAACTCGCCGGCTCACAACGCTGAATCGTTGCGCGCACACCGCCTCGAGGAGCATGGCATGCTGATCCGGCTTCTTGGCACTTCACATAAATCGCGAATTTTTATATATAGGAACGCCATGTCAAATGTTGGACAAAAACTTGCTTCATTCGGGTGCCGCCTGGGCATCGCGACCATGGTCGCCGCGATCGCCGTTACGGCGACCCAAGCGGAAGAGGCTTTCCCCAACAAACCGATCCACATCATCGTTCCCTACGCTGCAGGCGGCGCCGTCGACATCGTGACGCGGCTGGTGGGCCAGAAGATGGCAGAACGGCTCAAGCAGCCGGTAATTGTTGATAACCGTCCCGGCGCGGGCACCAATATCGGGATGGCCGCGGCAGCCAAATCTGAACCGGACGGATACACCCTGCTCACGGCTTCGAATTCTCTCGCGGCAAACGGGGCGCTGTACAAGAACATGAATTTCAATCCGGCCAAGGACCTGATACCGATCGGCAAAATCGGCTACGCGCCGCTGGTCGTGGTGGTGCCTCAGTCGTCTCCGTTCAAGACGCTGCCGGAGATGATCTCGTTCGGCAGGGCGAACCCCGATAGACTGAACTACGCAAGTGCGGGCAACGGCAGTTCCGGCCACCTGGCAAGCGAACTGCTCAAAGGCGAAGGAAAATTCGGCGCATTGCATGTTCCCTACAAGGGTGGCGCGCCGGCTATCACCGATTTGCTGGGCGACAGGATTTCTTTCATGTCAATCAATCCCCTTGAAGTGATCTCGCACATCAAGGCTGGAAAGATGCGCGCCCTTGCAGTCATGGACAAGCAAACTACCGCGCTCCTTCCATCCGTGCCGACGGTCGGTTCACTTCACCTTGCCGGCAGCGAAGCGACGGTTTGGTGGGGACTGATCGGCCCCAAAGGTATCCCTGCCGATGTGGTGGCCAAACTGAACGCTGCGTTGGATCAGAGTCTGAACGACCCTGCCGTCGAAAAGAAGTTGGCAGAGCTTGGCGCGGTGGCGACGCCAGGCAGCGCATCTGACTTCGGCAAGTTTGTCTCGGCAGAGACGGTCAAATGGACTGAGGTAATCAGGAGAGCCGACATTCGTGTCGACTAATTGCCTACAACGTCGAATCGGCATCCCGGACATCGAGGAAAAGCAGGCCGTCGGGTGAGGTTACGCCGCGCTTAACTGCAGCCCCGGCTTCACACCCGACATCAAATAATTGACCAATTCGCGCACCGAGCGGATCGCACTGCCAAACGGAAGCGGTTCTGCACCGCGAAAAAATAATCCCCGCTTGACGTCGCCGTTCAAGGCAAAGCCAAGTTGGGTATCGATGCAGAATTGCCCTGCCTTCGCTATGCCATCGCGCAAGCCGCACTGCACCAGGCAGTCGAACCCAACTGTGCACGGCCGCGGCTTGGCCATGCCCTGCAGCTTGGCTTCCTTGTCCAGATAATTGCTAAGCCAAAGGGTCTTGACGGCGCGCGCCGGCAAACCGGCACAGCTCATGAAAGTGACGATGTCTTCCGGCGTGGCCTCTGCCAGCACCTTCTTGAAATTGGGATGCGCGTCGCCCTCCAGAGTGACCGCGAATGGCGTCCCAAGCTGGACTGCGCTGGCGCCAAGTGCAAACAGATCCCGCACCTGTTCATGGCGATGAATGCCGCCGCCGACGATGAGCGGAATCCGTTCGCGCTCGATGCCAAGCTGCCTGAACAGCTCAAAGGTCCCTTCAAGCACCAACGGCAGGGCGAAGTGTGGATCGTTGACGGCCCCCAATCCGGAAGCGCCGAGATGGCCGCCCGCATGCTGCGGATTTCCTATCACGATTGCGTCGGGCAGGCGATTCTTGCGCATCCATTTCTTGAGCACCAGCGCAATGCCGCGCACATCCGACAAGATCGGAATTAGCGCCACGTCGGGAAAATCGGTGGTCAGCTCTGGCAGATCAAGCGGCAGGCCCGCACCCACCACAATTGCGCCGGCGCCGCTTTCGCATGACTGCCTGACATAAGCCGCATATTCAGAGACAGCCCGCATGATATTAACCGCCAACACGCCATTGCCTCCGGCGATTGCGCGGGCGGCCATAATCTCGCGGTCCAGCGCGATGAGGTTGGTCGCGTCGATCAATTCCTTGTCGCGCGATTTTTTCGTGCGCGCCATCAGGTCCGGGTGATGCCGTCGCAGATCAACGCTGGAAATCGTGCCGACAGCGCCAAGTTTCGCGACACTGCCCGCCAGCCGATGCGCCGAAATGCCGACGCCCATACCGCCCTGCACGATTGGCAGCAACGATTTTCCCTTTAATTCAAGTCGTTTGAATTCAGTGCGAAGCAAAGTCGTACCTCTCTTCCATGCGTCGTTTAGATGAAGTGATCGGACTATAGCGGTGGTGCAGTATTGAAAACCCTAACCTGCATCAAGTATTGCAGTGATGGTTCGATGTAAGAATCGCAGCTGTTAGAAACAATCGTGGTTCTCCAAGTCGCGATCACGCGGTGCGATAGCTTGTATGCTCCGGTCGTCCTGCCCGGCACCTGAAGATGAACCCGACCGCCAGCTCCGCAGAAACTCAGCCACGTTGTACAGGTTTCCAAACTCCGATATAGTCATCCACGAATTTGTAGCCGCAACTGTTCACCCCTGCGTCCGGTTCAATCCGCCTCCTTTGCTGGTCGCGCTAGTCGCGATGGTCCACCTCTTTCCGGTAACTTCTTCGGCCAATATAGGTAAGCTGCGTTGATGAGTACCGATCTCCAAAATACCGATCAGGCACCCGGCGACGCCAATACCGGCCTGTTCGCGAACGCCATCACCGTCGCTCGCCTCTACTACTACCAGTCCATGACCACCACCGACATCGCGCGCGAGCTGAAGCTTTCGCGTTCCAAGGTGTCGCGTTTGCTCAGCTTTGCTCGCGACAACGGCTTGGTGGAAATTCACATTCACGATCCACGGGAACATCCGAAGCAGTTCGAAGCGCAACTGAAGGAGCGCTTCGGCCTCGCCCGCGTGCAGGTTGTGTCAGTACCCGAAACAGCCGGTGCTCAGGAATGGCTGCGCCGCGTTGCAAGCCATGCGGCCGCGTACCTCAATACCGTGGTGGCGTCGAATATGGTGGTTGGTCTGGCGTGGGGCAACACGGTGAATGAAATCGTGTCACGGCTCACGCCAAAGGAAACCGTGAACGTCGACGTGGTGCAGCTCAACGGATCGGGTAACACGCTGAGCATGGCGACCGCGTTCAGTAGCGAAATCATTATGCAGTTTGCAGCCAATTACGGCGCGCGGCCACAGCCGTTCCCGGTACCGGCATTCTTCGAATACCCCGAAACGAAAACCGCGCTTTGGCGCGAGCGCAGTGTGCGCCGCCTGTTGGAACTGCAGCAGCGCTGCCAAATTATGCTGTTCAGCGTTGGCGCGTTGACGGCCACGGTGCCGAGTCAGGTCCATAGCGGTGGCTACCTTGAACCCCAGGACCTTGAATCGGTAAAATCTGATGGCGTGGCCGGCGATATCGCCACCGTCTTCTTCAGGGCAGACGGCAGCTACCAGGACATCGCCTTGAATGCACGCACCAGTGGCCCCGACCTCGCAATTTTTCGGAAGGTAAAGCACGCCATTTGTGTCGTGTCCGGCCTTGGCAAGGTTGACAGCGTGCGCGCCGCGCTGCGTGGCGGGTTCATGAACGAGTTGATTATTGATGAGCCGACCGCTCGCCTCCTGCTTCTGCGCACTGATCCTCCGGCGACATGAAAGCGGAAGTTTTTACCAACACTGTCACCAGTAATTTCAAGCAAAGCATGTGGACTTTTCCCAAAATCGTAGCCCATCGCGGCGGCGGCACCCTCGCACCTGAAAACACCATCGCAGCAATGCGCTGCGGACTGTCGCACGGCTATCGTGCTGTCGAGTTCGACGTCATGTTGTCGTCGGACGGTGTGCCGGTGCTGATGCATGACGCGTCTTTTGGACGCACCGTCCCTGGCCCCGGCGCCGTTGCAAACAGCACTGCAGAAGCGCTTCGAGCCATGGATGCCGGCGCCTGGTTCAGTCCCAAGTTTGCGGGGGAAAAGGTACCGACGTTCAGCGAGGTTATCGACTTCTGCAACGACAACAACATCTGGATGAATGTCGAGATCAAGCCGGCTCCGGGCCACGACTTTGAGACAGGTCGCGCCGCTGCGGCGCTATTGCGCCAGCGCGTCGGATCATCAGGCAGCATGCCGCTCTTCTCTTCATTTTCCATGGTTGCTTTGCACGCCGCGAAAGAAACGGCGCCGGAAATTCCGCGTGGATTCCTGATTGACACGGTCCCGAACGGCTGGCAGGCAATGCTCGAAGACGTGTGCGCCGTGGCGCTGCATACGAATCACAAACATCTCACGCGTGATCTCGCAAAGGCCGTGAAGGATGCGGGGTACGGTCTGTTCTGCTACACGGTCAACGACCCGGCGCGGGCTCAGGAAATACTGTCGTGGGGCGTCGACGCATTTTGCACAGACCGCTTGGACCTGATCGGGCCGGACTTCTCGTAGCGCGACCGTAGGCGGGTCGAACCGTAGCGGTAGTGCAGTCGTAGCGTGACGGCAGTGTGGTGGCAGAGTGACGGCAGGTGCAGTAATGGCGTGACGGAAGGCACCTTGGCAGGTGCACCGCTTGGGCCAAGCCAAATGTGGCGGAGAGGCTGATGACATTCCGCGAAAGCACTGTAAAGCCGATTACGCCCGATGCGGTACAGCGACAGCCCTATACGTAACCGGTCATGCCGAGCGAAGCTGCGCCGGATTCCGTATTTCCCTTGTCATGAATTCTGCAAACTCGCGGCGCTGCGCTTCGCTCATATGCAAGCCAGCTTTGGTCCGCCGCCAAAGAACGTCGTCTGCACTACTGGCCCATTCATGCGCAACCAGATAACGCACTTCGCGTTCATACAGGCCGCCACCGAAATCCCTTCCCAAGTCAGCAAGCGTCACCCCCTGGCCTAGCAGCGTGAAGGCTAGCGTGCCATGGCGCCGTGCCACGCTCTTCATCAGTTCTGCGGGAAGTTGCGGGTAGCGCTTCGCCAGCCCGGCAAGCAGGCCTGCCAGCCCTTCACCCCCAAGGTCGCCGCCGGGCAGCGCCTCGCCGGCGGTCCATTCTCCGCGTTTCGCATTCAGCCACGGCTGCAGCTTGTCGAGCGCGGCTTCTGCGAGCTTGCGGTAGGTGGTGATCTTGCCGCCAAAGATGGAGAGTTGCGGAATGTTTTGGCCTGCGTCGTCGAGCACCAGCGTGTAGTCCCGGGTGACGGCAGATGGATCGTCGATACCATTGTCATAGAGCGGACGGACGCCGCTGTAGCTCCACACCACCATTTCCGGCGTTACGGCTTGGCGGGTATAACGGCTGACCGACTCACACAAATAATCAATCTCGTCCTTGCTGATCGCGGCGCCAGTGCCGATTGCATCGACCACCACGTCGGTGGTGCCAATCAGCGTGAAGTCCTGCTCGTACGGGATCATGAAGATGATGCGCTTGCCGGCGTCCTGCAAGATGTAGGCGTGCTCGCCTTCAAACAGTTTGGGGACAACGATGTGGCTGCCCTTTACCAGGCGCACCTTGGCCGTCGTGGTGGACGCGTCCAGTGTTCCGGCCACCTGGCTGACCCAGGGACCGGCAGCGTTGACGAGCATGCGCGAGCGGATGTGGCGCTGCGTCCCTGTGGCGCTGTCCGCAAGTCGGATCGACCATGCGCCGTCCTCGCGCTTCGCATCAAGGAAGCGGGTCCGTGGCAGGATGACGGCGCCGTGTGCCTGGGCTGAACGGAGATTGAGGACGACCAACCGGGCATCATCTACCCAGGCATCGGAGTACAGGAAACCCTTGCGGAATTCCGGCTTCAAGCCGGCGCCCCACAGCGTGCCGACAAGCCGAATCCCTTGCGACTTCGGGAGCGTGGTACGGCCGCCAAGATGGTCGTACAGGAAAAGGCCGAGCCGGATCATCCATGCAGGCCGCAAGCCTTTTGCATGCGGCATGACAAAGCGCAGCGGCCGGGCGATGTGCGGCGCGATGCCAAGCAGGACCTCCCGCTCGGCGAGCGCCTCGGCCACTAGCCGGAACTCGTAATACTCCAGGTAGCGCAGCCCGCCATGGATCAGCTTGGTGCTGGCCGAGGATGTGGCGCCAGCGAAGTCGCTCTGCTCGCACAGCGCGACGGAAAGCCCCCGTCCCGCGGCGTCGCGCGCGATACCAGCGCCATTGATACCGCCGCCAACAATGAACAGGTCAAAGGTCAAGCGGTGCATCGGAAGAAGCTGCGGTCATTGTTTTCGGGCCCCTTTGAAACTGATTTTTGCTGATTGAAGCGGACTGAAAAACCGGCGAGCGGATCAATTATTTAGAGCAGGCGCAGTGCCATGCGACTAAGTTGGCGCTCAACCTGCACACCACTTTAGTTTATTTTGCACATCCGTGCAATAGCGTTGGAATATTGTGCAGTTGCATATTGTCGAGCGCCGGGCCCGGTTCCTTCGATTGATTTCCCGATCGAAAGCGCCTAAAGTGGGCAATTGTGCATTTGCCATGCTCAACCGTTCATTTGTTCCGCCGCGCGGCAAAAAAGTGTTTCACTGAAACGAAAGAGAGCCACGGATGGCGGAAATAACGCTGCAAGGTGTCACGAAAAGCTGGGACGCCGTGCACGCGGTAAAGGGAATTGGATTCAAAGTCCAGGAGGGCAGTTTCGCGGTGCTCCTGGGTCCATCAGGGTGCGGCAAGTCCACCACCCTGCGCTTGATTGCCGGACTGGACAAGCCGAGCGCAGGACGCATTCATATCGGCGGGCGCGACGTCACCGACCTGCCGCCGGCCCAACGCAAGATCGCCATGGTGTTTCAGTCTTACGCCCTGTTCCCGCATCTGACGGTACGCGAAAACATCCTGTTCGGCCTGCGCGTACGAAAGGAACCGGCGAAAACTTTTGAGCCCCGGTTAAAGCGCGTGGTCGACATTCTCGGCATGGGCAAATTACTGGACCGACGGCCGAGCCAGCTCTCCGGCGGACAGCAGCAACGCGTGGCACTCGGCCGCGCCATTATTGCCGACACCTCCGTGTGCCTGATGGACGAGCCGCTCTCGAACCTTGATGCGCAACTGCGCCAGGAGATGCGGCGCGAGCTGCGCTCCCTGCAGCAGCAGCTTGGCATCACCATGGTGTATGTCACGCACGACCAGACGGAAGCAATGAGCATGGCGGACCAGGTCATTCTGCTGCGCGATGGACGCATCGAGCAGGATTGCCCGCCAGCGGAACTGTACGCCCAACCCGCCTCAACTTTCGCGGCGCGATTCATCGGCACCCCGCCCATGAACATCGTGCCGCTGGAGAGCACACCCGCCGGCATGACAATAGCGGGCACCAACGGCCCGGCGCTCTGTTCACACCAGACTGGCCGGCTGGAACTTGGTGTGCGCCCGGAACATATCCGCATCGTCGAGCGCGGCATAGTCGCGACCGTGGCGCACACGGAATATTTTGGCGCCGACACAGTTGTGGGCGTTGAAGTCGGCAAGGCGCGGCTTCTGATACGCACACCAGGACAATTGCGATTTGCGCCCGGCAGCGCTATCGCTCTTGCGTGGAACGAAAGTGACCAGTATTTCTTTGATGCCGAAACCGGGCTGCGACGCCACCTCGCCGAGACGAGAGTCACAAGCCGACAACAACTTTAACCAGGAGACAATCGTGCGCAGAACTTTGTTGAAAGCCATTGCAGGAACCACCTTGCTTGCCGCCTTCGGTGGCACCGCCATCGCCGCCAATCCGGTCGAGCTGACCTTCTATTATCCGGTCGCCGTTGGTGGTCCGGTCACCAAGACTATCGACGGGATGGCGGCTGAATTCGAAAAGGCCAATCCCGACATCAAGATCAAGGCGGTCTATGCCGGCACCTACCAGGAAAGCATCGTCAAGGCCCTCACCGCGCACAAGAGCGGCACGCCGCCACAACTTGCCGTCCTGCTCTCGACCGACCTGTTCACGCTGATCGACGAAAACGCCATCGTGCCGATCGATACGCTGGCTTCCAGTGCCGACGACAAGAAATGGCTGGAAGGCTTCTACAAAGGCTTCATGGACAATAGCCAGACCGGCGGAAAAACTTGGGGCGTTCCGTTCCAGCGTTCCACCATCGTCATGTTCTGGAACAAGTCGCTGTTCAAGGAGGCTGGCCTCAATCCTGAGAAGGCACCAGCCACCTGGGCCGAGATGGCTGAAGCCGGACGCAAGCTGACCAAGACTGACGCCGGCGGCAATGTCTCGCAGTGGGGCATCAAAATTCCCACCACGGGCTTTACGTACTGGATGTTCCAGGCCCTGGCAACCCAGAACGACACGCTGCTCATGAATACGGCCGGCACGCAAACCTACTTCGACAAGCCGGGCGCCGTGGAGGCACTGCGCTACTGGGTCGATCTGTCGGCGAAGCACAAGGCGGCGCCGCATGGCATGGTTGAATGGGGCACGACGCCCAAGGATTTTCTCGAGCAGAAAGCCGCCATGGTGTGGACCACGACCGGCAACCTGACCAACATCCGGACCAACGCCAGCTTCCCGTTTGGCGTAGCCATGCTGCCGGCTAACAAGCACCTTGGCAGCCCGACCGGCGGTGGCAATTTTTACGTCTTCAACAAGAGCACGCCGGAGCAGCAGAAGGCTGCGCTGAAGTTCATCCGCTGGGCCACAGAGCCACAACGCGCAGCGCAATGGAGTATCGCCACCGGCTATGTCGCCACGCGGCAGGATGCATGGGACACGCCGGAAATGAAAAAATATCTGCAGGAAGTCCCGGCCGCCGGGGTCGCCCGCGATCAACTGAAATATGGCGTCGCGGAGCTTTCCACGCACGACAACCAGCGCGTGACCAAGGCCCTTAACGACAACTTGCAAGCGGCTCTGACCGGCGCCAAGGCGCCGGAAGCAGCCCTCAAGGATGCGCAGCAGGAAGCCGACCGTATCCTCCGTTCGTCCCGCCGCTAGGCACAACCGCTCCGCCACATGCGACGCCTCTCCCCTTCAGCCGCAGTCATCCCCTGGCTGCTACTCATGCCAGGGATGCTGCTGCTGGTGGCCTTTACGCACTATCCGGCGGTGGCGACGATCTGGCATAGCATTTTTTCGACGCCGAAAAACGCTGTGCCGTCTGTCTTTGTGGGCATCGAAAACTATGCCCTGATGATTGATGATCCGGTGTTCTGGCGTTCGCTCAAGAACAACCTGTGGTTCGCGCTCGGAACGATTCCGCTTGCCATCGCGTTGGCAATCATGATGGCGCTTTGGGTCAGCGACCGGCTTGCGGGTCGCGGCTTCCTCCGGCTTGCGTACTTCACGCCGACCGTGCTGCCGATGATTGCGGTGGCCAACATCTGGCTGTTCTTTTACACCCCGCAGTACGGCCTGCTGGAACAGCTTACCCACGCGCTCGGCCTGTCGTCGCATAACTGGCTTGGCGATCCGCAAACGGTGCTGGGCGCACTGATCGTGGTGGCGGTGTGGAAGGAAGCCGGCTTCTTCATGATTTTTTATCTGGCCGCGCTACAGCAGATTTCGCCAACGCTGGCCGAGGCGGCCATGCTGGAAGGCGCATCGCGGTGGCAGTATTTCTGGCGCGTGCAGTTTCCACTGCTAATGCCCACCACGCTGTTCGTGCTGATCAATGCACTGATCAATTCATTCCGCCTGGTCGACCACATTGTCGTCATGACCCGCGGCGGGCCCGACAATGCCAGCTCGCTGCTGCTGTATTACATCTATGAAGTGGGATTCCACTTCTGGGATTCTGCCTACGCCTCGGCACTGACAGTCGTCCTGCTTGCGCTGCTGGCCGTAGTCGCCATTGCCAAGTTTCGCATCCTCGACCGCCGGACGCATTACCAATGAAAAACCCCGACATGTTCGGCGGCGGCGGCCGGCTTCTCGAGACCACTGCGGCATGGGTCCTGGGTGCGCTGTGGCTGCTGCCGCTGGTCTATGCGGTTTGGACTGCCTTCCATCCAGCCGCCTTTGCCACGCGCTTCGAACTCGGCGCGCCGCTTACACTGCAAAACTTTGCCAACGCCTGGGCCGCCGCGCCATTCGCACGCTACTTCCTCAACACGTTCCTGCTCGTCACGATGATTTTGTCGGCCCAGCTTGTGCTGTCGACACTCGCAGCCTATGCATTCGCGCGCTTCCAGTTTCGCGGTAGCCAGATCATGTTTGCGCTCGTGTTGATGCAATTGATGGTGATGCCGGACATGCTGCTGGTTGAGAATTACCGGACCATGAACCTGCTCGGCCTGAACGATACGATCCTGTCCATTGGACTGCCCTACTTCGCCTCGGCCTTTGGTATTTTCCTGTTACGGCAAACGTTCAAGACGGTGCCGCGTGAACTCGACGAGGCGGCTACCGTGGAAGGCGCAACCGCCCTACAGGTGCTGTGGAAAGTGTATGTACCGCTGGCAAAGCCGGTCTATCTCGCGTTCGGCCTGGTCTCGGTCAGCACACACTGGAACAACTTCTTGTGGCCTCTGATCGTGACCAACTCGGTGGAATCGCGGCCGCTTACAGTGGGCTTGCAAATATTCTCGTCCACCGACCAGGGTGTCGACTGGTCGATCATAACCGCCGCCACGTTGATGACTTCAGCGCCGTTGCTGATTTCGTTCCTGCTGTTCCAACGCCAATTCGTGCAGTCGTTCATGCGCGCAGGCATCCGCTGATGCGCGCAGCCAGCCAGCACAGGGACAACAGGTTCTGGCTTCGGAGATAAAACGTCAATGAAACTTATCACATGGAATACGCAATGGTCATGCGGCGTTGACGGTAAAGTTGATCCGGCCCGCATTGTCTCCGATGCTCGCGAACTGGGTGACTTCGACGTCCTGTGCCTGCAGGAAGTGGCAGCGAATTTCCCGGGCCTCAAGGGCAGCCATGGGGAGAACCAGTTCGATCTTTTTGCCAGGTTGTTGCCGGGATATACGGCACTGTCGGTCTTTGGCGTGGACCTTCCCGCGGCCGATGGCGGCCGCGCCCTGTTTGGGAACATGATCTTCTGCCGCTATCCGGTGTTACGCGTCTTGCGACACCAACTGCCCTGGCCGCCCGACACTGCGGTCGTGAGCATGCCGCGCGTGCTGCTTGAAGTAACGCTGCTATCGCCATTCGGGGCAATGCGGGTCATGACGACCCATCTCGAATATTACTCACAGCCGCAGCGCGCCGCGCAGGTTGAAGCAGTACGGTCGATCCATGCGCAGGCATGCGCCCACGCCAGGCATCCGCGCATGCATGCCCAGGTAGGCTCAACCTTCGAGGTGTTCGATGAGCCAGCTGGCGCCATCCTGACGGGTGACTTCAATTTCCGGCAAGACGACCCCTTGCATGCCCGCTTGCAGCATGCCATCGACCCGGATACGCCACGACTCGTCGACACTTGGTCTCACCTTTACCCGAACGCAGTGCATCGCCACAACGTTGGCGTGTATGACCGTGAACAATGGCCGGAACCCTTCACATGCGACTTTATTTTCGCCAGCGAAGACCTGCTGTCTCGGGTGCGTGACGTCCGGGTCCATGGCACAACACAAGCCTCGGACCATCAGCCGCAATTGCTGGAACTCGGATGACGCGCCCGCCTACTCGGAGCTCGACAAGGCCGGGTTACTGAACAAGAGCCGGCTCTCGGTTGCGGGGCAGAGCGTACAAACCGCCTGACGAGGCGCTATTCACACTCCAGGGCTTGCACTTTGCAAGAATGGTCCGCGCACTTGGCCAATGCCATTGAGCGCGCAACTTCGCCACTGTCACCCCAGCCAGCGCCATACAGTCGCTTTCCCGCCAGGGCGGCATAGGCGCCGCAACGGTCGAAGCGTGCCATGACCTTGCAGTTCTTTCCGCCGTTCCTTCGACACTCGGCAAGGGCAGTATTGCCGGCATCCTCACGGGACGCTGCGCCAGTCACCAGTGCATAGACTGCTCCGTTCTCCTCGTCGTCCGTGGCGATCGCGCCGGCGGCATGCGCCGACAATGAGCAAGCGATTGCCAACATAAATAGTACGACCACACTTCTCATTTTCTTCCTTGCGTTGCTTCCAGGTGATACCGGTGCTTCCGTCATTAACAGTTCGTCTGGTCCACCCGGATGGGCGAGAAGCAGTGTACGGGGCCTATTAACATTTTCAAAGTAAAAAGCCCGACCGTTCTCTAATTCGTGGCCGTACACCGCGAGATAGCTACTTTTATCCCCTAAATAGGGGATGCAGATGGGGGCGTCAAAATCAGGCGAAGCGCTGATCGTCTAGAAGTGGAACCGGCGCAGCGTTACCGTTACGAACATAAGTGCGATTTCAACCTTATTAAGAGAGAAGCCTTATGCATCGAGCTAAAGCCAGTTCCTCGTCCCCGCGGCTGAGTCTGCCCATTACATCCGACACTACCCCACGGGACTTGTGCACGTTCGCCAAATCCATCCCGAAAAACAGTGCACTGCTTGCGAAGAAAAAAGGGGCCGGTACCTTTCTCTATGCGCGGCCTATAAGTACGGGGAGCAAAGCGCGTGTCCAATCACCACAGGCGCTGCAAAAGGAAAGCGTTAAATGCCATCTTGCGGCAGAAGTAGTGGGGTACGTGCTGCGGCGCATTAATGCCCGCGACGATACAGTTATTATCGACGGCGCCAAGGTGCCCAAGGTGAAAGCGATATTGCTGGATCGCGTTGCCGGGGGCGCAGAACAAGATCGTGTCGATGGCCTCACGGAATTGCTCGACGCACTTGTCAACCAGGATGCTGGTCCCTATGGGAAAGAGTTAGGGAAGGTGGAGCGCGGGTACCTGCGTTTCCAGAAAGCGAAAGGTATCGAGGCGCAATTCGACTCCGGGCGAGAATTGATGGTGCAGTATCTGCTCAATTCGGACATTGACCCCTGGGTGATTGAATCGCTCGAAACTATCCTTTCAAGTGAAGGCGATAACATTGACTGGCGATCGGCGATTGCAGATTCAAGCGACTTTATCGCGGGGCATATCGAGACACTGGAAAAGTCGGAGAGTGTGCTCCCGATTCCATCCTTCTTCGAAATCTTCTGCGAGCGATGGGCAGCAGCGCGCCAGGAACAGTTACCTCTATGCGCGCAACTGCCCTTCGCCTTGTTGCTTGACGACGTTGCCGCGATGGTTGCGCGAAGAGTAAAGAATGAGGATTAACAGGCGATGAGATCGCCCGAATTGCGGCGCAACTGCGGCGAGTGAAGAACCGCACCGGATGGTCGGGATGGTCGAGATGGTCGTTCCCTGCTTGCGCGCACCGTCGAGCCGCCAAACCCGCTACCGGTTAACGGCTCGCAAGCATTGCCAGCAGGGGCGCGCTGGCCAGTTGCGGCGCGAGTTGCCGCATGCAATTGTGATGCCCCAACGGGCAAACCCGCTGGCGGCATGGTGCGCAATCGAGCGCCAGGTAGAGCGACGTCGCAACGTCGGAAAATGGTGGCGCGTGCCGCGGGTCCGTCGGACCGTACAGGGCGACCACGGGACGGTTGAACGCGGAGGCAATGTGAAGCAGGCCGGAATCGTTGCTGACGACGGCGTCCGCTTCGGCAATCAGCGCCAGCGCGACATCCAGCGAAGTCACTCCCGCAAGGTCATGCACTTGCGGCGCCATCGCCGCAATTTCACTACACACCTCTTTGTCCTTGCCAGAGCCTAGTAACGCAATCTGCATATCAGAATGCTCGGCCCAAACCAGTTTCGCAAGCTCCGCAAAATGGCGCGTCGGCCAGCGCTTCGCGGGGCCGAATTCCGCGCCAGGCGCAAAAACCACCAGGCGTTTTCCTGCGGTCAGGTTGGCAACCTCGAGCGCTGCCTGTCGCTGCTCTGGCCCGACATGGAGCCGAGGTCGTGGCAAGGCATCAGGCAGGGGCGCCACGGCGGACGGCGGATTGGCCAACGCGGCATAGAAAGACACCATTGGACGTGGCGCTTGGCGATTGTTCCGATGCACAGCGTTTAACAACCCATAGCGCATCTCACCGCGATAGCCGACCCGCTTCGGTATGCGGGCCAGCCACGGCAGAAGCGCGTATTTCCAGGTATTGGGCAAAACGTACGCATCGGCATAACCGCGGTCTCGCAGCATGCCGGCATAACGCAAGCGCTCGGGCAGCTGCAATGCGCCGTGCCGGAACGGCGTGGTGAGCACGGTGTCTACTTCAACCATGGCGCGCCAGACCGGAGCGACCCATGCGGGCGCCACAACGTCGATGGCCCGCTCGGGGTGCTGGGTCTTCAGCAGTTGCAGCAGTGGCTGCGCCATGACGGCGTCCCCGATCCAGTTCGGCGAAATGACGAGCGTGCGATCCGTGCCTGAGGCAGGGTCCGGCGTGCTGGTTGGCGGCGTGGTTGGCGATGCGGCTGGCGTGCTCATCGCGTACCTATTGGCGTGCACATTGCGGCGCGAATTCGCGTTCCGACTGGCACGCCGACCGTCGCAGCGAACTGAGGTGCTCGCAATGCGTTCATTTTCGCGGCACGCGTCCCATCAAATAAAACTCGTCGTTGGGCCGCATCGAAATCGTGTTTGCCATCCGGTTCGAGAGACCAAAAAAGGCGGTGATGGCGGCGATGTCCCACACGTCTTCGTCGTCGAAACCGTGTGTGTGCAAGACGACATAATCGTCTTCGCACACGGCCCTGGAATCGAGACAGACCTTCATGGCAAAGTCCAGCATGGCACGCTGGCGTGGCGTGATGTCAGCCTTGCGATGATTGACAGCGACCTGGTCTGCAACCAGGGCATTCTTCGCATAAATCCGCAGCAAGGCGCCGTGCGCCACGACGCAATACAGGCAGTCGTTTTTGGCGCTGGTTGCGGTGACGATCATTTCGCGATCAGCCTTGGTCAAGCTGCCGGTTTCCTTCAACATCAGCGCGTCGTGATAGGCGAAAAACGCGCGAAATTCTGCCGGCCGATGCGCCAGCGTGATGAACACATTCGGCACGAAGCCGGCCTTCTCCTGTATTGCGAGAATGGTATTGCGGATATCGTCGGGCAGGTCCTTCAGTTCCGGAATCGGGAAGCGCGACAGCTTGGGTGTAGTAGCGTTCATGGTCAGATGTCCTTGGAAAACTGCAGGTGGTAGAGGCTTGCGTAGACGCCATTTTTCGCGAGCAGTTCTGCATGCGTTCCCATTTCCGAAATGCGGCCTTCACTCAGCACCACAATGCGGTCGGCCCGCTCAACAGTGGAAAGTCGATGCGCGATTACGAGCGTGGTTCGATCGCGCATCAGCTTTTCCAGAGCGCTTTGCACGGCGCGTTCAGATTCGCTATCCAGCGCCGACGTTGCTTCGTCAAGAATCAGTATTGGTGCATTCTTGTAGATCGCGCGTGCGATGGCAAGCCGCTGGCGCTGCCCGCCTGACAGACGTGAGCCATTGTCGCCAATCGGGGTCTCCAGGCCCTGCGGCAATTGCCCGATGACCTCATTGAGGTACGCCGCAGCGGCAGCGGCACGAACCCGAGCCATGTCTGGCGTGGCGTCGCCGTACGCAATGTTGGAGCTGACCGAGTCGTCGAACAGCACAACGTTCTGGCTGACCATGGCGATCTGCGCGCGCAGGCTGGCAAGCGATATTTCTTCGATGCGCTCGCCGTCCAGGCGGATCTCGCCGGCAGTCGCCGGATAGAAGTCCGGCACCAGGCTAACCAGCGTCGACTTGCCGCCGCCCGACATGCCAACGAAGGCAACCGTTTCACCCGGCATGATGCGGAGATTGATATCGGTCAGCGCATTCTGGGACTGCCCGGGATAGGCGAAGGAAAGGTTGACGAAGTCGAGGCGGCCCCTGGCGCGTTCAATGAGCGTGCGGCCGGTGGTGCGTTCCGGCTCGGAATCAATCAGGCCGTAGACCGCTTCGGCCGCTGCCAGTCCGCGTTGCAGTGGGCCACTTACTTCTGCCAGATGCTTGAGCGGTGCCAGCAGCATCAGCATCGCGGTGATGAAGGACACAAAACCGCCGACCGTGGCTTCACCCCGGCTTGACTGAATCAGCGCGATCACGATCACCGCTGCAACGGCGCAGGCCGCCATGATCTGGGTGACGGGTACCGTGGCGGCAAGCGTGCTTGCCATGCGCATGCTGTAGCGTCGCAGCTTGGCGGCACGTTGTTCAAAGCGATTGTGCTCGTACCGATGGCCGCCAAAAATTTTGATGACTTGCTGGGCGCGCGTCGTTTCCTCTATCACCTGTGTCAACTCGGCATTGATCTCCAGATATTCCGCGGTCAGGCGACGCACCCGCTTGCCGGTAAGCCGGACTACGGCCGCTGTTAGTGGCAGCAGGATCAGGGCGACGATGGTCAGGCGCCAGTTCAGCCATAACAGGAAGCTGAGCAGGACAATCACGGTCAGGGTGTCCCGAATGGCTGAGGTCAGCACGTTGCGCACCATGTCGATGATCTGCTGCGTCTCGAACATCATGCCGTTAATGACCTTGCCGACCGAACTGCGTGCATAGAAACTGGCTGGCACATCAAGGATGCGGCGAAACATCTGCTCACGCAGTTCCGACAACAGGCGGGTAGACACCCATGTCATCATGTAGGTTGTCACAAAGGTGGAGATGCCGCGCAATACGAAGATGCCAATGACGGCCACCGGCACCATCCATAGCTGCAAGCTCGGCTTGCTGACGAAGCCGCGGTCCAGCAACAGGCGCATCACCGCCGGGAACATTGGCTCGGTTGCGGCGGTCAGGATCATTCCGATCAGCGCGACGCTGAGGCGAGCCCGGTGTGGCCCCAGCATGCGGGCTGCCCGCTTGAAATGCGGCGGGATTTTCATGGTCGAATCGAAAGGCTCATGTTCAAGGGGACTGGTTGTGGTCCGCTTCATGCGAACCGGTGGGAGGAGGAAGCAGGCGCCGGTATGCCCGGGTGCCGGCAAACAAGGCGGTCAAGGCAACTCAACGGCTAACGCGACTAAAGCGATGAACGCAATGAAAGCGATTAGAATCGCGAAGTCTCCCGGAGTCGGCGCACCACGCAGGGTGCCGATGTCATTACAGCCACCCTCTGCCCGACCGCGCGAGCGGCCACGAAAACCGTTGCTATTCGAACTGCTGTGCCATGAAACTATCGGTCATCATCATCACGCGGAACGAAGCTGAAAACATCCAGGCCTGCCTCGATAGCGTCCGCTTTGCAAACCAGTGGATTATAGTGGATTCGGGCAGCACGGACGGCACCCAGGCAATCGCCCGTGCGGCCGGCGCCACCGTTATCGAAACAGCCGACTGGCCCGGCTTCGGCCCTCAGAAAAATCGTGCCTTGAATGCCGCCGACGGCGAGTGGATCCTTTCGCTCGACGCCGACGAACGCGTTCCCGCCGACCTGCAAGCGGAAATCCTTGCCGCCATGGCAAACTGCGCACACGCCGCATGGGCCCTGCCCCGGCTGTCCAGCTTCTGCGGGCACTTCATCCACCATGCGGGTTGGTATCCCGACTACATTGTGCGGCTGTTTCAGCGCGACGCTGCCCGCTTCTCTGACGATCTCGTGCACGAACAGATCGTCGTCACCGGCGGCAGCACCGGCAAGCTGCGCCATCACATCGTGCACTACAGTTACCGTGACGACAGCGCCTACCTGCGCAAGCTGGAACAGTACTCCACGCTTGGCGCGCAGCAAGCCTATGCCGCTGGCAAACGTGGGGGTCTGGCCAACGCGCTGTTGCATGCGTTGTCGGCCTTCCTGCGCTCCTATGTCTTCAAGCGCGGCATGCTTGATGGCCGCGCCGGACTGATGGTCGCGATTTCTACGGCCGAGAGCACCTATCATAAGTATTTCAAGCTGATGCTGCTTACGGAAGCCGGCGCCGCCAGCGTTGATGGTCCGATCAATGCGACCGATGCGGCGGCCGCCAGATCAGTTAAGGACGAGGAGCAAGCGCGCCCATGATTGAAGGCGTTTCGCATGTGCTGATCTGCCGCACCGACAATATTGGCGACGTCGTGCTGACGCTGCCGCTGGCGGGCTATCTCAAGAAATTGAATCCGCAACTGCGCATTGGCTTCCTGTGCCGTGGCTATGCCGCCGGCATCGTGCGCTACTGCCAAGCCGTGGACTATGTCCTCGAGTCGGAGCATCTTGGCGATGCAGCCGACATGCTAAGGCGGCTTGGTCCCGACACCATTGTGTTCGCCAAGCCGGACCGACACCTGGCCGCCGCCGCAAAGAAGGCCGGCATACGCAACCGGGTTGGCACCAGTCATCGCTGGTTTCATTGGCTTTACTGCAACCGGCTGGCGCATTTTTCGCGCGTGAAGTCGGGCCTGCATGAAGCGCAATTGAATTTCAAGTTGCTTGCGCCGCTTGGCGAAAACGTCGTGCCGCCACTCGAACAGATTCCACCGCTGTATCGCCTTGTAGCGCCGCCTTACACCGGCCACCCTGCGTTGGCAACGGACCGCTTCAACCTGGTCATTCACCCGAAGTCGAACGGCAATGGACGCGAATGGCCCATTGGGCATTACACCGCGCTGGCTGAAGCGTTGCGCAATTCCCAGGTGCAGATGTGGGTCACCGGCAGCGGCGCCGAAGGCGAATGGATTGCCGAACACGCGCCGGCGCTTTTAGCCATGCCGCATGTGGGAAATGTCTGCGGCCGCCTCACGCTTGCGGAACTGGCCTGCTTCATCAACGCCGCCGACGGCTTGATCGCCAGTGGCACTGGTCCGCTGCACCTGTCCGCGGCGCTTGGCAGGCCTACCCTCGGCTTGTTTCCCCCGATTCGTCCGATTAACCCGGGCCGCTGGGGCGCGCTTGGCGCCCAGGCTGAGGTGCTGTGCCAACCGCTGCCGTGCGGCGCGTGTGACGATGTCGCCAACTGCGAATGCATGAACGCGATTACGCCGCAATCAGTGGCGGCGGTGGTCCAGCGCTGGCTGTCGCGCTCCACAGCGCATCGGGTCGTGGAACCGGTTCCATAGACTCGATCCTGCCCGAGAAAAGTGATGGTCGTCATGCGGTCGCCCGGCCTCTCAGCGCCGCCGCCAGCCCGATCACCTAGAAATTATCCCAGTCCGGCAGGGGACTAAAACTCCCAATAAGGTGGTCGATAAAGACCCGCAGTTTGGGTTGCAGGTAGCGGTTCGGCATGTACGTTGCGTACAGCGACATATCCGGGTATGCAACGCTATCGGGCAGTATCTGTTGCAGCTTGCCGCTTTTTACCAGCGGCCCCAATACATAAGTAGGCAATAGAACGATGCCCATGCCCTTTAACGCGAGTTGCAAAAGCAGCTCGTAGTTGTTGACCCGGCATTTGCCGGCCACCTGCAAATTCACCTCCCGGTTGCCGATCCGATAGCGCCACCCCGTGCGAAGCGAAGGCAGCCCGTGGTAGACCAAACACTCATGATCCAGCAAGTCTCGTGGCGTGGCCGGCGTGCCGTGCTTCTTGAGGTAGGACGGCGCGGCGCAGGTTATCCAGCGCACGGGCGCTATCTGGCGCGCGACCGTACCCTGCGCCGGCTTGTCGGTAATTCGTATGGCGAGGTCGTAGCCATCCTCCACCAGGTCGATCACGCGGTCGGTCGCGTTTAACTCAATTTCCACCTCGGGATAGCGCTGCTGGAAGCTGCGCAAAACCGGCGCCAGATGAAGCGCTGCAAATATGGCTGGCGTGGTGATCTTCAGAAGTCCGCGCGGCTGGCTCTGCAGTTGAGACACCGTCTGCTCGGCTTCGCCGATCGCCTGCGCGATGCGAGCACAGTGCTCGTAGAAGGCAGCGCCACTTTCCGTCATGCTCATGCTGCGCGTGGTGCGATTCAGCAGCTTCACGCCAAGTGAGCGTTCGAGGTCGCTGACCTGCTTGCTGACCAGGGATTTGGAGGTTTTCAGCAGACGCGCCGCCTGAGAAAAGCTGCGCGCTTCGACAACCCGTGTGAAGGTCATCATTTCCACCAGACGTTCCATTTCGCCCCCGTCATTGTTCTCTCGAAAGAACAATGTTATTCCGTTTTGATGGATTGTATTTATTTTCAGGAAAGCCATACTGTCATCACGGCGACGCAATATGAGTCGTTCCGCATTGACAGTGAAAGGCACGCATCATGAGAAACTTCTTGAACTCCCGGTTTTTCGGCACAGCTCCGGCTGCACGCCCGGCGCCCTTGAAGATGGAAATGAACAGCGCACAGTCGCTATTTGAGTTGGCCAGCGACCAGCAAACCAGGCTGCACGATGCCCGCGGCTGGACCGTACGGGCTGTATGCGGCACGGTCTGGATCACCCAGGATCACGACCGGCGCGACATCGTGCTGGAACCGGGCGATGCATTTGAAATTGATCGGGATGGTGTGGCGCTGGTCACGCCGTTAGGAAAAGCACGCGTGGCTATCGAGCGGCCCGGCGCGCAGCGCGCCAAGGTATCCGCCCGCCTGGTTCCCACGGAGTTGCGTACAGGTGCACAAGCGCTTGCGGCTTGAGGTGACAACGGTCGACCCGGAATCGGCTTGGAGCGGGCGTAGCATTGCGGCGCCGCTCCCTGCCTTTAATACTCGACCGCGACGCCCTTAACGCCGAGCTTGTCCATCAGCAGCTGCTTTAAGGCATCTGCAGGGGACACGCGCCACTCGTCGGCCAGCCTGATTTCACAACCCACGCCCTGCTGCGTGTAGCGCATCGTTAGAGGCAGACCGGCCTCTGTGCGATACGGACCGAGGATGGTCTTGATCTGGCCCGGATCGACGTGGCCCGCCAGCGAGAAAGCAAACTGCTTGCCGAACTGCACGCGCGCCGTTGCAATGTCCATCACGCGGTCGGCTGTGATGCGCAAGCCGCCTGAAAAACGGTCCTCGGAAATCTTTCCCTGCACCGCCAAAAATTCATCTTCGCGAAACAGGTTTTTGTTGGCGTCATAGACTTCGCTATAAACGGTAACGTCCACCGTGGCGCTGGCATCGTCGAGCGTGACGATGACGATCCTCCCGCGCTGGGTCATTTGCGTACGCATTGCGGAAATGACGCCGGCAATCATGCGTGGTTCGCGGGCCGGGGCCAGGTCGCACAGACGCGTGCGCGCAAAGCGACGCACTTCTTCGGCGTAGGCGTTGAAGAGATGGCCAGAAAGGTAAAAACCGAGCGCACCCTTTTCTTCAGTTAACCGCTGCTTCTCCGTCCATGACGGCACATTTACATACTCCGGCGCGGTATCGAGATCGCCATCTTCGCCGCCACCAAACAGGCTCACCTGGTTGATCGCGGCTTCGGCTTGCTCCGCGCATTCGAGCGCCAAGCTCACCGAGGCAAGCAGGACGGCACGGTCGACGCCGAAGCAATCAAATGCGCCAGCGCGGATGAGCGATTCGACGGTACGGCGATTGATCTGGCGCTTGTCGACGCGGCGCGCGAAGTCAAACAGGTTCTTGAACGGACCATCGGCGCGTGCCGCCACGATGGCCTCGATCGCGCTCTGGCCAGAGCCCTTGACCGCGCCCAGGCCATAGCGGATTTGCATCGCCTTTTTGCCCGGCATGCCGACCGGCATGAAGCGGTAGTCCGACAAATTGATGTCGGGCGGCAGGACCGCAAGCCCGCAGACGTCAATCGCATCTTCCACCAGGATCTTGATCTTGTCGGTGTCGTCCATGGCAAGCGACAAGTTGGCGGCCATAAACGCGGCGGGGTGATGCGCTTTCAGGTAGGCGGTGTGATACGAGAGCAGCGCATACGCGGCGGCATGCGACTTGTTGAAGCCGTAGCCCGCGAACTTTTCCATCAGGTCGAAAATTTCGTCCGACTTGGTTTCTGACAGGCCGTTCACGGCGGCGCCCTGGCGGAAGATCATGCGATGTTCCGCCATCTCCTCGGCCTTCTTCTTGCCCATCGCGCGCCGCAGCAGGTCGGCCCCGCCAAGCGAGTAACCGCCGATGACCTGCGCCATCTGCATCACCTGCTCCTGGTAGACCATGATGCCGTAGGTCTCGGAGAGAATGCCTTCGGTACGCGGATCCGGGTAGTCGAAGCGCTCGCCGTGCTTACGCCGGCAAAAATCCGGAATCAAATCCATCGGACCCGGACGGTAGAGCGCGACCAGCGCGATGATGTCCTCGAAGCGGTCCGGCTTGGCGTCCTTCAGCATGCCTTGCATGCCGCGGCTTTCAAGCTGGAATACCGCGACTGTTTTGGCCTTGGTCAGGAGGTCGTAGGAAGCACGATCGTTCAGCGGCAATTTCTCAAGGCTGAACTCGGCCAGCGAGGGATCGAGCGCGCGAATGTAGCGAACCGCACGGTCCAGGATGGTGAGCGTGGTCAGGCCAAGAAAGTCGAACTTCACCAGGCCGACGGCTTCGACATCGTCCTTGTCATACTGCGACACCACGCCGGCGTCGCCGCCCTGCGTGTAAAGCGGACAAAAATCTGTCAGCTTGCCAGGCGCAATCAGCACACCGCCGGCGTGCATGCCGATGTTGCGTGCGATGCCTTCGACTTGTTGGGCGAGGTCCAGCAACTGGCGAACTTCGTCTTCGTTTTCCTGGCGCTCGGCCAGCAACGGTTCTTCCTGCAACGCGTCAGCGATGGTAACCAGCTTGCCCGGCTTGAAGGGAATCAGCTTCGAGATGCCGTCGCAGAAGTTGTAGCCCATGTCGAGCACGCGCCCAACGTCGCGCACCGCGCCCTTGGCCGCCATGGTGCCGAAGGTCGCGATCTGAGAGACGGCGTCCTTGCCATAGCGATCCTTGACGTACTGGATAACGCGGTCGCGCCCTTCCTGGCAAAAGTCGATGTCAAAGTCGGGCATCGACACCCGCTCCGGGTTGAGGAAGCGCTCGAACAGCAGGTTGTAGGCGAGCGGATCGAGGTCCGTGATCGACAACGAATAGGCCACCAGCGATCCTGCGCCCGAACCACGGCCGGGGCCGACCGGCACGCCATTGTTCTTGGCCCACTGGATGAAGTCGGCCACGATCAGGAAGTAACCAGGGAAGCCCATCTTGACGATGGTTTTGGTTTCAAACTCAAGCCGGTCTTCATAGCGCTGGCGCTGCGCCTCGCGCTTCGCTTCGTCGGGATAAAGCTGCGCCAGGCGCTTTTCCAGTCCAGCCTTCGCTTCCAGGGCCAGGAAGTCGTCGAGCGAGATGCCGTCCGGGGTCGGGAACAGCGGCAGTTTTGGCTTGCCGAGTTCCAGTGTGAGGTTGCAGCGCTTTGCAATTTCCACCGAGTTTTGCAGCGCCCCCGGCAGGTCGGAAAAAAGCTCCGCCATCTCGGCCTGGGTCTTGAAGCACTGCTGCTCGGTAAAGCGTTTGACGCGACGCGAGTTGGCGAGAATTTCGCCTTCAGCGATGCAGGTGCGCGCTTCGTGCGCGATGAATTCTTCGGGCTTCAGAAACTGCACCGGATGAGTCGCAACGACCGGCAGGCCAAGCTTTGCAGCCAGCGCCACGGCTTTCCTGACCTGCTGCTCCATGTTGGGCTGGCCGGCGCGCTGAACTTCAATGTAGAAGTGGCCAGGGAACATGGCGGCCCACCGCTCGGCGCAGCGTTCCGCCTGCGCTGCATTGCCCTTGTCGAAGGCCATGCCGACGTCGCCAAAGTGTGCGCCCGAAAGCACGATCAACGCGTCGCGCACCGGCAGTGCTTCCAGCCACTCGGCACGCACTTCAGCGCGCCCACGATGCAAGTTGGTCAGCCATGCGCGCGACAGCAAGTCGCACAGTTGCAGGTAACCGGTTCGGTTCTTCGCGAGGACCAGCAGGCGCGATGGCTTGTCGCGGTCTTCGGTATTGGTGATCCAGAGTTCGCAGCCGACGATAGGCTTGACACCCTTGCTGCGGGCCGCCTTGTAAAACTTGACCATCCCAAACAAATTGGAAAGGTCGGTGATGGCGATGGCAGGCTGGTTGTCTCCCGCGGCCGCCTTGACGACGTCATCGATCCGGACCAGGCCGTCGACAATGGAGTACTCGGTATGCAGGCGAAGATGGATGAATTGCGGTGAAGTCATGGAGCTATTTTAACCGCAGAAACCGGAGGTGCTTTCGTCAATTTCCGCTCCTGAGAGCACAGCGCATTCGAGCGTACACAGCTTTGTATTGATTCACGCCACAAGAAGAAATAGTCGCGATTTTTGCTTGACTTGCCAAATCAGAGGGCGCTTCGAAGAATCTTTATAATGTCGGTACAGTTGCAGAATCGCCGTTCCCGGGCGCCTGCTCAACAAGTGCCAATTCAGCAAAACAGCGCGCGGTCGATTTCGACTTCCGCGGCACACCACCCTCCACTACGCTTTCCATAACAACCATGCCGTCAAGCGTCACGTTCGTCAACATCGCCGCCTACAAATTCGTTACCCTCGACGACACTGCCGAGATGCGTCCCCGATACCAGGCGCTGTGCAAGCAACTGGACTTGAAGGGCACGATCCTGCTAACCCCTGAAGGCATAAACCTGTTCCTGGCTGGTACTCCCGTGGCGATCGCGCAGTTTCTCGCGTGGCTGCGCAGCGACACGCGCTTCGCCGACATGGCTGTGAAGGAGAGCCTTTCGGACGAGCAGCCCTTCAACCGGATGCTGGTCAAGCTCAAGCGCGAAATCATAACGATGAACAATCCGTTGATTCGGCCAGAGAAAGGCCGGGCGCCCGCGGTGCCGCCGGCCACGCTCAAGCGCTGGCTGGACCAGGGACATGACGATTCCGGCAAGCCGGTAATCATGCTCGACACACGCAATGCATTCGAAGTCGATGTTGGCAGCTTCGACAACACGGTGGATTACCGCATCGAGAAATTCAGCGAATTCCCGCAAGTGATCGCAGAGCATAAGGCGGAACTGGATGGCAAGACAGTTGTGACCTTCTGCACCGGCGGTATTCGCTGCGAAAAGGCTGCAATCCACATGCGCAATATCGGCTTCCACGACGTCTATCAACTGGAAGGCGGCATCCTCAATTATTTCGAAGAGGTGGGTGGCGACCACTATCACGGTGACTGTTTTGTATTTGACCGCCGTACCGCGTTGAACCCAAAATTGGAACCAACGCCGACGGTGCAGTGCTTCGCCTGCCGCGCCATCGTCACGCCGCGCGAGCAGATCTCGCCACTGTATCGCTATGGCGTGTCGTGCCCGCACTGCGCCGACGTGAATGCCGTCGACGTTGCGTCACAGGCCGATGCGGCGGAAACGACGAAGGGCGCCGAAGCGCCCTTCTCGATTACCGCGACATAAACAACGCGCCGCAACGCCGGTTATCAATTACCGACGCAGCCTGCGCGCGGTTTCTGCAATGCGCTTGCCAAACAGGCGCGAGGTTTCCAGGTCACCAGGCAAAGGCCCTTCTTCCGGCGAGGAATCCGACGGGCTCTGCGCCATCGCTCCCGCGGACGAGCCGAGGAAATTGACGTCATTGCGCTGCGCCGACTTTGCATTGGAGGGCAGCATGCCGGTGCCAACCCAGATCATCCCGTGCTGCATACCAAGCGTGAACAGGTACTGCAGCGTCGAATGCTTGTCGCCGTTCATGGTCGCGGAATTGGTAAAGGCACCGGCGACCTTGTCTTTCCACTTCTGGCTGAACCATGGCTTGGACGAGGCATCCGCGAATTTCTTGAACTGCCACGATACCGTTCCCATGTAGGTCGGCGAACCAAATACGATTGCGTCGGCGGCATGCAGGTTTTCCCACTCCGCTTCGCTGATGTTCCCTTCGGCGTCGATGGCGATCAGATTGACTTCTGCATCGCCGGCGATGGCGCCGGCCTGCACTGCTTCGGCCTGCTTTGTCGTGTGGCCATAGCCGGAGTGATAAACGATTGCTACTTTGGTCATGATGTAATCCTTTTTCTGGGTAAGCGAATCCCGTCGACCCTTTTTTGAAGGGCCGCTCGGGGACAAAATTAAGGGGTCAGTTCAGATCAAACAGCAGCACTTCGGCGTCGTGGCCGTCGGTCAACTCGATCTGCTCTTCGTTGGCAAGCTTGGCGGCGTCGCCGGCCATGAGCGTTTTTCCGTTCACGGTAATGCTGCCGCGTGCGACGTGGAGGTAAGCACGATGGCCAGCCGCCAGCGGCAGGACCGCACGTTCTTCACCGTCAAAAAGACCTGCATACAGCGCTGCTTTTTGATGGATCACCACCGAACCATCACGCCCGTCGGCGCTGCCGATCAGGCGCAAACGGCCACGCTTTTCGGCTGGCTCAAAACGTTTTTCTTCGTAGCCCGGCGCGATGCCGCGCTGGTCCGGCTCGATCCAGATCTGCAGGAAGTGCGTGGTCCGGTCGTTTGCGTGGTTGTACTCTGAATGCATGACGCCGGTGCCGGCACTCATGCGCTGCACGTCGCCGGGACGGATCACGCTGCCGTTGCCCATGTTGTCCTTGTGTGCCAACTCGCCATCAAGCACATAGGTGATGATCTCCATGTCCCGGTGGCCGTGCGTGCCAAAGCCGGAGCCGGCCGAGACGCGGTCTTCGTTGATCACACGCAGCGCACCGAAGCCCATATGTGCCGGGTCATGGTAATCGGCGAAGGAAAAGCTGTGATGGGAATCGAGCCAGCCATGGTTGGCATGCCCGCGTTCGTTGGCCCTGCGCAGTTCAATCATTTCTTGCTCCATTCATTATGGGAACTCGCTGGTCACCGATGCTCTGCCCGGCGAGACGACTGTTCCGTTGATGTGTTCCACTATAGGCCATCGCGCGAAGCAGAATAAGGGCATAATTTCCTGTAAGTCATTCAGAATATTTGAACAGGATTTGCCGATGAACCTCACGCTTGAGTCGCTGCGCATTCTCGATACGATCGACCGCCGGGGCAGTTTCGCCGCAGCCGCGGTGACGCTCGACCGGGTGCCCTCCGCGCTTACCTATACCGTTCGCAAGCTGGAAGAAGATCTGGACGTGCTTCTGTTTGACCGGCGTGGCCACCGCGCCAAGCTGACGCCGGCCGGTCTGGAGTTGCTGACCGAGGGCCGCCATCTGCTGCGTGCGGCGGCCGATCTGGAGCAACGCGTAAAGCGCACCGCCAAGGGCTGGGAAGTGGAATTACGCATCGTGATGGACAGCATCATTCCCTTCGAAAAAATGCTGCCGCTGATTGCTGCCTTTGACCGGGAAAGCGCTGGCACCCGCCTGCGGTTTTCCACTGAAGTGCTATCAGGCGTTTGGGAGGCCCTTTTGACTGGCGAAGCCGACCTTGCGATCGGCGCTGCCTACGATGGCCCTGAGCCTATCCACATGAGCGGTGAGTTTCGGGTGCGCCCGCTGGGGGAGATTGAATGGGTCTTTGTTGTGGCGCCCGGCCACCCGCTGGCCACGCTGCCGGAGCCGCTCCCGGCCAGCGCAATCCAGATACATCGTGCCGTGGCCGTCGCTGACAGCGGCCGGGCGCTGCCGCGGATCACCTTCGGCCTCCTGACCGGCCAGGAAACGCTCACCGTCCCGACGATGGAGGCCAAGATCGCCGCACAACTGGCGGGGCTGGGATGCGGCCACCTGCCGCGCGTGGTGGCCGCCCCTTATATTGCTGCTGGCGCGCTGGTAGAAAAGAAAACGCTGGAGGCGAAGCCGCCTGGCACAAGCAGCGTTGCCTGGCGCAGCACGTCCCGCGGCAAATGCCTGAAGTGGTTCCTTGCGCGGCTCACAGACCCGGCCGTGCAGCGCAGCCTTGTGGGGTCCGAGTGAAATGAACCGGCCCCGTTACGTCGGGCGTTTCGCGCCGTCGCCGAGCGGGCCGCTGCACGCCGGCTCGCTGGTCGCCGCCATGGCGAGCTACCTTGACGCGCGCGCCCATGGCGGTCAGTGGCTGCTGCGCATCGAAGACGTCGATGAAGCGCGCGCCGTACCCGGCGCGGCCGAGGAAATACGTGACTGCCTGCTCGCGTTTGGCATGCGTTGGGATGGCGATGTGGTGTGGCAGAGCCGCCGCAAAAAACGCTACGCCGCCGCCTTTGCGCGGCTGGAATCTCACACCTTTCCCTGCGGATGTACGCGGCGCGAAATCGCCGATTCCAGGCTCAGCACCGGCCTTCCGTTGTCGGCGGGCGGCGATAGCGGCCTGCTCTATCCGGGCAATTGTCGCAACGGCCTTGCGGAAGGCAAATCAGCACGCGCGTTCCGGCTCAGGGTTCCCGATCCGGGGCAACCGGACGAACTGGTTTGCTTCGACGACCGCTGGCAGGGGCGCATCTGCCAGCACCTGGCAAGCGAGAGCGGCGACTTCATCCTTAAGCGCGCGGACGGATTCTGGGCCTATCAACTTGCGGTAGTGGTGGACGACGCGGCGCAGCAGGTCAGTGATGTGGTTCGCGGCGCCGACCTGATCGATTCCACGGCCCGACAAATTCATCTGCAGCGACTGCTCGGGCTGCCGACGCCACGCTACTTGCATGTGCCGGTGGTGTGTAACGCCGAGGGCGAGAAATTGTCGAAACAGACCGGGGCGCGGGCGCTCGACATGAGCCGGCCGCTGCCGGCATTGCGGCAAGCGGCGTCAACCCTGCGGCTTGAGATTGATGCGGCGACTGTGCCGTCATTCTGGGAAAAGGCGACCGCGGCGTGGGGCGCGCGGTTCGTGTAGCAAAACGGCTTCTCAGTCTGAGGCTGCGGAACGCCGCCAGACCGCGGCACAGGATTCAGCTCAACGCTTTGAACCACCACCACCCAGCAACGCAGCCTTTTTCTGTGGCTTGGCAGCGCTAGGCCGGCTGGCGGCACTGTCGTCCGGCTGCTGCGTCGTCTCTGGCGCAGCCTGCGGCTCGTACGGTTTGAGAAACCAGGGATCAACCTTCTCCTTGCGCGGCGCCGGGGCGCTGCGGCCATAACGCGCTTCGCGGTCGGTGCCGGCTGGCGGTGGCGGACGCCGTTCTTCTGTGGCGCCTGCCGGCGGACGACCTTCACGACGCGGTCCACGCGCGGCACGGTCTCCGCGTTCGGCCCGCTCACCTCCGTGGAAGTGGAAATCCGCCAGTTGCGTTGGCACGAACTTGTGGCGAATCAGTTTTTCGATATCGATCAGCAAGCGCGCATCCTTGTCGGAATACAGCGAGATGGCGTCACCCGATGCGCCAGCCCGACCGGTGCGGCCAATTCGGTGCACATAATCTTCCGCGTTGTACGGCAAGTCGTAATTGATGACACAGGGAAGTTCGGCAATGTCGAGCCCACGCGCCGCAACGTCCGTCGCGACCAGCACGTCGACCGTGCCGTTCTTGAACGCCTCAAGCGCTGCCATGCGCTCGCCCTGCGACTTGTCGCCGTGGATGGCCGAGGCTTTGACGCCTTCCTGCTCCAGTTGTCGCGCGAGGCGGGAAGCGCCAATCTTTGTATTGGAAAAAACCAGCACCTGCTTCAGGTGACGACCACGAATCAAATGCACGACGGCGTCGCGCTTGGCTTCCTCGTCAACCTTGTAGACGACTTGCGTTACGTTGTCCGCGGTCGCGTTGCTACGCGCCACTTCAATTGTCACCGGATCGGTCAGAAAACTGTTTGCCAGCTTCTTGATCTCCGCCGAGAAGGTGGCGGAAAACATCAGGTTCTGGCGCTTCTTTGGCAGCAGATTGATGATGCGCTGCAGATCGGGCAAGAAGCCCATATCGAGCATGCGATCCGCTTCATCCATGACAAAGATTTGCGTCTGCGACAGGTTGAGCGTCTTTTGCTGGACGTGGTCGAGCAGGCGGCCTGGCGTTGCGATCACGATTTCCACGCCCGAGCGCAGCGCCGCCGTTTGCGGCGCCATGTCGATGCCACCATAGACGACTGTAGAGCGGACCGCAGTGTGACGGGAATACGCCTTGACGTTTTCTGCGACCTGGTCGGCCAACTCGCGCGTCGGCGTCAGGATCAGCGCGCGCACCGGGTGCCGCGCCGGCGACGCACTGGTGCTGGCGAGCGGCAACAGTAACTGAATGATCGGCAAGGAAAAACCCGCGGTCTTGCCGGTGCCGGTTTGCGCGGCGCCCATCACGTCACGACCCTGCAGGACGATCGGAATCGCTTCGGCCTGGATCGGGGTGGGATGGACATAGCCCTGATCACTCAGGGCACGCAGGATGTCAGGAGAAAGCCCAAAATCTTCGAAGCGGATGGCAGGCGATGGCGCCTCGGCGCTTATTGGGGTCACGGGGACCGGAGATTGCGTATCGGACATAGGGAAAAGACACTACCTTCACAGGTAAAAAAAGGGCCAAAATTGCGGGCCGCTAAACCCTCAAGGGTATCACGACAGCCGTAGTTTCAACGATGTACGGTCTGACAAGGGCGGATTCGGGATTTCGCCATACAGATGCTGGCTGAAACAACAGGATTAGCCGATCCTGAGACATGCTCTGGCGGGTCGCAGCTGATCAAAGCCTGACATGCGCCTGTCACGACTGGGGCTTACACTCGCGGCTCGGTTTATGCGGTTTTGCCTTTTCAAAGTTCCGCTTCTCGCGACGCCTTCAAACGCCCTTCTTAATGCGCTTTCTAGGCTATGGGCGGCGCCGCTCATGATTTCGGAATAGTTAACGCAAGCACGAATGGCACGGACAGCCCGTCACACTGCCTTACCAGCACTCGGAGCGCATATGGAACTGATCTTGTGGCGGCACGCTGAAGCGGCCGATGGCGACCCTGATGACGCACGCCCTTTGACACCAAAGGGCCAAAAGCAGGCCGCAAAAATGGCAGCATGGCTGGACCGCAATCTGCCCAACAGCTGCCGCATTATGGTCAGTCCGACGCTACGCACGGTGCAAACCGCCGAGACGCTCGGACGCAAATTCAAAGTCTTCGAAGCGCTTGCCCCCGGTGCGTCGCCACAACAGCTTCTTGATGCCATCGACTGGCCCGCTGCACGTGAGCCGGTGCTGGTGGTGGGACACCAACCGACGCTTGGACAACTTGCTGCGCTGCTCCTTGCCGGAACCGCGCAAAGCTGGACCGTGCGTAAGGCAAGCGCTTGGTGGATTGTTGCTCGGGACGACGTCACGGACGGGGAACCGGACTGCTACTTGAAGGCCGTCATCGGGCCGGACCTGCTGGCTCGATAGAAGTGCCCGCCAAAGTGCACGGTAGAAGGCCGTAGTCCTTCGGCCGCGTGGGTGGAGAACAACAAGCGCAGTATCAGGCCGCGCTACAGGGCGCAGCGCCATGCAGTGCGGCCTGGAAGCCAGTATCGCGCCTATCTTGCGCGTCGAACGAGGCGCAACAGCAGTAGCAGTACTATGGCGCCAATTGTAGCGACGACAATGCTGCCAAGGACGCCGCCTCCGGCTGACACGCCCATCTGGCGGAACAGGAAGCCACCAATAAAGGCGCCAACAACACCCACAACGATGTCGCCAATCAGGCCGAATCCACCCCCGACAACTGCACTAGCAAGCCAGCCAGCTATCAGACCTATGATGAGAAACCAAAGTAACTCCATGTTGCCTCCTTGAGATAGTTGATTTGTTCAATCGAACGATATGTCGACGCAACAGTTTAGATCATGGGAAAGAGTTAAGTTTCGACAAGCTTTCACGGACTGACAGTTCGTTGAGATTGCGCAGGGGTGTTTGTGGCTGCAGCCTGCCCGGATCAACTTCAGGAAGGGTTTGTATGACGTCCATGCGGTTGCACTTCCAGATAACACTATAGGTCGCGAACCTCGTCCCGCAAAGGCGCCTGGCCGAACAAGCCGAAGCAAACAAACGTGATGCGCGTAACCGGAAAGCCGAAGGGCGCGACAGCGGAAAACTCCGCCATCGCGCCCCTCGGTAATTGCAGTCAAGCCGGCCTGTGCAGTGTCGTCAGGTAGCAGCGGCCTCTCTGGCGCGTGCGCGGGTCTTGGCGCCGTCAAGCAGTGAAGTGATGAGAGACCAGAACAGCCCGGCAAGCGCCAGAGTCATGATGGTGCCGACAAGTCCGTTCTCCCAGAAGATTCCCAGCGTTCCCTTTGATGCCAACATGCTTTGACGGAACGCATCTTCTGCGCGGTCGCCCAATACCAGTGCCAACACCAATGGCGCGAGTGGGTACTGCAGCTTTTTGAAGATGTAGCCGATGACGCCGAAAATCAGCATGAGCCAGATGTCAAACTGCGCGTTGTGGACGGTGTAGGCACCGATCGCGCAGACCACCAGAATCGCTGGCGCTACGATAGAAAACGGAATGCGCAAGATGGCGGCGAACAAGGGGACCGTTGTCAGCACGATGATCAGGCCGGCGATGTTACCCAGGTACATGCTGGCGATAAGGCCCCACACGAAATCCTTCTGTTCGACGAATAGCAGAGGACCGGGTTGCAGGCCCCAGATCATCAGTCCACCCAACAACACGGCGGCCGTGGCAGAACCCGGAATACCGAGCGCCAGCATTGGCAGCAGTGCGCTTGTGCCGGCGGCGTGGGCCGCGGTTTCCGGAGCCAGTACGCCCTCGACATTGCCCTGACCAAATGTCTCGGGTTGCCGCGAGAAGCGCTTCGCCACGCCGTAACCCATGAAGGAAGCAGCCGTCGCCCCGCCTGGCGTGATGCCGAGCCAGCAGCCAATCAGGGATGAGCGCAAGAGCGTTGCCCAATATCGCGGCAGGGATGCCCAGGTTGTCAGTACTACCTTCAAGTCGATCGCGGACTTCTTGCCTTTGAACGCCAGGCCCTCCTCCATGGTCATGAGGATTTCGCTGATACCGAAGAGCCCGATAACCGCGACAAGGAAGTCAAAGCCCCGCAGCAATACCGGAATGCCGAAGGTCATGCGCAGCTGGCCAGACACTGTGTCCATGCCGACTGCGGCCAGGACAAAGCCGACGCACATGGCAATCAAGATCTTGGCTTTAGGTTCCTTGCCCATGCCAACGAAACTGCTAAAGGTGAGGAAGTAGACCGCGAAGAACTCCGGTGGCCCGAAGCGCAGGGCAAACTTTGCAACCAGCGGCGCCAGGAAGGTGATGACAAGTACGCCGAACAGAGCGCCAATAAAGGAGCCAGTGAAAGCGGAGGTCAGCGCCTTGCCCGCATCGCCTTTTTGCGCCATCGGGTAGCCATCGAATGTCGTGGCAACAGAATGCGCTTCGCCAGGAATGTTGAACAGGATCGAGGTGATCGCCCCGCCGAACAGTGCGCCCCAGTAGATGCAGGAAAGAAGGATGATCGCCGAAGTCGGATTCATCGTGAAGGTAAGCGGCAGCAAGATGGCGACGCCGTTCGGGCCGCCGAGTCCAGGCAGTACCCCGACCACGATACCGAGCAGGATGCCGATCAACATGAAGCCCATGTTCTGCCACGAAAGGACAATGGCAAAACCGTGCAGTAGGGAAGAGAAATCGTCCATGGTATTTCCGGTCAATATCCGAACAACTGTTCGAGTGGCCCTTTAGGGAGCGGTACCTGGAATTGCAGCTCAAAAATCCAGAAAATTACAAGGGTGGTTCCGACACTGACCGCGATGGCTTTCCACCACGAGAATTTTCCGACTGCCATCATGAAGATACCGATGAACAGCGCGGAAGGAACGTAGATCCCAAGTGACTGTATAGAGGCCACATACAGAATGAGCGGCAAAAGGACGATCGCCACCAGTTTCAGTTGCTCTTTTTCGACGAAAGCCGAACGGTCTGCCTTGATCACTGCCTGAACGATGACTACAAGGCTGGAAAGGAAGATCACAATGCCGAGGCGGAACGGGAAGTATCCGGACTGCGGTCCATCATCGGCCCAACCTGCGCCAAGCTGGTAATTGCTCCACATGACGAGGACACCAACCAGGGTGAGCAGGACACCAACGGCAAGTTCCACCGTGCGGTGCGTGATGGCCGCATCTGACTCCCCGGGGACCTCAGGCGATTCGGGTGATGTGTTCATAGTCATTTCAAACTTTCAGGACAAAAAATTGACGCCGTCACCCTTCCGGGAGACGGCGGATTAGCTGTTCACGTCAAATTAGTGGGCAATGAATCCCGCATCCTTCATGCTTTCACGATGCGTCTGCTCATCCTTGGCCATGAATTGGCGCAAGGGTTCGCCAGTGGTGAAAGCCGGCTTCAACGCATTCTTCTCGAGATAGTCCTTCCATTCCGGCGTAGCGGTAACCTTGGTTAAGAGGTCAACATAAAACTTGGCCACATCGGGTGAAACGCCACCAGGCAGCATCACGACACGCAGCATCTGGTATTGCACGTCGAGGCCCTGTTCCTTGCACGTTGGTACGTCGTGCCAGCTCAATTTGTCCGTCACTTTGGTCGAGTAGCTGATTCGCTCGTTGGCAAACAGGCAGAGTGCACGATGCTGGCCGGCGCGCCACTGGGCAATCGACTCGGAAGGATTGTTGATATTCGAATCAATATGTTTGCCCGACAGCTGAGTCGCGGTTTCGCTGCCGCTCTTGTAGGGAATGTAGATGAACTTGGTGCCGCTCTTTTTCTCGATCATGGTAGTGATGAGGTGATCTTCGCGCTTGGAACTTGTGCCGCCCATCTTGAAGCCTTCCGGCTTCTTCTTCACAGCGGCCAGGTATTCCGGCGCTGTCTTGTAGGGCGTGTCACTGTTCACCCACAAGATGAATTCGTCTTGCGCAACCATCGCTACAGGCGTCAAGTCACGCCAGTTGAAAGGCAACCCCGTCGCCATCGGCGTTGTGTAAAGCGACGATGAGTTCATGAGTAGCTTATGCGCATCGCCATTGGAAGCCTTCACGTCGAGCAAGCCTTCGGCGCCGCTTGCGCCGGCCTTGTTCTGAACGATGATCGCCTGCTTCATCAGCTTGTATTTGGTGATGATGCCCTGGATCGACCTCGCCATTTGGTCGGTTGCCCCGCCTGCGCCAAACGGCACAACGACTTCGACCGGCTTGGTTGGCTCCCATGCGCTGGCCGCGCCGGCATGACACAGCAGGCTGATTCCAGCCATACACAGCGAGAGTTTGAATGTGCGGTTCAACATGGTGTTGTCTCCAATGGCCTTGGGCCTGTTTCTTAGTTGAGAATCTGATGCTTTATAGCTTCGCCGAATCGGCCTGTGCTTCGGTCATTCCGGCTTAGGCGTGCAGCTTCGGCGCCACCGTTCCAGAGCGATTATGCGTGATCGCCAAATTGCATACAATATACATAAAAAAAGTCGTGTCAATCGCTTTTTGCGGACTCATTTATTTCTCTACGGCATTTATTGCACTGCACTTGCCAAGGATAATCGGCTTGTTTTTAATATACAATCCGCTCGATGGACCAGACCCAGCCACCTGAATCACGGACCTTGTTGATTGACCGCCAAGGGCTGTCCACGGTCGTCACGGCACGTCTACGCGAAATGATCGTAGACGGTCGGTTCATGCCGGGCACACGCCTGAACGAACGCGTTTTGTGCGAACAGTTGCTCGTCTCTCGCACCCCGCTACGGGAAGCCTTCAAGACTCTTGAAGTCGAAGGCCTGATCAACATTCTGCCAAACCGTGGCGCCGTCGTCGCTCAACTGTCTGTTGACGACGTCAAGCAGACCTTCGAAGTGCTGGCGGCGCTGGAGGGCCTTTCCGGAAAGCTGGCTTGTGACCGGATCACCGACGAAGAGCTCGCGGAAATCAGGACGATCCATACAAAAATGCTTGCCGCGCATGCGCGCCACGACCTTCCGGCGTACTACCCGCTCAACCACAGCATTCATGACCGCATCAACGCCGCTGCCCGCAACGCGGTTCTGACTGCGACCTACCTTCAGATAAATGCCCGAGTCCAGAACATCCGATTCCGGTCAAACTTTGATCAGGACAAATGGAATCTCGCCGTCAAGGAGCATTGCGAAATGCTTGAGGCGCTGGAGAAGCGTGACGGGGACAGGCTACAGGCCGTACTTCAGCGGCATCTGTATCACAAGCTGGATTCGGTGCTGGCTAATTTCAGGGAAATGATGGCGCCGGCGGACAGGGCTTGAAAAGAAAGTTGAGTAGGCGTCATTGGGGTTGCTTCCCAAAGGACCTTATAAAGACTACATCTGGTCTTTTCAAAAGTCAGGAGCACCGAATGCGCTTCCACATGTCCGCGACCCTGGCCGAGTCGGTCAGCGGGTTCAAGCCCGATGATACGCTGGCCTCATCGGCCTTGACGCATCGTTCGAAATGACATTCCCTAGTCGAGCGCGATGGCCTGGTCGATCGGGTCCACCGAGTGGCTGAGGGCATGTATCAAGGCGATGCGTGGCATGGGGTTTCCAAGGCTGTGGTGGGACATCATTCGTCGGCGATCTTCGGCAGTTCCGGCGCCAGCAAGCGCAGGCCGGCCATCAGCATGTCGTCGTAGCGCTTGCGTTCGGCGGCGATGGCCTCGGGCGTCCATTGATAGAAGCCTTCGCCGGACTTCATGCCGAACCTGCCGCTTTCCAGGCGCTCGGTCAATGCCCTGGACGGCACGGTATTGGTCGCCAGCGATGGATACATCGTGGCCGCAGCCGGGCAGTGGACATCGATGCCTGCATGGTCGCGCTGCAGCACCGGACCCGCGGCGAGGAAGCGGAAGCCGAAGCCGAAGCGCACCGCCGCATCCACATCCTCGGGCGTGGCGATGCCGGCGTCTATCATCGCAAAGGCTTCGCGCGCCAGCGCATGCTGCAGGCGGTTCGCCAGAAAGCCGGGCAAGTCCTTCCGCACAATTACCGGCACCATGCCGCAGCCGCGCATGAAGGCCGACAGCGACTCGGCCAGCGTCGGCGACGAGCGTTCGCCCAGCACCACTTCGACCAGCGGCACCAGATGGGCCGGCATGAAGAAATGCAGGTTGAACATGCGCTGCGCGCTGGCCAGGCCGTCGGCGATGGCCGAGATCGGGAAGCTCGAACTGTTGCTGGTCAATACCGCATTGGGCCGCGCGCGCTTTTCCAGTTCGGCAAACAGCGCCTGCTTGGGCGCCAGCTTTTCCGGGATGCATTCGATCACCAGGTCCACTGCCGGCCAGTCGACCTCGTCCATCGAAGCGCAGGCCGAGACAAGGTGGCGCTTGCGCGCCGCGCCGAGGGTCTGCAGGCCGGTGGTGAGATAGGCGTCCAGCGCCTGCCGGCGCGCTTCGCCCGGCTCCAGCACCAGCGCGCGGCAACCGGCGCGCGCCAGCACCAGCGCAACGTCGGCGCCCATGGTGCCGCCGCCGGCGATTAGGGCGCAGGCGCGGGACGGAGGCGGGAGGGTGGATGCCGTCTTCGCGTCGGCTGTGGGTGTCGTGTTAGATGGTTCCATGGGTTGGGGTCCGGTCGTGACAAAAATGCAGTGTGCCTTTGTCGCTTGCCTCTGTAAATCCCGACACTCTGTGCCGCTAGCCCAGCATCTCCAGCATGCGCATTGCATTCCACGGCGCATAGCCATGAATGTCATTGTTGAAGAACACGTAGGCAGCATCGGCGGACTGCGAGTGCAGCAGCGCCAGGTCGGCCTCCAGCGCGTCGTCGCCATAGCTGCTGGCGTAGAGCGCGCCCGGCCCATGCCGGCGCAGATACAGAAAATCGCAGGTGGCGACCAGCGGGGTGTTGAACTCGGGCCAGTCGGACGCAACCAGCGCCGCGCCGTATTTCTCCAGCAGCGCCAGCGTGGCCGCGGCAAACCAGGACGCGTGCCGGATTTCCAGCGCAAGCTGCACGCTGTGCGCGGCGAACAGGTCCAGCACCGGTTCCAGGCGGGCGAGGTCGATCTGCATCTGGCCTGGGAGTTGCAGCAGCACCGGGCCGCGCTTGTCGGGCGCGATGCGCAGCACGCCTTCAATGAAATAGGCCAGCAAGTCTGCGCCCTGGCGCACGCCGCCTTCGCTGTGCAGCTTCAGCCGCCGCCGGTGCGACACCGATTGCGGCGCCTTCAGCACCAGGCTGCGGCCGTCCGGCACGCTGTCCGCCCATGCTGTCACCGTGTCGGGCGGCGGTATCCGGTAGAAGCTCGAGTTGATCTCCATGGCCGTCATCCGCGCCATCGCATAGGCCAGCCTGTCCTTCACGCCGCGCGGATAGAAGACGCCGTTATTCCAGTGCTTGTACAGGTAGCCGCTGGTGCCGATATGAATGCGCATCGGTGCCGCCGCTTTGAATCAGGGTTTGCGGAAGATGACGATGTGCTGCCACGGCAGCGTTTCCACCGTCTGCTTCCACAGCAAGCCCTGCGCACCAAGTTCACGCTGGATCTGGGCCACGCTCATCTTGTGCAAGCGCTTGATTGGCACGCTGTCGTCCTCGGCGCGGTACTCGACTAGCACCAGCCTGCCGCCGGGCCGCAGCGCGCGCAGCAGGCTGTCCAGGACCTCGCGGGGCTGGTCGAGCTCATGGTAGACGTCCACCATCAGCGCCAAGTCGATCGAGGCCAGCGTCAGGCCGGTATCGGTTGCAGTGCCCAGCACCGGCTGCACGTTGCGCACGCCACGCTGGCGCATGTTCTTCTTGAGCAGATCCAGCATCTGCGGCTGCAAATCGACCGCGTAAACTCGGCCTTCCTGGCCGATGCGCCCGGCAATCTGCCACGAGTAGTAGCCGGTGCCGGCGCCGACATCGGCCACCGCCATGCCGGGCGTGAGCGCCAGCGCAGCCAGCAGCAGGTCCGGCCTTTCCTCGCGTTCGCGGCTGCCCCGCTCCAGCCAGTCGGCACCGGGATAGCCCATCACCTGCGCGATCTCGCGGCCCATATAAGTCTTGCCTATGCCGTCGGCGCTGGGCGGGGCAGCGCCGTACTGGTCGTCGCGGGCAAGCACTGGTTGAACGGCGCACAGCAGCGCCAGGGTCAGCACTAAGACGGGGATCGTGCGCATCTGAATCCTCTTGAGACCGGCAGCATGAATGAAATCATGCAGCATAGCTTGATCCCCATTGCAAGCAGTCGAGGCTGCGCAATCCGCAGACTTGCCGGAAGGCACTCGGGTCCGGCCAAAACCTGCCATTTGCAAAACAAATGTGCACCAGCGTCTCGTTCACGGCGGAATTGTGATCATTGGATGGCATGTTGACCATCGCTAAGCACCTCTGCCTCCGGCGACGCCTCGAAAATCTCTGTTCTTGAGCGGCACGGATGCAACCGGTCAGTGCATGACGTGGACCGCGTTCCAAAATTTCAGCGGCTAAGGTCCCGCAAAATTTCCTCCGTGTGTTGCCCCAGCCTGGGTGGGCCACGCCGGATTTCCCCAGGCGACTCGGACATGCGGATTGGTATGCCCGGGAAGGTTAGGGAACCTTCGCTGTCATGCTGTTGGGTCGAAAAAAAATCAACGTCTGCCAGATGCGGATCAAGCCGCAGCGCATCAAGGTCGTAGGCCGGGCTGGCAGGGATGTCGGATGTATTCAAAAGCGCCATCCACTCGGCCGTCGTCCTGTCCTGCAGTGCACCTTCGACGATTTCATACAGCGCATCAATATTGAACATCCGGCTGCGGATGTCGACAAAACGCGGGTCCTGCAGTAATTCCGGCCGATCGAACAAGGTAAAAAGCCGCTTCCACTGCGCATCGGTATTGGCAATCACGCAAATGAAGCTGTCCCTGGTCTGCAGTGGACGATGGAAGCGACCGAATACGCGCGAATAGCCGAGGGGATTTTCCGGGTCCGGCTCGGCGGAAGTAGCAAAAACGCCGTCCGCCATGTGTTCCATCAGATTGAACGCGACCATGGATTCGAACATTGGCACCTGGACCTCTTGTCCTTTGCCGCTGCGCTCACGGTAGGTTAGCGCAGCAGCAATGGCGAATGCGAGAAAGACGCCGCACAACTTGTCCGTCTGCAGCATGGGCGTATAGGAAGCGACGCCGGTCATGCGTGCGTTAAGACCGGCAATCCCGCTATACCCTTGTATGACGTCATCATAGGCGGGCCGGTCAAAGTAGCGCCCGCCGCTTCCGAAGCCCAGCGCGCTTGCATACACCAGGCGCGGGAATTGTGCCGCCAGCGACTGATAGGACAAGCCAAGCTTGTCTATAGCCGTGCTGCGCATGTTGTGCACAAATACGTCTGCCGTTCCGAGCACGGTCCGCAGCGTTTGCTGGTCCGCCTCCTGCTTCAGGTCCAGCACGATGCTGCGCTTGTTGCGATTCACGTTGAGGAAGAAGGAACCCATCAAGGCGGTACGCGATTGCCCGATCTTTCGCGTCGGGTCGCCTTCCGGCGGCTCGACCTTGATGACGTCGGCACCCATGTCGCCCAGCATCTGGGTGGCCACCGGCCCGAATAGAAAATTTGTGGCGTCGATGACGCGCAAGCCGGATAGCGGACCGCTCATTTGATTGCTTCTCTGTTGTGGATGGTTGCGGTATTCAAGCCGAGCGCACCGGTTGCAGGCTCTTCATGATGTCGCGACCGATGATCAGTTGCTGCACTTCGGTTGCCCCCTCATAGATTCGCAGGGCGCGTATCTCTCGATACAGAGATTCCACCGGCGTGCCGCTGCGCACGCCTTCACCGCCGAACATCTGCACCGCCATATCAATCACCTGCTGCCCATTCTCGGTGGCGGTCATCTTTGCCATCGCGGCTTCGCGGGTAATTGTCTTGCCTGAGTCGCGCAGCCAGGCGGCGCGATAGACCAGCAATGCAGAGGCATCGATTGCAGTAGCCATCTGAGCCAGCTTTTGTTGCGTGATCTGGAAATCCCCTAGCGCCTGGCCGAACATCTTGCGGCGGACTGCCCTCTGCGATGCTTCGGCAAACGCATGGCGGGCGAATCCAAGCGCGGCGGCACCGACCGAGGTGCGGAAAATATCGAGCGTGCGCATCGCGAGCTTGAATCCCTGGCCGGGTGAACCCAGCAATTGCGTGGCCCGGACACGGCACTCGGTAAAGCGCAAGCGCGCCAGCGGATGCGGCGCGATGACGTCGATGCGCTCGGCGATCTCCAGCCCCCCCGTGTCGGCATCAACGATGAAGGCTGAAATGCCTCTGGTGCCAGCGGATGGATCGGTCTTCGCGAACACCACATAAAAATCGGCGATGCCGCCATTGGAAATCCATGTTTTTTCGCCGTCAAGGATGTATTCCTGGCCCTCCTGACGCGCGCTGCATTGCATGGAAGCGACGTCCGACCCGGCATCAGGTTCGGACAGCGCGAAGGCGGCAATCGCCTCGCCGCTGGCGACACGCGGCAGATAACGCCGCTTCTGTTCATCCGTGCCATCCAGGGAAATCGCGCCCGAGCCCAGGCCCTGCATGGCGAACGCGAAGTCCGCAAGCCCGGAATGGCGGGCCAGGGTTTCGCGCACCACGCAGATTGCACGGGTGTCTGCTGCGCCGGCGCTGCCGCCAAAAACGCAGTGCTGCAGCCAGCCACCGTGCGCCAGCAGCCGCACCAGAGACCGGCAGGCCTCGTCTACCGCGTCGCGTGTCTCGACTTGCGCCGGCTTGATATGCTCGCTGGCCCAGTGCTCCAGTGCGCCAGCCAGAGTACGATGGCGCTCCTCGAAGAATGGCCAATCCAGGAAATCAAAATTATTCAACCTTCTCTCCCTCGCGCATGCGAATGGGGCGGGCAATGCGGTTGACTGCCACCCCAAAGACCATAATACTACTCAGTATTATTGGAGTCCGCCAGCAGGCCGTCTGGCGCGGCGCGTTGCGCAGCAAGTTCGGGCCCCCGCTCGTCTCGTTGCGCGCCTTTACCACTGGGGATTTACATGGCTTTACCGCTTGAAGGATTGCTCGTTATTGCCGTTGAACAGGCCGCTGCGGCGCCGTTCGCCTCCTCGCGCCTGGCCGATGCGGGCGCCCGCGTGATCAAGATCGAAAAGTCGGGCGGTGACTTCGCCCGCGGCTACGATAATGTTGTGCATGGCGACAGCTCTTACTTCGCCTGGCTCAATCGCGGCAAGGAATCCATCGTTCTCGACTTCAGCCAGCCGCAAGACCTGGCGCTGCTGATATCGATGATTGCGCGCGCCGATGTGCTGATCCAGAACTTGGGCCCGGGCGCGGCCGAGCGCGCCGGCTTTGGCTGGCGTGCGATGCGCGAGTTGAACCCGCGTCTGATCACCTGCGACATCACCGGCTATGGCGAAGAAGGCCCGTATGCCGGAAACCGGGCTTACGACTTGCTGGTGCAGGCCGAGAGCGGCATCGCATCGGTCACGGGCACCAGCGAGGCGCCGGGGCGGGTGGGCGTCTCCGCCTGTGACATCGGCACCGGCATGTATGCACACACAGCAATTCTCGAAGCTCTGTTCGGACGCGAAAGAACCGGCGAAGGAAGCGCTATCCATGTCTCGCTTTTCGATTCCATGTGCGACTGGATGAACGTGCCACTGCTGCACTACGACTATGCGGGAACAGTGTGGCCGCGGGTTGGCCTTGCCCATCCGACCATCGCTCCTTACGGCGCATTCTCTGTCGCCCAGGGCAAGCAGATCCTGGTCGGCGTTCAGAACGACAGCGAATGGCAGCGCTTCAGCACCGAGGTGTTGCAGCGCCCCGACCTTGCTGCGCGGCCCGAGTTTGCGAGCAACCGCCAGCGGGTGGAAAACCGGGCGGCGCTGGAAGCGGAAGTGTCGGCGGTTCTGGCCGAGCTTGATGTGGATGAAGTCCGCTCGCGACTGGCCAGCGCAAAGATTGCCTATGCTTCGGTTAATACGGTGGCGGAACTGTCCCGGCATCCTCACCTGCGGCGCATCACAGTGGAGACCCCAGGAGGCCAGGCCAGCATGGCGGCGCCGCCCTACCAGTTCCGCGACCAACCGCGCTACTATGGCCCGGTGCCGGCAATGGACCAGCATGGCGATACAATCCGATCGGAATTCACATCGACCACTTTCGTGCCCCGGTAGGCAGCAACTACTCATGCCAAAAACAAAACCAACTCCTTTGCCACGCCGGCAACCAGCAACCAGCGTAGAACCGGAGGCGCCTGCAACTGGCGCCGCCGACAAGCCGCTGGCTATCCTCGATGCGGCAGCATCCGTGTTCATGGAGTTGGGATTCACCGCTACCTCGGTCGATGACATCAGTGAAGCCTATGGCGCCACCAAGGGTCTGGTCTATTACCACTATCGAAGCAAGTCGGCCCTGTTCTTCGCTGTGCAACGGCGGGCGATGGAATTGACGCGGGAAGCAATCGAACCGCACGCAGCGAGCGACGCCAGTTGCGCCGACAAACTGTACGGCATGGCTTATGCCCACACCATGCTGATGATGCGCCAACTGCCCTATCTGCGGGTGGCGGCACAGGGACTCGAACTGCATCTAAGCGGCAGGACTACGGCAAAAGAGCGCAACGAAATGCGCGCAATTACCGAACTACGCGACGGCAATGAATCCCTCTATACGCACGTAATTGAGGCAGGCATCAAGACCGGGGAATTCAGGCAGGTCGATGCCCGCCTGTCGGTCAAGCCTTTGCTTGGAGCCTTGAACTGGACTTCACGCTGGTACCGCCCGAAGCCACGGGAGACCGAGCAAAACCGCGAGCGCATCGCAGCCGAAGTCGCGTCCTTTGGCGTGAACGCTTTCCTGGCCTGAGAACGGCCAGGCTGCTCATCGGCCGACGAACACGGCGGGGCGCTTTTCTAGAAACGCGGCGATGCCTTCCTTTTTGTCCTGACTGTCCATCAGCGAACAAAATATCGCGCGCTCTTCCCGCAGGCCTTGCTCAAGACCTGTTTCGTACGCCAGCCGCATCGTTTTTTTCGCTGCCTGCAACGCCAGCGGGGCTTTGCAGGCGATCATGGCCGCGATTTGCAGCGCCCGTGGCAGGCACTCACCGGGCGGAGTCAGTTCTGCAGCAAGTCCGGCGGCAAGTGCAGCGGCCCCGTTCAGCGGCTCGCCGGTCAGCACCATTTTCATTGCGAGCGGCTTGCCCACTGCGCGGATCAATCGCTGTATGCCGCCGGCGCCGGGAATGAAACCCAAGTTGATTTCCGGCTGACCAAAGCGCGCAGCTTCAGATGCGATGACGATATCCGTTAGCAAGGCCAGTTCGCAGCCGGCGCCCAATGCATGGCCATCCACCGCCGCCAGCAGCGGCTTGGAGAACCCATAGATCGCCTTCCAGTGGGCCGGGCGCGGATCCGCCAGCGCGGCCTCGCTGTCAAGCGCGGCCAGCTCTTGCAGGTCGGCGCCGGCCGCAAACACCCCTGGCCCGCCCGCAATGACGACCACCCTGATCTCGCTCTCGCGGTCGGCGGCTTCCAGCACCATCGCCAGTTCATGCAAGGTCGCGGTTCGCAAGGCATTGCGCACCGCAGGCCTGTGGAGTGCAATCTGCAGCACGCGCTCCACCGGCTGCGTGACAACGATGTCCTGCAGGCCGGTACCGTGCAATGCCCACGCCATGCTGTTCACCGCTTTACTGCCTGGGTATCTTGAACTGAGTCACCAGCCGGCTTTCACGCTGGATTTCAGCCTGCTGGAACTTGCGCAGCTCCTCTGCGCTGCCGCGAAAGTCGATGTAGTTGTTCTTGCTGAGGAAGTCGGCCGTGTCCTTGTCTGCATAGGCATCAAGCATCGTCTTCTCAAGAGTGGCAACGATCGGCCGGGGAGTGCCGGCGGGCGCGAACACGCCCCACCACGCTACCTGGAAAAATTCCTTGTAGCCGAGCTCCTGCAGTGTGGGGACGGAGGCCTGGCCCGGCAAGCGCTTGTCGGTGGTTGCCGCCAGCATGCGGATCTTGCCTCCCTGCATCAGCGGCAGCGCGCCGCTGTAGTCGGCTATCACGAAATCCAGCTGGCCGCCGGCCAGGTCGGTCAAGGCCGGAGCTGCCCCCTTGTAGGAAATCGCTTTCGCGCTGGTGCCGTCCAGCGACATCAACCATTCGCTTGCAATGTTATAGGTGGCGCTACCGCTGCCGTAATTGAGCTGGCCTGGACGCTTCTTTGCATCGTCAAAAAATTCGCGCGCGGACTTGTAATGCGAGTTGGCCGGGACAAATAGACCCATCGGACCATACGCCAGACGCGCTACGGGGATCAGATCGCGCGTGGGATCGTAGGGAAGTTTTTCGTACAACGCGACGTTGGTCGACACCGGGCCGTTGGCTGCGAACAGCAGCGTGTAACCGTCGGCCGGGGAAGCGATGACCAGTTGCGCAGCAATGATGGCATTGCCGCCAGCCCGATTTTCTACCACCACCGGTTTACCCAGGGCGCCTTCAAGCCGCCTGGCTGTATAGCGGGCTACGGTGTCAGTCCCGGTACCCGGCGGATAAGGAACGACCAGCTTGATCGGCTTCTCGGGATACTGCGCCAGTGCCGGTCCTGCGGCCACGGCGGACAGCGCCAGCAGGCCCAGCGCCAAAATATTGCGTAGTGTTTTCATTGGTAAGCTCCGTCTCCATTTTTTTTAAATTGGCGAATGCAATTGCATTCGAACCTGCTTCTGCCATCTCCGCCGAGCGCGACGCCGCAGCGCCTCAAGGAATCATCACTACCTTGCCGATCACTTCGCGCGAGCCGATCGCATCGAGTGCCTGCCTGAAATCGGCAAGCGCATAAGTTCGCCATGTCTGCGGACGCAGCTTTCCCTGCACGGTCCAGTCCAGCATTTCCGCGAACGCCGCTCGCACTCTGGCGGCGGTTCCGGGCGGCGGTGCTTGCCTGGCCCAGCCCATGTAGTAGCCCCAGTACAGGCCGATGACCGTGATGTTTTTGACGAGGACGATGTTGGTCGGGATCTGCGGTATAGAGCCGCCAGCAAAGCCCATCGGGATCATGCGACCATCCGGTGCTATGCAACGCAATGACTGGTCGAAAGTGCTGCCTCCGACCGGATCGAAGATCACATCGGCGCCGCGGCCGGTATTGGCGAGCACCACCTCGCGGAATTCTTGCTCGCGGTAGTTGATGGCAATGTCAGCCCCGTGGCTTTTGGCCGCGGCCACTTTTTCAGCGGACCCGGCCGTGGCGATCACCTTAGCGCCGAGCTGCTTGCCAAGTTCGATCGCGGCCAGGCCGCTGCCACCCGCCGCGCCATGCACCAACAATACTTCGCCCGGCTGCAGTTGCGCGCGCCATTTCAATGCGCCATAGGCAGTGCCATAGATTGTCGGAAACTGGACCGCAGAAGCGAAATCGATCTGCTCTGGCAGAGCGAACACATTGTCTTCTTCTGCCACTACCTGCCCTGCGAAACCGCCAGACTTCAACCCCGCGACTACCCGGTCACCCGGCCGGAACAGGCTGACTTCAGGCCCGCACTCCAGCACCGTGCCCGCAACCTCGGTGCCGGGGGTGAAGGGCGGCTCCTGTCGATTCTGGTGCTTGCCCTCCATCACAAGTAGATTTGCAAAGCTGACGCCGATCGCCCGGACCTCGATACGCACACCCTTGGGGTGAATCAGCGGCTCCGGCGCGTCTTCGACTGCTGCTGCTTGCAGGCCATAGCCGCGACAGACAACGGCCTTCACGCGATCGTCCCGTGACGGCCAGCGCCGGATGAAAAGACTTTGGCGCCCGCTTCCGCTTCAAGCTGCCGCGCTGCGACCGAAAGCTCGGCCTCCCGGGCAATAGCACGTTCCATCACGGCCCCGTCCTGTTCATACATGGATCGCCGATCCGAAAGCATCGCGATCTCCGGAAAAGCGGCGATTTGATGGGCCAATTCTTCCGCCGCTCTCCGGGCTTGCCCATCGGGCACAAGCCGGTTGACCAATCCGATCTGTTGCGCTTCAAGGGCTCCGACCTTGCGCGCGGTGAGCAGCATGTCGAGCGCGCGACCCATGCCGATCAGGCGCGGCAGGCGAACCGTTGTGCCGTCGCTCATGGGCACTCCCCAGCGTCGCGACAGCACCGCAAAAGTCGCACTCTCTTCTGCCACGCGCAAGTCGCACCAGAGCGCAACCCCCAGGCCGCCGGCACAGGCATAGCCAGCCACTGCTGCGATTACAGGCTTGCTTAAGGGAGCGCGCAGCGGCCCGCTTTCACTGCCTGCCCAAGGCTCGTAACGCACGCCGGTCGCCATTTCCTTCAAGTCCGCACCGGCGCAGAAGGCCCCGCCGGCGCCCGTCAGTACCGCGACTTTGGCCGTGGAGTCATTCTCGAATTCGCGGAACGCTGCTGCCAGCAAGTTTGTCGCCTCAAGGTCCAGCGCGTTTCTCGCCTCTGGACGGTTGATGGTAATGGTGGTCACTGGCCCTGATTTCCCGATGAGAATCTTGTGCCGATTGGATCTGTGATGGCTCGGTTCTTCGTTCATTGCGCATGATCCCGTCGTTCTGTTTGGCCATATGGACACTTCGTCTGTTCGGCCGTTATCCCTCCTGCACGACTCGCTGAACAGCACATACTACTCAGTATTATGCCCACTTCGACGGTTACAGGAAAGGGGCTTCACGCTTCCCCCGAGGCTTGGCATTGCCGCCCGATTGGCTTGGGCACGAAAGGATCATGCGGCGCTACCGCCAATTTTTGCGGTCGCTTTTCGTAATTGGGGCACTGCGAAGTCAAGAAAGCGGCGCATCTTGAGTGGCATCTGGCCGCGCGACGCGTGGAGCAGATTGACAGGTGCGGGTTCCGGTTCGAATTCAGTAAGGATTATTTGCAGTGCTCCAGCGTTAACCGCCTCGAGGACTTGATAGTGCAACAGCCGTGTAACGCCAACGCCGCGTGCAGCACCTTCCGCCGCGGCCTCTGTTGTCGTCACTGACAAGCGGGGTACGACAGGAATTTCGAAGGTCGTTCCTGAACCCAGAGCTTTGAATTGCCATCGTGGAGAGAGCATCGGTGTATCGACAGTGACGCATCGCAGGTTCAGGAGATTCTCGGGGGTCGTTGGTACGCCCCACCGGCTCATAAAATCGGGGCTTGCGCATACCACGGTCCGCATATTGCCAACTTGTGTTGCCACCATGGAGCTATCCGGCAGCTTGCCAATTCGCACGGCCATATCGATGTGATCGTCGGTAAGGCTGACGTTCCGATCGGTCAGGACAAGGCGGATATTGATCTCGGCGAACATCGCAAGGAAGTCGGCGACCACGGGTAGCACATGCAGTCTGCCGAACGAAATTGGCGCAGTAATCACCAATTCGCCCTTTGGCGCATTGAACTCGCCTGCTGCCTCCTGTTCAGCATCTTCGACTAGTCCCAGGATCCGCCGCGCCGCCGCGATGTAGCTTATGCCTGCGTCCGTAAGTGTGAGCTTGCGGGTGGTTCGAATGAGAAGTCGTGTGCCCAAGCGGGTTTCAAGGTCGGAAACCTTGCGGCTTAGTGTTGCCAGGGGCACGTTCAAAGCCCGTCCCGCAGCTGAAAAGCTTCCAGCCTCGCTTACTTTCACCAGGATCGACATGGCTTCGAAGCGATCCATTGATTCTCCCGGTTTTCGGTGAGGTGATTCCCAAGAATACCGGATTATCTCGAATACCGGGATGCGGCATGATTCTACCCAGGTGAGCGACGCCGGTAGTGCAATGTCGAATGGCCGGGCGACCAAGACTCCGGCCCGCTTCTTTCAACTCGAGGGACTTATCATGTCCAATGGCTTTCTGGATATCGCCGTGACACCCACTGTCCGAGCCGTCCAAGAGAAGATGGGCGCCTACCGTAAACGGCAGGATCCTGCGAGACACCGTGATCCAGATCGGTTCACGGAATACGAGGCTGCCTTCCTCTCCGACCGCGACAGCTTCTACATGGCCACGGTCTCGGAGACGGGTTGGCCTTATGTCCAGCATCGCGGTGGCCCCCGCGGCTTCCTCAAAGTAGTGGACGACCGTACGCTGGCGTTTGCTGACTATCGCGGTAATCGCCAATACATCAGCACTGGCAATCTGTCGGCCAATAACCGCATTTGCCTGATAGCCGTGGACTACACCCGCCGCCTGCGACTTAAGGTCTTCGCGTATGTGGAAACGCTTGAGGTCGATAACGACCCAGTTCTAACCGAACTAGTCAGCGTGCCGGGCTACAAAGCAAAACTAGAACGCATCTTCCGGCTGCGCGTTGAAAGTTTCGACTGGAATTGCCCCCAGCACATCGCGCCAAGATTTACCGAGCTAGAAGTCAACGAGGCGGTCCGACCGCTTCGCGATCGGCTCGCTGAAGTCGAAGCCGACAATGTCGCGCTGCGCATTCGCCTTGCCAAAAGTGGAGATACGGCATGACACAAAAAAAAGGACTTGGCCCATGCGCGATAGCGAGCCAAGTCCGCAATTGTGTTGGTGGGCCTCCCGCGGCGGAACGCGTGGCCCAAACAAAAAAGGGTTAGCGGAAGCTAACCCCTTTTTGTTTTACTTGGTGGGCCTCCCGTGAGTCGAACACGGCACCAACGGATTATGAGTTTTATTAACCCATTGATTTACTTGATTATTGGCTCGCCCTCACTCGTCACGTTTCGCCAAACATCGTCGGGATCGTCACGTTCCCGTTGGGTCCCCGAACAGGTCTTACTGCGAACCAAAACATTGGTCCGGCTTGTCTGCATTTTGCCGCCGAAACTGGCTCAGCGCCTCGCGGCCTAGTAATTTCTGCCTTCATGTTCGGAGGGGAAGCAAACCAGATATAGAAACTATAGGATGTTGCAGTACAGCACTGGCCGCTTCTGGAATGAAGTAACATGACTTCACTGTTTTTTGACGTATAACCCGGCCGTTTTCAGAACACGAAGCCGGGCGTAGCTTTAGGAGCGACGCCACAATGTGTTATCAATCAATGTGCCAGGTTATTAGTCGCTTGGTGACGTATAAATCTAGTTAGACATCATGAACACGGACATCGCTTTACTAATTTCGGACGCTAAAGAGTGGCTGGAGGCGCAATTACCGGCCGAGCAAGGTTCGGAGCGTTGGTATTCGCTCGGTAACTTCCGATCTTTCGTCTCGGAGATAGAAGCCGACAGTTCGCCGCAGTCAATTGAGCGAGCCTCGTGGGCATTAAGCCGCCACATTAGCGATCAACTAGAGTGGTCAGCGGAGCACTGTAAAATCATTTCCTCATTTCTGGAGCGGGCGAGGAGAATCAGAAAGGCCACGCAAGATGCCTAACTTGTCGCTCAACACGGGCATCCGTTCCGGCTGCCGGTCAGCTTAGTCGTTAGCTGCCTCGCTGCACACACATGAGCAATCTAGCGATCGAAGTTGAAGCAGTACTGAAGCGCGTGGACGATACCCTCGACACCGCGCGTCTCGGGCTCAAAGATCTTCTCGACACAACAAGAAGTCGACGCATGAGCGGTCTGCGTAACCTCATCGCTTTTGGCCGCTCTGTCACGTTTGTTCTACAGAACCTTCGGTCCGTTGTTCCCCCAGGAGAGTTCGACAGTTGGTACGAACCGCACCAACAGTCCCTCAAGGCTGATCCGCTAATGCCCTACTTCGTCGACGCACGCAACGAACTCGAAAAGCAGGGCAAGTTGAGCGTTGTAACCAGTTCGCACATTCGGTCGTTCTCGTCCGATGACATCAAGAAGTTTGGCCGTCCGCCCATGGGCGCTACAGTCTTCTTTATCGGTGACCAATTGGGCGGTTCCGGATGGGAAGTGGAACTTGCTGACGGATCCAAGGAAAAATACTATGTCGAGCTGCCGTCTTCCATCGGCGCGGTAAAGCAGCACTTCTCAAATCTTCCCGAAGCAATGTCTCCTGAATTGAAGGGCGCGACGATTGAAGAGCTCGCGGAAAGGTATATCGCGCGCATGACTGTCCTAGGCGCTGCGGCAAGAGCCCACTTCCTTGGGCCGCCACCGTCACCAGTGGCCAGACAAAGGCCAACGTATCTCAAGCGAGTGAAGTGAGACAGGCAGCTAATCCTTCCATCAAGCGGACCAACCTGCGTTCTCCTTTGGCCGCTTATGTTAAACGTTATCTGGCCTTTGTATTATCGCAAGAGCCTTGTTAAGGGTGATCTTTATCAGTCCGCTTTTTAAATAATTTCTTTTTTATTTCTGGCTTAAACAGAAGCACAAATTCTGCGTTGTTAATAACGAGCTGTCCGCCCTCGGGAATGTTATCCACCACTTTTAAATTCTTAAAAAATTTCGTGGTAGAAGATCTGGATTTGGCGGAGGATGGTTTTTTGGTTTTAGTATGGTTCGTCATGGTCTAGTTACCTCCCAAGCTGGACTCGAACCATGAAAATATACTAAAAGCCTTGTAACTCAAAGAGTTACCGCTTTGGTGAGATTTTGGACAAAAAAAAATGAGTTTCGCCAAAACTGGCTCAACTCATTGATTTTAAAAACACTTGTGAAATTCTGGCTCCCCGACCTGGACTCGAACCAGGGACCTGCGGATTAACAGTTTGATTAAACCATTGATTTGATTGATTGTTGGCTCGCCCTCACTCGTCGCGTTTCGCCAAGCATCGTCAGAATCGTCACGCGGGAAAATTTGGGCAATGGATTGTTGTCCTTTCTGAATGAGACGTGATGGTCCAAGATTATGCTCACCTGTAGCATCTTTGTAGAAAGGCCGAGCCGGAACTAAAACTTTCCGGTGTTAATTCTAATTCCCAATGCTCTATAAAACATTGGATGTATGTGTATCGTGGAAGACGGGCGGATTTGACCAGCACTCAGCCGGGTTAGGTGATTTGAGCGAGCCCAATTGATTGCGTCAGTAGGGCCCGTTTTAACGCCGACAAGCCCTATAAAATAGAATTCCCGCAAGATAAAGTTTCGTACTGACTCAAAATTCGCATTCCCCGCTTCGTATAAGGTGAAAAGGGACTTGGTGACTGAGTCTATACTTTCATTGTTTAGCGTGACCGCAATATCTTCGAATTTGCGTTTCAGATAATCTTCTGTTATTACGCTCACTTCGAAATGATCTTTTAGTCCAAATAGTAGCCTGGAGGTATGCATCAAATCGGGCAGTAGATTACTCCATTCGCTACTCAAGGACTGCAGTCGCTCCACTGAATAGTTCGATTCGGCATCTTTTATTATAGACACGCTGACATCCGGGCGTCCGGAGGAAAGTGCTAAGCACTCGTTTACGAAAATAATGATATCGCGCGGGCGGTAAAAGGTTCGCTCTAGCATATAGTCGAATGTAGTTTTCCCCTCGATACGAGGTGGAAAAATATCTGCAAAAGACACGTCTCCTTTAGTGTAATGCCGCTTAATTACAACATTTATGCGGTCTTGGATGATTTTCTCTAGTTCAGTTTTTTGCCAGTTTAGTATTAAATAAAGCGCCTTATATTTTTCTTCCTGGAAGCCAGAAGTAGATTCTATATTAAGCACTTTGTATAAAAGATCGTTTCTTAGCGTCAAAATTATTTTGACATTTGAGAGGCGCTTAAATCGGTTGACAACATCAATTAATGATCGGATTAGTTTGAATCGAACCCGGTCGTCTGCCCAATCTTCATCAAGCATATCTATCGTTATGTAGTACGGGTTTTTACTATCATCAAAAATATTTTCCTCTAGTACCGTCAGCATGTTTTCGAGTTCGCGAATTTGGACTTTAGAAACCGCGTCCATTCCATGCTCAATTACTTCTGATCGCTGCTCCCGTGACAGTTTTTTTGCTCCGTCCGCATCGAAGTGGACTCCTTTTAGTTTCGCGCCGACGCTCGCAGTCAAGCTACTTTCAACGCATTCCGTCAGCTCGTGTATTCGTTGTTCGGTAGTTTGCCAGAACTTGCTTCCCCACTTTTGGAAATAGTCTAACGCCAATTCTTTATTTCGGTCTCGTTTAGCGACAATGGACGAAATGTTGCGGATAAAAGATTTATAATTGTCTTCGTTCGTAATGTGGTATTTTTCTTTTATTAGCTCAACGACAAGGAGGTGTTTCCACAATAAGACATAAAACGGCGCCAGGTTCACGCCAGCTTCTTCGAAAAATGCGATTACTTTATTCGTTGCAATAAAGTTAAGAGATAGGTCATGAGGGGACAATTCGATTACATGATTAACCGAATTTTTTAACCGATATAATAGAGCCGTTTTTCCACATCCTGTTCGTCCAAGGATAATCCTTTTAGGATTTTTTCTATCAAGTAGGAAACCAATCTCGCCAGTATCGACAAAACATTCATCAAGGAATTGCGAATCATGTTCCGCGCCAGCCGCACCAACATTGTCATGTTTCCGAAAAACGAAATGATCCACGCCTTCTCCCTTAATTTTTGTTTTGACGCGTCCGTAGCGTGACGTCCCTAGGCGGGGAACGATACGTTTCATTGGTAGCAATTCAACACTACCACAGGTTGCACAAGGGATACATATTCGAGAATTGGAGACTTTCCGACTTGTGCGGTAGGGGAACCCTTTAACATTACAACCCGCGCACCGCTTAGCCGACACCCATGGAATCGACAAGAAAGCCACCTCAAATTAGCGTGGATCAAATGTCGCAGCTCATACAGATGCTGCCCATTCTCGATGATGCTCGACCAGTTCTAGCTGCGCAAATGCGGTCGTCCGAAAGCGCTGCCGAGTTCCTCAAGCCCGGCCTTGCGTGGGGCGGATTTTATGACATGACGATCACGGAACACCTTGCGTGCTTTTGTATGGTGGCAGGGCTCCTCGAACCACTAGTGTTGGCAGCTGCAACCAATGATCCAGTAGCAGAATTATTTAAGCCGGATGCTGGCCCTGACTGCCAGGAGTGGAACGGGGGAACCGAAGGGCAATTTGGATGGCACGATTTGCTCGGGGCTCTTTACTCACTCTTGGGCTCTGTGGAATCCGTCGTCCTATACGGCTATTACCTCAACGAGTTGCTCGCGATGTCGTTTGAAGACGGCGACGACGAGGCTCTTTTTAACGCGATCCGGGTTGACCCAATGGTGGTGACGTCGGAGAAGGCCGCTCATCGCATTAGCGTTGCCGTGGTAAAGGACGACCAACGGTTTTTAAAAAGCATGCAGAACGCGTTGAAGGGGAAAACCGGAAAACAGGCGCGCTATCTCAAGAAGTTTAAATTTTTGATGCAACTACTACTCGAAGCGGGAATGCTCGGTAAACCGAACAAGGAAATTCGCGCGCTCGCCCTGCAGCTCGGTGCTTACGCAAACGATCCGAACGCTGAAAAAAACCTAAACGCTCAAATCCTCAAGTTCCGCAAAAAGAAAACCATCTCAGATTGACTTTTGAGATGGTCGCCGGCACAGGCCCTCATCCATAGAGTTCGTATCCGTTGCAGGACACATGTGTATGCCTGCCGAAACGGAGACCTCTATGGCTACGTCCTCAAATCGCAATTTTCCGAAGTCGCTCGCAGTTCAATCAGCCGTCGAGGTTTCGCTTGGGGATCGCGCAGCGACCCCAGGCGACAACCTCGGCGGAACAGAAGGTGCGCCGCCTAGTAACACAGCACCTGATAACAGCAATACATCCTACTTCCAGCCGTATCGGTGGGGCGTGGATAGCCTCTATCTTTCTTATCCAGGCCAGCTCTCGCAATCGGTCGATGCGGAACTGCGGGAATTAAAAACGCTAGCCCAGGATCGGAACGACCTCGCCGCCAAAGCGCAATTTAAATTAGGCGATCATATCTTCGAGGTGAAAGACAAAAGCTCAGGCCTATTCCCCTTCACCATAGAGGATGACGCTTTCCAAATTCGGTTCTCGGCGCATCATGCCAAGTCAATGCCGATGGCGTACGTCAAAGTCTCTAGTCGTTACCTTAGCCATAAAACGCCCTCAGAAGCCGAAGCGCATCTTCGCGCTCTCCTAGCCCCACTTGGCGAATTAAGCGCGCCAAAGGTCAGCAGAATCGATCTCTTCGTTGATTTCGCGTCCTCCGTCGATATGGAAAGCTGGTCACGCAGTGCCTGGGTGACAAAGGCTAGTGGCGTGAGCCAATACGCCCAGGACCACTCCTTTACCGGTTGGCTCATCGGTGCAGGTAGCGTGTTGATGGCGCGCCTCTACAACAAGCAAATCGAAATCAAGAAAAGCGGCAAACAGTACCTCGAACCGCTTTGGCGCGAGGCGGGATGGGATTCGGTCGAACCCGTCTGGCGTCTAGAATTTCAATTCAAACGCGAAGTCCTCGATCAACTCAGCCTAAACAGCATGCCTAGCGTAGTCGATAACCTCAATGGCCTATGGAGCTACGTCACAACGGAATGGCTCAAGCTCACGATACCAAACTACGCTGATAAGACGCGTAGCCGTTGGCCGATCCATCCGCTTTGGATGGCGCTGGCTTCTATCGATTGGGAGACCCAAGGCGGCCCTCTGTTGCGCGAGTACGCTCCCAGTCGCGCTCCGAGTCAGGAGTGGGTTGCGCGACGTGCCTTGAGCGCTATCGCATCATTTGGGGCGTTGATCGGCACCACAGATTTCAATGCGGCTTTCGATGCGATCGGCAATGCGGCGTTCAACGCTCTCGATGACCAGGCGCACCAGGTCGGTATTAGTCACTGGACCATGTTCCGCGAAAAAGTCGAAATCCTGAACCGTAAGTACAACACGGCGTTCAACGAGACCCTTCCTGATACAACCACACCGGATCTCTCATCTTGGCAATATCGCAGGCAAATCGAGGGCAATTAATCATGGAGGAATCTAGCCTGCCTTTGCCTGCTGCCCGTTGCCTGTCCAAAGAACTTGCGGCGGCTTACCTGGGGATTGGCGTGACACTGCTGAATGAACTGAGCGTGCCATGCGTGAGACTCGGGCGCCGTACCGTGTATGACAAAGTTGACTTGGATGCGTGGCTAGACGACTATAAGCAGCGAGGGCGGGCCGGAAAGGAGTTTCTATGGCCCGAGAAATTGGAGTGTTCAAAAGACCGGATTCACGGTTTTATTGGATTAACGTTACCCTCCGCAACGGCAAGCGCGTACGCCAAAGCGCTGGGACTGAAAGCCGTGAAGAAGCCGAAGCCTACCTCGCCAAGCTCACCCTTGACGCCTACCGCGAAGCACATTTCGGAATCAAGTTCGAGCGTTCCTGGCAAGAAGCCGTTGTCCGGTATCTCGCAGTAAAGGTAAGTTTACGGAGCTTCAAAGATGTGCAGCGGATTTGCCGCCTGCTTGATCCGTATCTTGGAAGACTGACCTTAAAACAGATTGACGGCGACGTGATTTGGTCGGTGATACAAGGCGAATCAAAGAAGGGGAACAAGCCCGCAACGATCAATCGCTATTTGGCCCTAATCCGCAGCTTGCTCCGGATGGCACGGGATGAATGGCAGTGGATCGACGCGTTCCCGAAGATTCGCTTACTGGCGGGAGAAGTTGAGCGGGACAGATGGCTAAACAGGACAGAAGCACAGACTTTAATTGCTGTGTGCCCTCCGTATTTAGCTGCACTGGTTCGGTATGCCTTGGCAACAGGCTGCCGTGCCCGCGAGATCACGGGATTGGAGTGGAACAGAGTGGATTTGACACGGCACACCGCCTGGTTGAATCAAACGAAAAATGGCACGCCTCGCGGCGTCCCGTTGAATCAAGATGCGGTGGATGTTCTTGTGGAACAGATTGGCAAACACCCGAGCTATTGTTTTACCAATAATGGCAAACCAATTGGGTGGGAGCTGACCAGTTCAGCTTGGCACAGTGCCCTGAAACGGGCGGGTATTGAGGATTTTCGGTTTCACGATCTCCGGCACACGTGGGCATCGTGGCATCGCCAGGCAGGAACGTCGTGCGATGAATTGAAAGACCTCGGTGGCTGGAAATCCCGTCAGATGGTGGACCGCTATGCGAAGTATGCGACGGAGAATCTGGCCGTTGCTGCAAGAAGAATTGAGGCTACGCGGGACCCGAACGTGCTACAGCTATCACGTTTTTGTCACGCTCCAAAATGACAAAGACCTAGGCTTGCGCCTAAGTCTTTGATTTACTTGGTGGGCCTCCCGTGAGTCGAACACGGCACCAACGGATTATGAGTCCGCTGCTCTAACCAGGCATGAGCTAGAGGCCCAATTCTTTTAAGAGAAGGGCCACCGATTCACCGATGGCCCTTCTTTTTTTCTCACGCCACGGTCATTGCAACCGTGGCGCAGGCTTTATCCAGCTTCAATTCCAGACTTGCCGAATCAATTCCCTTCCAGGAAGCTCTTGAGCTTGTCGGACCGTGACGGATGCCGCAGCTTGCGCAATGCCTTTGCTTCGATCTGGCGAATCCGCTCGCGGGTGACGTCGAACTGCTTGCCGACTTCTTCCAGCGTGTGATCCGTTGACATCTCGATGCCGAAGCGCATACGCAGGACCTTGGCTTCGCGCGGCGTGAGGGAATCCAGCACATCCTTGACCACACCACGCATCGAGGCATGCAGCGCCGCGTCGGCCGGGGCCAACGTGTTGTTGTCCTCGATGAAATCACCAAGATGCGAGTCGTCGTCGTCACCGATCGGCGTCTCCATGGAGATCGGTTCTTTCGCGATCTTCATGATCTTGCGGATTTTATCTTCCGGCATTTCCATCTTCAACGCCAGCGTTGCCGGATCCGGTTCAGCACCGGTTTCCTGCAGAATCTGACGCGAGATGCGGTTCATCTTGTTGATCGTTTCGATCATGTGCACCGGAATGCGAATGGTGCGAGCCTGATCGGCGATCGAGCGCGTGATGGCCTGACGAATCCACCACGTGGCATACGTTGAAAACTTGTAGCCGCGACGGTATTCGAATTTGTCCACCGCCTTCATCAAACCGATATTCCCTTCCTGGATCAAGTCGAGGAACTGGAGGCCGCGGTTGGTGTACTTCTTCGCAATCGAAATCACCAGTCGGAGGTTCGCTTCGGTCATCTCACGCTTGGCCTTGCGCGCCTTCATTTCACCGGCTGCCATCTTTTTATTGATGTTGCGCAGGTCTGGCAACGGCAAGACGACGCGTGCCTGAAGGTCGATCAGTTTCTGCTGCAGCTCTTTGACTGTCGGAACGTTACGACCGAGGATGGCGCTATACGGCAGGGGTCGCGCGACTTCACCATCGATCCAGTCCAGGTTGGTTTCATTGCCTGGAAAAACCTTGATGAAATGGCTGCGCGGCATGCCGCACTTGTTCACTACGACGTCGAGAATCTGCTTCTCAATGTGTCGAACTTCGTCCACCTGGCCACGCAATGTGTCGCACAGCTTCTCGACCACCTTGGCGGTAAAACGGATGCTCAGCAGCTCGTTGGAGATTGCTTCCTGCGCCTTGACGTAGGGCTTGGAGTTGTAGCCTTCGCGCTCAAACGCTCTGCGCATTTTTTCAAACTGGCTCGAGATATTGGCAAACTTCACCAACGACTCGCGCTTCAGTTGTTCAAGCTGCTCCGCCGAGAAACCAGCAGCGCCCGAAGCATTGCTCTCTTCCTCTTCGGCTTCTTCTTCCTCTTCCTCGCCTTCTTCGTCGTCTTCGGCCGAAGCCGCAGCCGCGGCCGCAAAGACGGGAGATTCGGACACGTTCATGTCGACGAGGCCGTCGACCATCTCGTCAATCTTCAACTCGTCGTTGGTGATCCGGTCTGCCGCTGCAAGGATCTCGGCGATCGTTGTCGGGCAGGCGGAAATCGCCTGGATCATGTCTTTCAGGCCGTCTTCAATACGCTTGGCGATTTCGATCTCGCCTTCCCGGGTCAGCAGTTCTACCGAGCCCATTTCGCGCATGTACATGCGGACAGGGTCGGTGGTGCGGCCGAAATCGGAATCGACGGTTGAAAGCGCTGCCTCGGCAGCGGCTTCGGCGTCATCATCACTTGCAACCGTTGCGACGTTGTCGGACAACAGCAGCGTCTCGGCATCGGGCGCGTGTTCGTACACGGCGATACCCATGTCGTTGAACGTGCCGATGATGCCTTCAATCGCTTCCGGATCAACAATGTTTTCCGGGAGGTGATCGTTGATTTCCGAGTAGGTCAGGAAGCCGCGTTCCTTGCCAAGCTTGATAAGGGTCTTGAGCTTCTGGCGGCGACGCTCGAGTTCCTCTTCGCTGGCTTCGGTGTCCGACGAGAAGGCGTCCTTGAGCAGTGCTTTTTCCTTGGCCTTGCGGTCCTTGGCGCGTGCCTTGTCGGCCGCTTTTATTTCGGCGCGCTCAACGGCATTCAGCGCCGCGACTTCTTCATTCTCGGGCTGGAATTCCTTTGGCTTGCGGCCACGGCGTCCGGGCACCTTCACGCTTGGCAGAATATAGCCGGACGTGTCGATGGCAGCCAGAGTGGCTGCATCGGTCGTCTGGCTGACGCCGGACGCAAGCTGCACCGACATATCGGGGGGGCGCACTTCTGGCTTTACGGAGGAAAGTTCAGCCGGTCTTCCGGGTTTGCCGGGTTTCAATTCAAGTTTTTTTGTCGTCACGGTGGTTTTCGATTGTGCAGACGCCGCACTTGCGGCGCCTCCGGACGAGGTTTTTTCCGCCGGCATTGAAGCCGTCCTGGTCGAGGGTTTGGCAATAGCCACGGATGCCGCTTTGGGCTCCGAATGTGCGACCGTTCTGGAAGTTGCCTTGTCACTAAGGGGTTTTCCCGAGTCAGCCTTGACTTTGCCATTTGCTTTGGCAGCCACAGGCTTGACAGCGGACTTGGAAGTCGGCCTGGCAGCCGACGATACATTCTTTGCGGAGGATGTCTGGGGTTTCGCGGTTTTCTTCATTGCATTGGCCATGGGATCAACTATGAGTTACTCTTTCGGAGTTAGTTTGCTGCGCCTGAAACCTGAACCGGTACACCAGCCATCCGTGTCCGCTTGTAACCGCTTGCGCCATTCCTTGCCGCGCTCTCCGCTGATTCAGCTTTTCCGCAGCCCAATTTATGGCGCTGCCGGTAGGACTGTTTTTGGAGCGGCGGATACATTAAACGAACTTCGGTAAGGCGTTGAATCGAAAGCCTTTCAGTATATCACAGCGACGACATTTCTCCAGCAGAACATGCCCAAAATCAGCGTTGCGTCGCCTCTGCGAGGGCCTGCTGTTTCAGCTGCTCCTGCTGCAGCGACAACTCCCGATAGCGACTTTTGGCCTGATCTGTCGTGAGTCCCGCGTTCGCCAACTGTTCCTGTTCAGCCTTCAATATCTTCAGTTTAGTCTGCCGAATCGCTCCGGCAAGTTCCAGCCGGGCAGTGTCGGGATCCGAGTCCCCTTCGGCGGCGATTTCGGCAATCAGCCAGTCGAAGTCGGCATTGCGTGCACGGAGTTGTTCGGCCAGCGCCGCAAACGTCGCCTGGTCTCCCAGAGCACGTGCCGCGAAGATCAACTGAACCAACAGTTCGCCGTTATCTGGCGAGGCGGCACGCAATGCGGCAATGTCGCCCTCTTGCAATCCATGCGCGAAAACCGGATGCGCCATTAGCAGACGCATGATCTGCCTCTCAAGTTCAACCGGCGGTGTCCGACGCCCTTTTGGCGGCGCCTTCGCGGTCCGCGCGACTGGCTTGGCCAATTCAAAGAGCACCTCAATTTCCGCTGGACTGGACTGCGTCAGTTGCGCCAGCCCTCGCACAATCTGCAGGCGCAACGCCGAAGGCGGCAGTGCCTGGAGCAGCGGCTTGGCATCGAACTGCGTGCGCGCCCTGCCCTCGGCGGTATGCAAGTCGTTTTCACCAGTTGCTTCATTGAGCAGGAACTGGGACAGGGGCATCGCCTCCTTGACCTGCTGCTCAAATGCTTCCGTGCCGTTTTCCCGGATGAAGCTGTCCGGGTCATGCTCAGTGGGCAGGAACAGGAAACGAATCGACTTCGTGTCGGCGGCGTGCGGCAAACTGGCTTCCAGCGCTCGGCGCGCCGCCCGCCGTCCCGCGGCATCGCCATCAAAACTGAAGATCACCTGATCGGTTTGGCGCATCAACTTCTGGAGATGGACCGGCGTACACGCCGTACCAAGGGTCGCAACGACCTGCGGAAATCCCATCTGCGCCAATGCCACCACGTCCATATAGCCTTCGGTCACCAGCACATAGCCAGCCTCCCGAATCGCCTGCCTTGCCTCAAACAAGCCGTACAGCTCGCTACCCTTCTGAAATAGGGGCGTCTCCGGCGAATTCAAGTATTTCGGCTCGCCTTTCTCCATGATCCGGCCGCCGAAGCCGATCACCTGACCCTTGTTATTACGAATCGGGAACATGATGCGGTCGCGGAACCGGTCGTACCGCTTGTCCCGGCCGCCATCCTCGCCGCTTCGGTCAATGACCAGGCCCGCTTCGACCAGGACGCTGGCGTCATAGTCGGGGAACGCAGCGCGCAGATTGTCCCAACCGTCTGGCGCATAGCCCATTCCGAAACGGGCAGCAACCTCGCCCGACAACCCGCGGCCCTTCAGGTAGCCGACGGCTTGCGGCGCACCGCGTAACTGCTGGCGGTAGTAATCACATGCTCGCGTCATGACGTCTGACAGCGCCATCGTCCGGGCGTTCACTTCTGCCCGCTCGGCCGGCAGCAGGCGGTCTTCATTCTCCGGGACGGTCATGCCGACGTTTTGGGCCAGGTCTTTCACCGCTTCAACAAAACCGAGGCCCGAATACTCGATCAGAAACCCGATTGCCGTGCCATGCGCGCCGCAGCCAAAGCAGTGGTAAAACTGCTTGGTGGGGCTGACGGTGAAGCTTGGCGATTTCTCGTTGTGAAAAGGGCAAAGCCCCATGAAGTTCGCGCCACCCTTTTTAAGCTGCACATAGCGACCGACCACCTCCACGATGTCGACGCGGTTCAGCAGGTCCTGCATAAAGGATTGAGGAATCATGTGGCGGAAACGGTGCTGCCTAGCCCTTGGCCAGCGCTGCCTTTACCAACGCCGATACTGCTGTCATGTCGGCACGCCCGGCCAACCGGGGCTTGACGATAGCCATGACCTTTCCCATATCCTGCGGGCCGGTTGCGCCCGACTCGGCCACGGCGGCTGCAACCGCCGCCTGGACTTCCGCGTCCGATAGTGCTGAAGGCATGTAAGCAGACAAAATTACCATCTCGGCCTTCTCGATATCGGCCAAGTCCTGGCGTCCGCCGGCTTCAAACTGGCTGATGGAATCCTTGCGTTGCTTGATCATCTTTTCAATGATCGCCAGCACCTGCTTGTCATCGAGTTCAATGCGCTCGTCGACTTCCTTTTGCTTGATGGCAGCGGTTAGAAGGCGGATAGTCCCGAGCCGCGCGGTTTCCCGGGCGCGCATCGCGTTTTTCATGTCCTCGGTGATCTGTTGTTTCAGGCTCATTTTTTTTACTCCAAGCGTGTGGACAGGCATTGGCGCAGGGCAGTGCGCAAGGGCAGCGCAAAGCGGCTCCCCAAAAAGCGCCAAAACCCGCTGCGGGACAACTCCGGAGCGGGTTTGCTATTCGACACCGCCGCGCCAATGCGGCGGGGAAAATCAGTACTGCTTTTTAGGCAACTGCTGGCTGCGGATGCGCTTGTAATGGCGCTTTACGGCGGCAGCGAGCTTGCGCTTGCGTTCCGCAGTTGGCTTTTCGTAAAACTCGCGGGCGCGGAGTTCGGTCAAGAGACCCGTTTTTTCAATGGTGCGCTTGAAACGGCGCATCGCAACTTCAAACGGCTCATTCTCTTTAAGGCGGATCGTGGTCATGTAAAGTCGAACCAGTTTTTATGGGAAGAGCGGGAGTATAGCAGCCTTGATCCCCAAAGAAAAGGCGGAGTTTTGGCGGGCGGGGCAATACGCAAAGATTGTGTTGGCATCCCGGTACGGAGAGTCATAAGGGGCCATGGAAAACGCGCATTCACCACCCGGAAAAGCCAAGCCGCCACTATAGCGGCGCGGGCTCCTGCTTCCCTGTCAGATGGCCACGCCCGCCGCAACGCCGGATGCCCAGGCCCACTGAAAATTGTAGCCACCCAGCCAGCCCGTCACATCTACCGCCTCACCGATGAAATGCAAGCCCGGCACTGCGTTGACCATCATCGTTTGCTGCGACAGTGCGCGCGTATCAATCCCGCCCAAGGTCACCTCGGCCTTGCGATATCCCTCCGACCCGTCAGGAACGATGCTCCAATGATTAATGGATTCGCCCAGCCCGCGCAGCACGCGGTCTGGAAGATCGGCGACACGCGCATCGGCGTCCACGCCCGCGGCTTGCAGCCAACCCTCCGCAAGTCGCGCTGGCAGGTACTGGGCAAGATGATTGCCGAGGTTCTTCCGCACCGTCCCCTTGTCCCGAACCAGAGCCTCAGCCAAGTCAGTACCGGGGAACAGGTCGAGCACAATCGGCGCGCCTTCGCGCCAGAAACTCGATATCTGCAGGATGGCCGGGCCCGACAGGCCACGATGGGTAAACAGCAGGTCCTCACGGAACTGGCCACGTTCTCTTTTGGCGCCGGTTTCCACATCGACTTCGAGCGCAATGCCGGCCAGCGGTACAAAGGATTGCCAGGCTTTCGGCCCGAATGTCAGGGGTACCAGCGCCGGACGCAGCGGCACGACACCAATGCCGAATTGCTTCGCGATGCGAAAAGCGAAATCCGTCGCGCCGATTTTCGGAATGGAAAGCCCACCGGTCGCAATAACGACCGACGCGGCGTGGATTTCTCCAGCGCTGGTATCAAGCCTGAATGCTTCGCCGGCTTTGCCCACCCCACTCACCTTGCTGGGCATACGCCACGCAACGTTGCCGGCGTCGCATTCCGCCTTCAGCATGGCGATGATGTCTTCCGCAGACCGGTCGCAAAACAACTGCCCCTTGTGCTTTTCATGCCACGCAATGCCATAGCGCTTCATCAACTGCAGAAAGTCTTGAGGCGTATAGCGGGCCAGTGCGCTTTTGCAGAAATGCGGATTTTGCGAGAGGAAGTTCTGCGGCGTGGTCCCGATGTTGGTGAAATTGCAGCGGCCGCCGCCAGATATGCGAATCTTTTCCGCCAGGCGGTCCGCATGATCCAGCAACACCACACGGCGGCCGCGTTGGCCAGCGACCGCGGCGCACATCATGCCAGCGGCGCCAGCGCCGATCACGGCGACATCAAATTCTTGCACCATGAATCAGCCCTGCCCGCGCGCGCGGATTTCGGCAGCGACCTGCAGGCAGTGCCGCACCTGGTCCTGTATCGGTTGCGGCACCGGTCGCTTGCCTTCCAGCGCCGCCTCTATCCAGCGCGCCGTGGTGGCAGCGTCGCTCGCCTCAGGCAGGTCGGGGAAGTCGTCCACCGGCGCCTGGCGCTCGACTAGAACGGTGCGTTCGCCGCCGTGAAACCATTCAATCTGATTTGCCCGTTTGGCATTGGCCACCGTCTCGCCTTCGGTGCCGCGCATAAGAAAAGCGTCGCCGCGTTCGTGTGGGGCCGCAGTGCTGAAATACTCGGACAGCATGGCAAGATATTCGGGATGGGTGTAGGAAGTCAGGCGCAGCGCCGGCCCCTCGAACGGCTGCAGTATCTTGACCAGCGTATGGGCTGAATTGCGCACACCGAGGTTGCTGCGCAAGGCGAGCAAGGCGGCAAGGCTGGGCGACAGCGCGTCAATTGGCATGAAGACCGGTTGACGGCGCTCGAAACCGTTGGCGGCATCACCATGGCTGCGCACTGGCGCAATTCCCATTGCAAGCAGGATCTCGGCGGTGGTCACGCGACCAGGGTCGGTCGTCACGCCGTGGATCAACACCGGCGCGCCGCCGCGTGCCAGCAGCATCGCAAGCAAGGGCGTCAGGTTCGGCGTTTGGCGCGATCCGTTGTAGCTTTGCAGAATGATCGGCGCCAGCGCGCCGGGCGGCATTGCCAGCCTGTTGGTATGCACCTCGGCCGCAGCGAGGAAGCCAGCGATTTCATCGACTGATTCACCCTTGATGCGCATGGCGAGGAGGATGCCGCCCATTTCCAGGTCGGACACCCGCCCGCCCAACATGGCATCGTAAAGTTGGTGGGCGTCTTCGCGCGACATGCTGCGCGCACCCTTCTTGCCGCGGCCAATTTCCTTGATGAAGCGGGCTGCGGGAAATGGCGATGCACCAGCGTTTGTGTTGGTTTGTGAGGAGGAACTGTTCATCCGCCAAGGGTACTACAGAGCGCAAGTCCGCCGCCGGTCTGCCGCAGCGGTGTGGGACTCGAGATTGCCGCCTAGGTTCGCGGTTTCCCTTCGCTGCCCGGATCTCTGTCCCAGCTTGCTGCCTGGGTTTGCGGCCTCGCTTTGCAGCCTCAATTTGCTGCCAGGGCCGGCCGCCTCGACCTGCAAACAGGGTCTGCCCTCCCCCGTTTCAGCCTTCGTGCAAAGCCGGTGAGGCCGACGTGCTGTTTTTCGAAAGAATAATCTTGCGCAGTTCCGGCACGCAGGATCCGCAATTGCTGCCGCAACGCAGCTTCTGGGTGAGTTCCGCCAGGGCGGCCTCCGGCGACACTCCCGCCGGGCCTGCAGCCAACGACGTCAGGATGTCGCTTTCCGCTACGTTAAAGCAGTTGCAAACCACCTTGCCGCGCGGCTTGAAGCCCTTGGGCGCCTGGGCAGACGGCATCAGCAGCATGCGTCCCAGCGAGGCCACCGGTATCGCGTTTTCCAGATAGTCCTTCAGCCAATGTTCGGCGGATACATCGCCCGCCAGCGATACCGCGCTCAGCTTGCCATCGGCAAGCACAATGCGGCGGCTGTTCCCGCGACGCGCATCGTCGTAGCGCAGCACGGCGGCGCCCTCTATACCAAAGTCCGCTTCGATCCGCGCAATCAATTCCGCGGGCGCCGCATAGTCGTCTGCAGCGCGAAACAGCACGCCAGTGCGCTCGCGGCCAAACAGGGTGCAGGACGCATAGGCGAAGCGCCGCATCTCGGGCCGCAGCCTGGTTTGAAGCGATAGGGCGCGCGCTTCGTCGACCCAGCCAAACACCAGGAAATGCCACGGCAATTCTGCTTTCAGAATCTTGACCGCGGCGTGCTTCAATTCCGGCTGTTTTGAGACCGGGTCCAAAGCCGGCGAGGTCATGGCATTGACGCCATGGGTACCACCGCCTTCCCGTCCGCGCCCAGACAGATATTCCTCACCCCAATGCATACCGATAAATGCCTGCCCCGAGCGCATTTCGTCGCTGCCTGAGACCGGAAAAATTTGCGAGCCGCGCCGGCTAGTCACATGCACCAGGTCGCCGTTGCGAAGGAAGCGGCGTGCCATGTCGGCTTCGGACATGGCGATCGACGGTTCCGGCGCATGCGCATACAGTTGCGCGACCATGCCGGTGCGGCTCATGCCGTGCCATTGGTCGCGCAGGCGACCCGTCGTCAGGCTGAAAGGAAACCGGGCGTCGGCGGGCTCGGCCACTGGCCGATACGGCACGTTGGCGAAGCGCGCCTTGCCGCTTGCGGTCGGAAAGACGCCATCCTCATACAGGCGCTTGCGGCCTGCAGTGGCGCCTTCCGGAAATGGCCATTGCTGCGGCCCCTTCTGTTCCAGCGTGGCCCAGGACAAGCCGGTGATATCAAGGTCGCGGCCGCGCGTCGTTCCGCGGTGCTCATTCCAGACCTCCTCCGCGATGCGATATGGGAACAGCGTGCCACTCTGACTGCCCGAGAGGCGCTCATACCGTTGCGCAAAGTCGACCGCAATCTGCCAGTCGTGCAAAGCTTCCCCAAGCGGCGGCAAAACGGGAAGTACGCGCGAGATGCGACGTTCTGAGTTGGTAACCGTGCCGTCCTTCTCGGCCCAGGTCGTGGCCGGCAGCAGCACGTCGGCATAGTCCGCCGTCACGGTCGAGCGGCAGCAGTCCTGCACGATCACCATCTCGGCATTGCGCAACGCCTCGCGCACCATGCGCTGATCCGGCAGCGACTGCGCCGGGTTCGTGCACACGATCCACACTACCTTGATCTCGCCGGTCCGAACCGCCTCAAACATTTCCACAGCGGTCTTGCCCGGCTTGTCCGGGACGCTCTCAACGCCCCACAGTTTCGCAACCTCGGCCCGATGCACCGGATTGGCAAGGTCGCGATGCGCGGACAGCAAATTGGCGAGGCCGCCGACCTCGCGCCCACCCATGGCGTTCGGTTGCCCCGTCAGCGAGAACGGCCCTGCGCCCGGCTTGCCGATCTGGCCGGTCGCCAGGTGCAGATTGATCAGGCTTGCGTTCTTGGCGGTGCCCGATGACGACTGGTTCAGGCCCTGGCAATACAGCGACAGGCTGGCTTTCGACGCGCCGAACCAGCGTGCCGCCTGCACCAGCTGGTCTTCGCGTATGCCGCAGGTTTGCGCTACATACTGCGGCGTAAAGTCGCGCAGGGTGCGCTTCAACTCCGCGAAGCCTTCGGTATGCGCCTCGATATAGGCCGGGTCGATCAGGTCTTCCCACAGGCAGATATGCAGCATGCCGTGAAATAGCGCGACATCGGTGCCCGGCAGGATTGGCAGGAACAGATCAGCGTCACGCGCGGTGTCTGTGCGACGCGGATCGGCCACGATGACTTTGAGCTCGGGATTTCTCTTGCGGGCGTCTTCGAGCCGTCGGTACAGCACCGGGTGCGCATAGGCCATGTTCGAGCCAACGATAAAAATCAGCTCCGCCTCGTCAATGTCCTCATAGCAGTTGGGCGGCGCGTCAGCCCCGAGTGTCTGCTTGTACCCGGCCACGGCGCTCGACATGCAGAGGCGGGAATTGGTATCGATGTTGTTGGTGCCGACCAGTCCCTTGGCCAGCTTGTTGAAGACGTAGTAGTCCTCGGTCAGGAGTTGGCCAGAAACGTAGAAGGCGACGCTGTCCGGGCCATGCTCACGAACGGTGGAAATGAACTTGCGCGCGACGCTGTCGAGCGCTTCATCCCATGACACCCGTTGCCGTGCAGCGTCCCGGTGTGGTCGCACCTCCGGGTGCAAGGCGCGCACCTGTTGCTGCAATGCCGGCTGCGCCGTCAAGAGCAGCGTGCTGCCCTTGGTGCAAAGCCGGCCAAAATTTGCCGGATGCTCAGGGTCGCCACGGACGTCCGTAATACGGGTGCCATCGCTCTCAACGATGACACCGCATCCCACACCGCAGTAGCAACAGGTCAGTTTCGTACTGGCTGTAACCGGGCCTGCTGCCGCGGTTGCTGCCGATGGTGCTTCCATTGTCATGCAGCTGCCGGCTCTACCTTCTCGGCAAAGACCTGCGCCGCGTCCAGATAGACCATGCCTTCCTCAACCTTTACGGAGAAGCGCTCGGTACACCCCACGTCCGGCGCCATCGCGCAGCCAGAAGCCAGTTCGATATTCCAGTTATGCAGCGGGCAGGCTACCTTTTCCCCGAAAACGATACCCTGCGACAGCGGGCCGCCCTTGTGTGGGCAACGGTCGAGCAAGGCAAAAATGCGGTCTTCGCCATTGCGAAAAATCGCAATGTCGGGCAACCCGTTACGGCGTACCACCCTCGAACCAAGCGGCGCGATATCAGCGACGCTGCAGACTTCTTTCCATTCGATCGTCATGACTTGAAAAAGGTGAAATTGACAGGTAGCAGGCGCTTGCTCGCCCCAGGTTGAAGGCAGGCGGTAGCAAGCAATGAGACAGCGGCCAGCGCGATAACAGCCGAAACCAGATAGAGCCTCATGATTTTTCCTTTCAGGGAGTACGCCATTACACCGGAAGTGAAAGCGTTTCGAACTGCCGCTCGTCTACCCGCGCCTTTTCTGGCTCATGCCATGGGTCGGGTTCACCCTCAAGAGAGTACAGCAGTTTTTCATACAGGGCTTGACGCCGCTCGGCGTTTTCCACGACCTGACGCTTCACATGCTCCAGCCCAACGCGCGCGATGTAATGCACGGTACGTTCGAGGTACCAGCCCTCCTCCCGATACATCTGCAGAAAGGCGCCCGCATACTCCATTACTTCCTCATGGGTTTTCAGTTTCACCAGGAATTGTGCGACCTCGGTCTTGATGCCGCCGTTGCCGCCGACATAGATTTCCCAGCCTGAGTCCACCCCGATAACGCCTACGTCCTTGATGCCAGACTCCGCGCAATTACGCGGGCAGCCAGAGACCGCGATCTTCACCTTGTGGGGCGCGTACATGCGCCACAGGCCGCGCTCGAGTTGCTGCCCCATCAAGGTTGAATCCTGCGTTCCGAACCGACACCATTCCGAGCCGACGCAAGTCTTCACCGTGCGCAGCGCCTTGGCATAGGCATGGCCAGACGGCATGCCGAGATCCTTCCATACCGCGCGCAAATCTTCCTTCTTCACGCCAAGCAAATCGATGCGTTGTCCGCCAGTCACCTTCACCGTGGGAATCTTGAACTTGTCGACCACATCGGCGATGCGGCGCAACTCGGACGAATTTGTTTCGCCGCCCCACATGCGCGGTATAACCGAATAGGTGCCATCCTTCTGGATATTGGCGTGCGCCCGCTCATTGATGTAGCGCGATTGCGGGTCGTCCTTCGCCTCATGCGGCCAGGTCGACAGCACATAGTAGTTAAGCGCCGGACGGCAGCTTGCGCAGCCATTGGGCGTGCGCCATTCCATGAAGGCCATCGTGTCCGTGATCGTGAGCAGCTTGTGCTTGCGGATCGCTTCGCGGACTTCGGCGTGGGTGCGGTCGGTGCAACCGCATAGCGGCTTCACCTTGGCTGCCGAGGAGTAGTCGCCACCGGCCGTCGCCATGATGAGTTGTTCGACCAGTCCGGTACAGGAACCGCAGGAAGCCGATGCCTTGGTTTGCTTGCGCACGTCTTCCAGCGTGAACAGTCCCTTTTCCTTGATCGCCTTGACGATAGTGCCCTTGCACACGCCGTTGCAGCCGCAGACTTCGGCGGTGTCCGGCATGGCGGCCGCCATCTTGAAGCCTTCGTGGCCGGTATCGCCAGGGCGCCCGGTATTCGCTTCGCCGAACATGAGCGCGTCGCGAATGTCACCAATATCGCGGCCTTCGCGCAGCAGCCGGAAGTACCAGCTGCCATCCACGGTGTCGCCATACAGACAGGCACCCACCAGCTTGTCGCCACGCAGGACCAGCTTCTTGTAGACGCCGCCGATGGGGTCGGACAGAACGATTTCATCGGTATCTGCGCCACCCATGAACTCACCAGCGGAGAACAGGTCGATGCCGGTGACCTTGAGCTTGGTGGACGTCACTGAACCCAGATAGCGACCGATGCCATAGTTGCCCAGGTGGTTGGCGCAAACCTTCGCCATTTCAAATAGCGGCGCCACCAGGCCATACGCTGTGCCGCGATGGTTCACGCACTCGCCCACTGCATAGATGCGCGGGTCGTACGTCTGCATCGTGTCATTGACCACAATGCCGCGATTGCAATATAGCCCGGCGGATTCCGCCAGCGTCGTGTTGGGCCGAATTCCCACTGCCATGACCAGCAGCTCAGCCGGCATTTCCACGCCATCCGTGAAACGAATCGCCTTGATATTGCCAGCCTCGTCGCCGACCAGTTCCTTCGTATTCTTGTCGAGCAAAAATTTCAGTCCACGGTCTTCGAGAGATTTCTGAAGCATCTTCGCCGCAGTGGGATCAAGCTGCCGCTCCATGAGGAAGGTTGGCAGATGTACCACCGTCACATCCATCCCACGCTGCTTCAATCCGTTGGCCGCTTCCAGCCCGAGTAAGCCGCCACCAATGACGACCGCATGCTTGCAGGTTTCCGCCGCGGTGATCATCGCGTTCGTGTCCTGAATGTCGCGGTAGGAAATCACGCCTTTCAAGTCCTTGCCCGGGACCGGCAGCATGAACGGATTGGAGCCGGTAGCCAGCAGCAGCCGATCGTAGGCCGCGGTTGTCCCATCCTCCGGAACGACCTCGCGCTTGACGCGGTCAATGCGCGCTATCTTCTTGCCGAGATGCAGCGTGATGTTGTTCTGTTGATACCAGTCGACATCGTTGAGCATGATGTCCTGGATGGTCTGCTCGCCAGCCAGTACCGGCGAAAGCAGAATGCGGTTGTAGTTTGCGTACGGCTCGGCGCCGAATACCGTGATGTCATAGACGTCCGGCGCGATCTTGATCAGTTCTTCAAGGGTTCGAACCCCTGCCATGCCATTGCCGACCATGACCAACTTGAGCTTCTTCATGTGACCACTCCAAATCTGCGCATTTCTTTATTCGCCATGCAGTCGACGTCCTGATCAAGCATGAGCAAGAGCGATGCCAAGATTTGGGAGGGACCTTGCACTGCTTTGACCGCAATCCGCACTTCGGCGGTGCATCAAGTGCAGCGGGCGCAGTCGTCGAGACTTCAGCGATCGGCCATGGTGCATCGGGCCGCGGTTGCGCGTTGCACTCTGTGGCATGCACGCTGCGACGAGGTGGTCGCATTCTCTTCCAGGCGCCTTTGCCTCCCCCTCAGGCAGCCTCTTTCGCCAACGGCCTGGATTGACGCTGATACAGGAACTCCAGCACCGAGGTTCTGTACTCCGTGTAGAGCGCGTCCTGCGCCAGTGCAAGCCGTTCACGTGGGCGTGGCAGGCGCACCTGAAGAATTTCGCCGATGGTGGCTGAGGGCCCGTTGGTCATCATGACGATCCGGTCCGACAGCAACACGGCTTCGTCCACATCGTGCGTCACCATCACCACCGTCGACCTGGTCTTGGCCACAATCTTCAGCAATTCATCCTGCAAGTGCGCGCGGGTCAGTGCATCAAGTGCGCCGAAGGGTTCGTCCATCAACAGGACTTTGGGCTCCATGGACAGCGCTCGGGCAATGCCGACCCGCTGCTTCATGCCACCAGAAATCTCGTGCGGCCGCTTCTGCGCTGCATGCGTGAGCCCGACCAAGGCCAGCGCGGCATTCGTACGGCCCTTTAATTTTGCGGTCCCCTCCACACTGCCAAAAACGCGCTCGACCGCGAGGTACACGTTCTCAAAACACGTCAGCCAGGGCAGCAGAGAATGGTTCTGGAACACGACGCCCCGCTCTGGCGAAGGCCCGGCGATTTCGCGATTTGCACAAAGCATGGTGCCATCGGTCGCGTTCAGCAAACCGGCGATCAGGTTCAGCAGCGTCGACTTGCCGCACCCTGAGTGCCCGATCAGGGTCACGAATTCTCCCTTTCGAACTGAGAGGTTGATGTCCTTCAGCGCCAGGAAATCGCCTTTGCGCGTATCGAAGGACATGCTGACGTCCTGCACTTCAATATACTTGCTGTCGTCCATGCTCTTTCCTTGTCCTTGTGCTGAAGCAAATTCACTCTGGTGTGGTGCGGCGCCAGCGATACGCCGGACGCGGCTCCCGCAATCAACTAACCCTTGACCTCTTCATAAGTGAACGCCTTCGCCAGCGCCACAAGTCCCTGCTCCAGAATCAAGCCGACCATGCCAATTGCGAAAATCGCGATGATGATGTGTGGCACGTTCAGATTGTTCCATTCGTCCCATACCCAGAAGCCGATGCCCACACCACCGGTCAGCATCTCAGCGGCCACGATTACCAGCCATGCAGTGCCGATGGAAAGGCGCACACCCGTCAGCATGTACGGCAAAACAGACGGGAACAGAATCTTCGTCAGAATCTTCCACTCTGAAAGGTTCAGCACACGCGCCACGTTCATGTAGTCCTGCGGCACCCGCTGCACACCGACAGCGGTGTTGATGATCATGGGCCAGATAGAGCAAATGAAAATGGCCCAGATGGAGGCTGGGTTAGCGGCCTTGAATACCAGCAGGCCGATCGGCAGCCACGCGAGCGGGGACACCGGTTTCAATATGCTGATGATCGGGCCGAACATGCCGGACAAAAACCGGAATCGCCCAATCAGGAATCCAAGCGGTATGCCCACCGCGGCCGCCATGCCGAAGCCCAGTCCGACCCGCTGCAGCGACGCCAGCAGATTCCAGCCTATGCCCTGATCGTTCGGACCCTTCCGGTAGAACGGATCCGAAAAGACCTTGATCGCCTCCGTCAGCGTGACGCCGGGAGAAGGAATGCCGCTGCTCTTCAAGGCGACGATTTCCCATAGCAGCACCATGAATGCGATACCCAGGATCGGCGGCAAGGTGGCGAGCAGAATGCGGCGTACGCTGGACTGTTGGCCGCGCTGCTTCGGCGCGTCGACCCCTTCACGAATCCGGCGCCGCTTCTCAGAAGCGGCGATTTGCACCGTGACCTGCTGCGCATCGAGACTTGCCGGGCGAGGCACGGTCGGTTGAAGGGGAACGGTTTCGGCGAGGTTTTTCATGACTGCGCTCATGCTGACTCCGACAGGACGGTTGGATCGCTTTCAAGAATGCTGCTTGCTGAAGGCCTGATCGACAGGCCTTTCATGATTTACCTGAGGTCGACGGCGTGACAAGGCCTCGCGCCGCACCGAGGCGCCTTGTCCACATGTGGCAATGCGCTGCAATCCGGGTCATGCGCGTATCTTGAAAGATGCGGCATAGGCTTGCGGATTCTTGCCATCCCAGACCGTGCCGTCCATCAGCTTCGACGAGCGCATAGGGTCTTTTGGCACGCTAACTTTCGCCATGGAGGCCGCGTCGCGGTACACGTCGATCTGGTTGATTTGTTTAGCCACCGCGAGATAGTCGACGTCCTGCTTCAGCAGTCCCCAGCGGCGATGCTGAGTGAGGAACCACATGCCATCCGACAGGTACGGGAAATTCACCGCGCCGTCGCTGTAGAACTTCATGTAGTTCGGGTCGTCCCAAGTCTTGCCAAGGCCATTCTGGTAGCGACCGAGGATGCGCTGGTTGATCACGTCCACAGAGGTGTTGACGTACGATTTGTCAGCGATCGTCTCTGCCATCTTGCTCTTGTTCGACAACGATGCGTCGATCCAGCGCCCCGCTTCCAGCACAGCGGCTGTCATGGCCCGTGCAGTGTTGGGATATTTCTTCACCCACTCCGCGCTGGTACCAAGCACTTTTTCAGGATGGTCTTTCCAGATGTCCTGCGTGGTGATGGCAGTGATGCCAATGCCGTCTGCGATGGCGCGGTGGCCCCACGGCTCGCCGACGCAATAGCCATCCATGTTCCCGACCCGCATATTGGCCACCATTTGTGGCGGTGGCACCGTGATGATTTTTGCGTCTTTCATCGGGTCGATGCCATGTGCAGCCATCCAGTAATACAGCCACATGGCGTGGGTGCCGGTTGGGAAGGTTTGCGCAAAGGTGTACTCGCGCTTGTCCGATTTCATGATCTTCGCCAGGGAAGCACCGTCGACCGCACCCTTGTCGGCCAGCTTCTTCGACAGCGTGATCGCCTGCCCGTTGTTATTGAGGGTCATGAGCACTGCCATGTCCTTCTTCGGGCCCGAGACGCCAAGGTGCAGGCCATAGATCAGGCCATACAGGACGTGTGCCGCATCAAGCTCGCCATTGACCAGCTTGTCACGCACTCCCGGCCACGACGCTTCCTTGCTCGGCGTGATCTTGATGCCGTATTTCTTGTCGATGCCAAGCACCGAGGCCATGACCACCGAAGCGCAGTCAGTAAGCGGAATAAAGCCAACCTTGACCTCATCCTTCTCTGGCTTGTCGGACCCGGCAGCCCACACACCCCGCGTGGCGAGTGCACCAAATGCGCCGGCCGTCACTACAGCGCCCGCCTTCAATACACTGCGTCGGCTCACATTGGTCTTGTCGTCGGTCTTGTCATCAGCTTTCATCGTGTCCTTGAAGTGCCCTCGAAATGTCGCCTTGAAACGTGCGTCGCAATGGTGAACGCGCACTGGTTACAGACCTGTCATTGCAAGGGATGTGCCAGCCTGCAACGGCCGTCTCAAGAAGTTCGAATGCGAAATCACGCGATGGAAAGCTGCCAGCGCTCTCTTTCAGCGCGCTTTACACCGCAAATTGACCGGACGCGAATCGCCAGGCGCTCTTTAAACGTGCGCCGCACCAGCTTCGCTCACAATGGCGAGGCCGCAGGCTTGCCGTAGGCGTCCCCGGCGGCATCAGGGTTGCGCGATCCGTTATGGCGCCTCACAGGCCACGTGGATGGCCCTGCGCGCCATTCCTTTACAATGGGCGACCCGGCAGAACCGCCCCAAGCTTCAAGCCGTGTGGCGCTTCCGGCAACAGCCACAGATTTAGCTAAACCATTCCACTTCCACCGTCCCCATGATCGTTCTCGGCGTTGAATCCTCCTGCGATGAAACCGGCATTGCGCTCTACGACACCGAGCGCGGCTTGCTGGCGCATGCGCTCCATTCGCAGGTCGCCATGCACGAACAATATGGCGGCGTGGTGCCGGAGCTTGCATCGCGCGACCACATCCGGCGCGCGATTCCGCTATTGAAGGAAGTCCTGGAGAAGAGCGGCGCGGGACGCGAGCAGATCGATGCCATTGCCTATACGCAGGGACCGGGACTGGCCGGCGCATTGCTGGTCGGCGCGTCCATCGCTTGTGGACTCGGTTTGGCGCTCGACCGGCCGGTGCTTGGCGTGCACCATCTCGAGGGGCATTTGCTGTCGCCGCTCTTAGCTTCGGACCCGCCGGCATTTCCCTTTGTTGCGTTGCTGGTGTCGGGCGGCCACACCCAGCTAATGCGGGTGGACGGAGTTGGACGCTATGAATTGCTGGGAGAAACGGTAGACGATGCAGCCGGCGAAGCCTTCGACAAGTCCGCCAAGCTGCTGGGGCTTGGCTACCCTGGCGGCCCGGCCATATCGAGGCTGGCGGAATTCGGCGATCCGCATGTCTACAAATTGCCGCGACCGATGCTGCATTCGAAGGACTTGAACTTCAGCTTTTCCGGGCTAAAGACTGCGGTGCTCACGGTTGTAAAAAACCAGGTTACCAACATCTGCGAGCAGGATAAGGCCAATGTAGCGCGTGCCTTCGTCGATGCCATGGTCGACGTGCTGGTGGCAAAGTCGGTTGCCGCTCTAAAGCAAACCGGATTGAAGCGCCTGGTGATTGCGGGAGGTGTCGGCGCCAACAAGCAATTGCGCGAGGCGCTCGATGCGGCAGCAACCCGCAAGCACTTTCGCGTTTTTTATCCCGAGATGGAATTCTGCACGGACAACGGCGCCATGATCGCCTTCGCCGGCGCACTGCGACTACAGCGCCACCCCGAAGCGGCGCGACGCGACTACGCGTTCAACGTCAAACCGCGCTGGCCGCTGGCCGAGGTTACGGGCGCGTGAGATGACGGGTGCGTGAGGCGGCGGTGAATACTGACGCTCACGGCATCAGCACACACTCACTTCTTTTTCGCGCCGATGCGGCTTTCCTTGCCGCTGATTAGGTTGGCGATATTGCCCGCGTGGCGGTAGATCAGTAGCGCACTCATGATGACGATCGCAAGCAATATCGGATCGGCCCCGAAGTTAAGCGCGTAGTAGAACGGCGCAAAAATCGCGGCGATCAGCGCTGCCAGCGACGAATACCGGAAGGCGTACGCGATCGCGAGCCAGGTCACCAGCGTCGCCAATCCAATCCATCCGTTCAACCCGAGCAGTACGCCAAGCGCGGTGGCGACGCCCTTGCCGCCAGCGAAGCGGAAAAACACTGGCCACAAATGACCAAGAAATACGGCAAGCGCGACCAGCGCAATGCCGCTGTCGTGCAGGCCGTAGGCGGGCCCGTAGTGCACGGCGAGCCAGACCGGGACCACGCCCTTGATGCAATCGCCAAGCAGCGTGGCAATCGCCGCCTTCCGGTTGCCGCTGCGAAGGACATTCGTCGCGCCCGGGTTTTTCGACCCATAGGTGCGCGGGTCGGCCAAGCCGACGGCGCGGCTTACCACGACGGCAAACGAGATGGAGCCGATCAGGTAAGCGCCAAGCGCGCACAGAACGGTGAGTAGTACTGGATTCATGAAGTTCGTCTCAGTGATTTTTATAAGGATTAGATTCGGCAAGGCGTGCCCGACTATTAATCTTCGAGGGCGCAGTGCACACGAGTCAAGGGTAGCAGCGTGGCTGAAATTTCGGGAGCAAGGCAGATAAGGTACCCGCGTCTTCCGCCGTTGATATAGATATTTGAAAGTTCAAAGATGCAGGCTTCCGCATACACCGGCATGGGCTTGCGCGTGGCGAATGGTGAAGTGCCGCCAACCAGATAGCCTGAATGACGGCTTGCCACCTCCGGCTTGCAGGGTTCGATCGATTTGCATCCGACCTGGCGCGCGAGATTTTTGGTGGATACCTTGCGATCGCCGTGCATTAATACCACCATCGGCCTGGCCGCTTCGTCCTGCAGGATTAAAGTCTTGATAACGGCATGTTCATCGACACCGAGTTCGCGCGCCGATACGCTGGTGCCGCCTCGCTCTTCATAGGCATACGGATGCTCGGTAAATGTGATGCCGTTCTCCCGCAGGAAACGGGTAGCCGGCGTCTCGGATACGTGATCTTTTTTCGGCATGTGCTGCGCTTGAAACTCTCGAGCGCGCCAGTATGAACCGTTTTGAGCAGGCGGGAAATGGGCGGCATCGAAAGCGCGACTCACCTGCCAGGAAAGGGGAGGCATCGCGAGCGCGGCTTGCCTGCCTGCAGCGTCAGCATCGGTTGCGTTCATCGGACCGGGCGCCTCGCTCCTGGAGCAACTGGCGCAACACGAGCGGTTTGCAGGGGTTCCCTCTAACGCACACGGTGCAATGGATTGCGGAGCACTTCGCCTGTTTGCCCGCCCCTAGAACTTGACCTCGCTTGCACCCTTTAGCGCCAGCATCTGACGCGCCTCGTCCGGCGTCGCAATCTCCAGTGACAAGCCCTCCAGCACCATGCGGATCTTGCGCACTTGATCGGCATTACTTTCAGCAAGCCTTCCAGGACCGATCCACAGCGAATCCTCCAGCCCTACTCTCACGTTCGACCCCTGCGCGGCGCCCATCGTTGCCAATGGAATCTGGTTGCGTCCTGCGCCCAGGATGGACCAAACGAAATCCGCGCCGAACAGGCGGTCGGCGGTTCGCTTCATGTGCATCAGATCTTCCGGATGCCCCCCGATGCCGCCCAGCAGACCAAATACACTTTGCACAAAAAATGGTGGCGTCGCCAGCTTGCGGTCGACAAAATGCGCCAGGTTGTAAAGGTGGGAAATGTCGTAGCACTCGAACTCGAAACGGGTGCCATTGGCGCCGCATGAAGTGAGGATATATTCAACATCGGCAAAGGTATTCTTGAACACCAGGTCGCGGCTATTGGTAAGGTGGTCGATCTCCCATTGATGCTTGAATTCTTTCGTTCGCTCGAGCATTGGATACAAGCCAAAATTCATTGACCCCATGTTCAGCGAAGCCAGTTCCGGCTGAAAGTGATGCGCCGGACGCAGACGCTCCTGCACCGTCATATGCGGGCTGCCGCCTGTAGTGATGTTGATGACTGCGCTGGTGCTGGTTTTAATGCGCGGCAAAAACTCCTGGAATACCGCCGGGTCTTGAGTGGGCCGGCCGTCTTTCGGGTCGCGTGCGTGCAGGTGGATGATGGCCGCGCCGGCTTCGGCGGCGCCGATCGCTGCATCGGCGATTTCCGCGGGTGTAACCGGCAGGTGCGGCGACATTGAGGGCGTGTGAATAGCGCCAGTGACGGCACAGGTAATGATGACTTTACGGGACTTGCTCATGGCACTCTCCTAAGAGGCAGAAAGGAATTGATATTTTCATCACAACGGTTGTTTTCGCTTGTGCGCAACCAGCGCCATCAAGCGGTTGTCGCGCCAGCGCGTCCGCTCGCCCAACTGCTGGGCAGGCAGCACTTCTCGACGTTCGGACTCGATCTTCGTGAGCAATTCCGGGCTCCAGGCATTCGGCAAGTGTTGCCGGCTGACTTCCTTGTAGATCGGTCCATAGCGCGCAGCGTAATCGACCACGCCGTCGGGAGCGTTCAAGTCGATGGTCTCGAACGGCCCCATGAACGCCCAGCGCATGCCCAGGCCGTCTTTCATTACTGTGTCGAGATCGGCGACCGACGCGTAGCCGTTCTCGTATAAATTGAGCACCTCGTTCAGCACGGCCGCCTGTATCCGATTCAGCAAGAAGCCGGCGATTTCCTTTTTAAGCAGCACCGGCGATTGCCCCGCGCGCGCATACAGATCACGCGCCCGCTCAATAGCGTCGGGGGAAGTCCACGGCGCAGGCGCCAGTTCAACCAGCGGCACGAGATAAGGCGGATTGACCGGATGCGCAACCAGGATGCGGGCCCGGCCTGCGAGGTCGGCCGAGAACGCCGACGCCGGAATCCCCGACGTTGAGCTGGCCAGGATCGTAGTGGGCGCGGCAAGCCGGTCCATCTCGGCGAAAATCGCCTGCTTCGCTTCCAGCGTTTCGCGCACATTTTCCTGCACCAAGACCGCGCCCTCAAGCGCTTCAGCCAGCGTGGAAACCGGTGTGATGCGCGCCAGGACCAGGTCCGGCGCTTCGTCGATCAAGCCTTGCTGCGCCAGATCCGTCACGTTTTCCCGCAGCAGCGCCTGACAGGCTTGCAGCGCTTCAGGCGCGCCGTCGAAAATGCTTACCTTGCATCCGGCGCGAGCAAAAACAATAGCCCAGGCCCGCCCGATCAGTCCTGCGCCAACAATAGCGATATGTTCATTCATCATGCTGTTCCCTTTGTCAGCCAAGGTGCTCGACATTGCCGCACACCGACAGGCTCTGGCCGCTAATATTGGCTCCCGCTGGCGAGCAGATAAATAAAATCTGGTTGGCGATATCCTGTGCCGTGACCATTGTGCGTAGCGACACCTTGGCCAGCAATTGCTGCCGCATCTGTTCATGAGCAATACCGTACGACGCCGCCTTCGCCGCGATCACGCGCTCCTGCCGCTCGCCGGCGACTATTCCCGGCAGAATTGCGTTGACGCGGATATGGTCCGGCCCCAACTCCATCGCCCAGGTTTGGGTCAGTCCGATCACACCGAACTTCGAGGCTGAATACGGCGACCGCAACGGAAAGCCAAGCCGCCCAGCAGCGGACGAGAGGTTGACGATAGAACCGCCGCCCGCCGCCTTCAGCAACGGTACCGCGCGCCGCGTGCACAGAAACGGTCCGGTCAGGTTGACCGCGATAGTCCGCTCCCATTCGGCGAGCTCAGTCGCCTCCACCCTGGCTGTCGGCCCGGCGATGCCGGCGTTGTTGACCAACACATCCAGCGCGCCCCAGCGTGCCGCGAGATCGGCAAACATGGCGTCCACCTGAGCCGCGTCCGCCACATCGGTGCGACTTTGGCTGACACCCGGAAAGCGCTTCCTGGCGTCAGCCAGGAAATTATCATTGATGTCGCAGATGTGTACTTCAGCGCCGGCTGCCACGAATGCTTCCGTGATTGCTAATCCAATGCCTTGCGCGCCGGCCGTTACCACCACGCGCTTGCCCTGCATTCCGATATCCATAGTTGCGATGTCCCGTATTCGGTTAAGCGTTAAAGCCAGAGGATCTGCTTGCGGTAAGACAGATCAGTCAGCAGCGGCTCGGCCGCGCCTTCATGAAATACCGCGCCGCGATCCAGCGCGAATATCCGGTCGGCCAGCGCCAGCACCAGGTCCAGGTTGTGCTCGACTATCAGGATCGACACCTGGCTGCGCAACTGGTCAAACACGGTGAACAATTCCTGCACAACAGTTGGTGCCAAGCCCTCAAACGGTTCATCCAGCAGCAACAGCCTGACGTTGCCGGAGAGGGCGCGCGCCACCGCCACCATTTGCTGCTCGCCGCCAGAAAGATAGTCGGCCGGTGTCCGCATGCGGTCCTTCAGGCTCGGAAAATAGTGCAGGATCTTTTCTTCGCTCCACACCACCCCCTGACTGCCGTCAGTGGCCCGCGCCAGCCGGCCAAGTGCCAGGTTCTCCGCTACGGTCATGCCAGCAAACAGGCCACGCCCCTGCGGCACGTAGCCGATGCCGAGGCGTGCTATATCCGGCGCAGGCAATCCGGCGATATCGCGACCGGCGAATTCAATTTCGCCAGACGCCGGTTTCAGCAGTCCGATCAAGGTCTTCAGCAGCGTGGACTTGCCGGCGCCGTTGCGACCCAGAAGCGCCACGATTTCACCTTCGCGCACTTCCAGCGTCGCGTCGTTCAGGATATGGCTCTTGCCATAGAAAGCGTTGACCTTCTCGAAGCGCAGCAGCAGCGGCCGGTCGCGGGCCGCCCCCGCCACGCGACCAGTAACGAGCGGCGTTCCCGACCCCGTATAGATTTCCTGCACCCGATGGTCCGCGCGCGCCTGCTCGGGGGTGCCTGACATCAGCACACTGCCCTGGTTCATCACGGTCACGCGTTGCGAAAAGCCGAGCACGCGGTCGATGTCATGTTCAACGATCAGGACCGGGATATTGCAGGCCACCGTCTTCACCAGATGGGACACGCGTTCGCGCTCCGCCGCGGCCAACCCGGCCAGCGGCTCGTCCATCAGCAGCACCTGTGGTTTTGAACCAAGTGCGATACCAAGATCGACCAGCCGTTGGCCGCCATACGAGAGCGCGCCGCCCTCGATGTGCTCGATCCCTTCCAGGCCCAAAAACTTCATCAGCTCGGCGGTTTCCGCATGGATTTCAGGATAGCTGTCGATATCGCGCCAGGCATTGAAACGTGCCGCATGTCGTGCCTGCAGCGACAAGCGCAAGTTCTCGTAAATCGACAGGCCGCGGAACAGATTCGTGACCTGAAATGAGCGCGCCAGGCCTTGCTGGCATATCCGGTGCGTAGTCATGCCCTGGATATCCTTGCCGTTCAGGCGCACCGTGCCCGCGTCCGGAGAGAACATGCCGGAAATCAGATTGAAGGCAGTTGTCTTGCCGGCGCCGTTCGGCCCAATCAACGCATGGATCTCTCCCGCATGCAGCGTCAGCTCCGTATTCTCGACCGCGTGGATGCCGCCGAAATTCTTGCTGATGCCCTTCGCTTCGAGCACTACTCCCTGGCTCGCTCGAGGCCGCAGGAACCCGGGCAACGGCAAGCCTTCATGTATCTTGCGCTTGCTCATCGCCGCGCCCTCTTCGGCTTCTGGTCGCCAGTGGCGCTGCAGACGCGTCCAGATGCCGACCAGCCCCGTAGGCGAAAACAGAATGAAGCCGACGAACGCCAGCCCGAACCAGAGCAACCAGTTCGCGGTCCAGATCGACAGCAACTCGCGAAACAGGATGTAGAACAGCGCGCCCAATGCCGGACCAAGAAAGCTGCGCATGCCACCAATTATTACCATCACCAGCAACTCGCCGGAAAAGGCGACCGAGGTCGGCTCCGCCGAGGCCATCCGATGATGAAACACCAGCAGCGCGCCGGCTAGGCCAGTAACGGTGGCCGACAGCACGAACGCGCCCAGCTTGTACTTGTCGGTGTCATAGCCCTGGAAGCTGGCGCGCTGTTCGTTTTCACGAATTGCGACAAGCACGTGGCCAAAGGGCGAGCGCACGACCCGCAGCAGCACATACAGGACGGCCAGCCCGATGATGCTGACCGCCACCAGGTAGACCAGTGGGTCGTCCAGGTTCAGCGGGCCAATGGCCGGCCGCACCACACCGCCTAGCCCTGATTCGCCTCCGGTGAATGCGGTCCAGCGAAAAGCGATGGCGAAAGTGAGCGCCGATAGCGCCAACGTCAGCAACGAAAAATACACGCCGCGCCGTCGCAGGATCAGGAAACCCACGACGGCAGACAGCGCCGCGATGGAAAGCAGCGCAAACATGAAGGGCAAAACGATCTGGCCTGGAAACCAGTATTTCTGCGACAGCGCGGCGGCGTAAGCGCCGATGCCGAACCAGGTGCCGTGGCCAAAGGAAGTGAGGCCGGTATAGCCGACCAGAATATTCAGGCCCATCGCTGCAATCGCAAAGATCACGACGTCGGTGGCGGAGGTCAGCGTCAGGCCGACTGCGTGCAGCAGGAACGGAATCACCACCAGCGCAATGGCACCGATCCACAGGGGTTGGTATGTCTTGTTCAAAGGTGGGCTCTTTATTCGAATCGTTCGATTCGTTCCCCGAGCAAGCCTCGCGGACGGAACATCAGCACCAGCAGCATCAGCAGATACATCGACGCTTCACCGGCTGCCGGATAAAAATGAATGGTGATGCCGCGTACCACGCCCACCAGCACCGCGGCGATTACCACGCCCCAAAAACTGCCCAGGCCGCCGATCACAACCACCACGAAAGCGGCAGTCATGATTTCCGTGCCCATCGCCGGATGCACGCCGGAGATCGGCGCAAACAAGACGCCCGCCAATGCGGCCAGGCTGACGCCCAGCACGACGACGGTCGTCATGTATGGCTGCAGCCGGATGCCGAGCACCGCCACCATGTCGGGTCGCTGCACGCCGGCGCGCACCACGCGGCCAAAAGAAGTCTTGTTCAGCAAAAGCCAGATAGCCGTCAACGCCGCAACCACCGCAAACAGCATCAACACCCGATATCTCGAATAAAGGAATCCGCCGACTGCGATCTGCCCCTTGAAAGCGGCAGGGATGGAAGATGGAATCGGCGACGCGCCCCAGGTCATGCGAATCAGCTGCTCTGCAACCATCGCCAGTCCGAAGGTGAGCAACAGGCTGAGGATGGGGTCGGCCGAATAGAATCGGCGCAGCAGGAAGCGCTCGAACAGCACGCCGAGCATCCCGACGATCAATGGCGAAATGACGACAGCGCCGCTGAAGCCAAGGTGTTTGGTGACTTCGACCGCAAGGTACGCCCCCAATGCGTAAAACGCACCATGCGCCAAGTTGACCACGCCGCCCAGGCTGAATATCAGCGACAAGCCGAGTGCGATCAACAGGTAATAGCCGCCCACCAGCAAGCCATTCAGGACTTGCTCCAGAAGGAATACAAATTCCATTACTACTCCACGGATGCTGTAGGAAGCGCAGCAGCGCGGTTGGCGCCGCGCGCTTGTGCTTGCGCATGCCGGACCAGACCAGGGCAACGGCCTGGCCTCCCGTCCGCTTCAGGTCGCGTTCAGGTCATGGAGCAGGCATTTTCTTCACGCGTGGGCGCCAGGACTTCCAGCGATTCCTGCGGTCCGGGCACTGTCGCCCCCAATGCCATGAAGTCCCACTTGTCCTTGGCCTTGCCTTTCGGCTTGGCAGTGACGGTGTACATTTCCTGCATCAACTGGTGGTCCCAGGCGCGGTAGTAGCCTTTGCGCGCCTTCAGGATGTCGAACTGCGCACCTTTTTCGAAGTACTCGATCAATTTCGCAGAATCGGTCGATTTTGTTTCGTTCATCGCCTGCACCATCGACTTGAGCGCGACATATTCGCCCCACGCCTGGTTTTCCGGCGGCTTGCCATATTTCTTGGTGAATGCGGCAACGAAGGCCTTCGATGACGGCGTATCGACATCGTGGTGCCAGATCAGGGGCCAGGTACCGGCAAAGTTGTCGGCGCCGGCGCCCCAGGCAACCGCCGTATCGAAGCCGAAGCCGGCGGTCGGATACGGGAGCCCGAATTCGGCGTACTGCTTGATGAAGTTGGTGATCTGATTGCCGGCCAGATTGGAAATGACGAGATCTGGCTTGGCCTGACGGATCTTGAGCAGATAGGGACTGAAATCGGTCGCATCGGTCGCCACCAATTCGTCCTGAATGAAGCTGCCGCCATTGGCGTTGACAAAAATCTTGGCGACGCGAAGCAGGTCATGGCCGAATGCGTAGTCGGCGGTCAGGCCGAACAGTTTTTTTCCCTTGATCATATTGTCACGCAACAACGCCTTGCCGCAGGCCTTGACGTAAGTCGTATTGGCCCCTTCGACGTGGAACATGTACTTGTTGCAGGCCTTGCCGCGCAACTCATCCGAATTGCACCCGGTATTGACGAAGATGCGCTTGTTGCGACCCGCGACTTGGGCGATCGCCAGGCCCGACGCGGAGGAAATTTCACCGATCAGCACGACTGCACCGTCCCGTTCGAACAAACGCTGCGCCTTCGATGAGGCGGTCGACGGGTTCACCGAGTCTTCAGAAATCAGGTCCAGTTGGCGGCCCATTACGCCACCAGCCTGGTTCACTTCTTCCACGGCCAGCTTGATGCTCATGACCGCATATTCTCCGAGCGGGCCGAGGAATCCGGTAAGCGGAGTAAGGTGCCCGATCCTGATCTTGTCCGACTGGCTGTGGACGATAGCCGGAAAGCCCATCGCCGATGCTCCAGCCAGCGCAGCCCCGGCTGTCAATAGCTTGCGCCGCTGTGGTGATTGCACGATCAAACCGCTTTTGCTCTTTTCGTTTTCCATTTGACCCCTCCCGTTGACATTTGATCAAATATATCAGACGAGACTACAATGTCAACGTTGATCGGCAAGCAGTTCGACAAGGGTCGCTATAATCCGGGCGACATGACGCATCCACACTCCCCTCCACATGAACTTGGCAACATGAGGTCCCCGATTTCCACCGCAGCTGATCTCTCCCAAATTCGCAAGATTGCCCACCCAACGCTGGCACATCGGGTCTATGAAGACGTGCGCGAGTTGCTGCTCGCAGGGCAGGTCCTGCCCGGTCAAAAGCTCACGCTGAAGAGCCTTTCGGAAGCCTTGGGTACCAGCCATATGCCAATCCGCGACGCCATCCGGCGGCTGGCTGCGGAAGGCGCGCTCGAGATCCTGCCCAATAAAGGGCTGCGCGTCCCCTTGATGACGAAGGACCGGTTTCGGGAATTGCTCAAGATAAGGCTAGCGCTGGAAGGATTGGCGGTGGAGCACGCGGCAATGCGTGTCACACCAGAAGAGCTTTCGGGAATCGAGGACACACACACGGCTTTGTCCGCCGAGATGCAGCGCGCCGAACCCGATGTGAGCCGGATAATCCAGTTGAACAAACAACTGCACTTCGCCGTCTATCAAGCCTCTGGAATGCCAACCCTGGTGGAGTTGATCGAAACGATATGGCTTCGGGTTGGACCGGTCATCAATCTGGACATGCGCTCGGGGTCAAGGCGGTTGTCGGAAGCGCCAGCGATTCATCATCACGACCAATTGCTAAAGGGATTGCGCAATGGCTCGGTCGAAGAAAGCCGGGCGGCCCTGGGTGGCGACCTGTTGAGCGCGGCCCAGGTGATTCTGGCGGGAGATGGATTGCCGGACGATTGATGGCGTCGGGAAGCGGGCCATTACTTGACCTGCTTTTCGCTGCACGCGGAACGGGTGCGCCCGCGCGTACCCGCCCTCATTCGACTCGGGCGCCACGCTCCTCGAGTAACTGCCGCAACACGGTGCGATGGCAGCGGGATTCATCCTCGCAATAACAGCCAACCGAGAAGCTGGTCTGGTGCGACAGTGCTGCCAGCAAATCGAGCACCCGGCTGACGTCCGGCGCCTTCATTTCTGCCCGAAATTTGCGCTGAAAGGTGGCGATGTCGCGCTCGTCCTGAGCCTCCCGCCACGCATGGAAAAGCGCCGGGCTTGGCGACAGGTTCGGCAGCCAGACATCATAGAAGTCGAGCGCCGCGTAGTCGGCCTTGCGAACGCCGCGCGGCGGCCGACGCACCGTGCCGATCCGCATGCCTTCATCCGGCAAGCGCGGCGACCCGAGCCGGACGATATGCACGCTCATGCTTTCCCGCCACGTGGATGATGCACCGCATGCAGCTTCTTGAGTCGTTCGCGCGCCACATGGGTGTAGATCTGCGTGGTGGAGATGTCGGCATGCCCGAGCAGTAATTGCACGACCCGCAGGTCGGCGCCATGGTTCAGCAAATGCGTGGCGAAGGCATGTCGCAGCGTGTGCGGCGATAGCGGTGCATTGATATCTGCGCGCAGCGCATGCTTCTTGACGAGCGTCCAGAACATTTGCCGCGTCATGGGGCCGCCGCGTGCGGTGACAAACAGCGCATCCGCAACCTGGCCGTCGAGGATGACGGCGCGTCCGTCACGCAGATAACGTTCGATCCAGCTACGTGCATGCTCGCCGAACGGCACCAGTCGTGTCTTGCTGCCCTTGCCGGTCACTCGCAGCACGCCTTCGTTCATGCCGACTTCCACCGATTTCAGCATGACCAGTTCGGAGACCCGCAGCCCGCTCGCGTACATCAGTTCAAGCATGGTGCGGTCGCGCAGTCCGAGCGGCGTGTTGACGTCGGGGGCGCCGAGAAGGGATTCAACCTGCGCTTCGCTCAGTGTCTTGGGCACACGCGATGGCTGCCGCGCAGTCGGCATTCGCAAGCAGGGATCGACCGCGATCCGGTTCTGGCGCAAGGCGAGCTGGTAGAAGCGACGCAAGGCAGAGAGACGTCGATTGGCGGATGTCGCGCGCGTTTCTGCATGGCGTGCGGCGAAGTAGCCGTTGAGGTCGACCGGCTCCGCCTGCAGCAACTGCTTGCCCTGTTCCTCGTGCAGCCAGGCGGCGAATGCAGACAGATCGCGGCGGTAGGCGTCGAGCGAGTTTTTCGCCAGACCGTCTTCCAGCCAGAGCGTGTCGCAAAATTCATCAATTAACTGCTGGCCGGGAACCACGGCGGCGGCAGGCGGCTTGTCGAGCGCGACGCGGGACATGCCTGCTCGTGCCATCAATAGCCCGCCACGCCTTCGTGTGCCAGCAGCCAGCGCTTTACACCGAGGTGGAAGCCGGTCGCATCGTCGTGGTTGGCGAAGCCGCCCAGGCCGCCCGCGGCTGTCACGCGATGGCAAGGAATCACGAGAGGAAACCAGTTGGCGCCGCACGCCTGGCCGACGGCCCGCGGCGCAGACCGCAGACGACGCGCCACGTCGCCGTAGGTCAGGACTGCACCCTGCGGAATGTCGGAAATGACCTGCCACACCCTTTGCTGGAAGGCGGTGCCTGCCGGCGCTAGCGGAAGGTCGAAGCGGAAGCCGGGTTCCTTGAAGTAACGGGTCAATTGCTGCACGGCGCGCTCGGCAACAGCGTCCTGCGGCGCCTTTTCCTCAAAATGCCGCGGCAGGTAGACCAGCTCTTTCACCAGGCCGTCAACAGTGCGCACCCCCATGGCGCCGAAGGGAGCGGGGCAGATGGCGGAAAAAATGTCGCTATTGGATTGCATGGGAAGAGGATAAAACAAAAAGGCCGCCATTCAAAATGGCGACCTTTTGTCTGACAGTGCAAACCACCCGCGCCTGTCTGGGTGGTGGTAGCGGGTTACCGATGCAATCTGCTATCCCGCGTTGCCACCCCAAGCGGCACCCCGGATTGCTACTCCGAGTTACTGCTGCTGGTTACTGCCCATACACCAGGTTTGGCAGCCACAGCGACAAACTCGGCCAGTAAGTGACGAGCCCAAGGAAAGCGATCATGGTCAGCAACCACGGTATGACCGCCTTGGTCAGTTCCGTAATACCCATCTTGGTGATGCCGGAAGCCACATAAAGATTAAGGCCTACCGGCGGGTGGCACATGCCTACTTCCATGTTGACCACCATGATGATGCCGAAGTGGACCGGATCAATGCCAAGCGTGCGCGCTACCGGGAACAGGATAGGCGCCATGATCAGCACGATTGACGACGGCTCCATCACATTGCCCGCCACCAGCAACAGGATGTTTACCACTAGCAGGAAGGTCAACTGGCCAAATCCCGCGTCCATGATCCAGCCTGCCATCGCCTGCGGTATGTTCTCGCTAGTCATGAGGAACGAGAACAGGACTGCGTTGGTGATGATGTACAGCAGCATCGCCGACATTGACGCCGAATCCAGCAACACCTTCGGAACCTGCTTCAGACTCAGATCCTTGTACACGAAGACTGCAACAACGAACGCGTACACGGCCGACATGGCTGCGGCCTCGGTCGGCGTGAAGATACCGGTGTAGATGCCGCCCATGACGATCACGATCAGCAGCAGCCCCCATGCGCTCTTGCGAAACGCGGCGCCGCGCTCCGCCCAGGTTGCCTTGGGCATGCGTGGATAGTCGTTTTTCTTCGCCAGCACCCAGGTGGTAAGGCCCAGGAAGAACGCCAGCATGAGGCCGGGAATCACACCTGCCATGAACAGCTTGCCGACTGAGGTGTTGGTCGAGACTGAATACATCACCATCACGATTGAAGGCGGAATCAGGATACCAAGCGCGCCGGAAGTTGTGATCACGCCTGCGCCAAAACGCTTGGGGTAACCCTGGCGCACCATCGCTGGCAGCAGGATAGAGCCGATCGCCACCACGGTCGCCGGCGAAGAACCGGACACCGCCGCAAACAGCGCGCAGGCCAGGACGCCGGCCAGTGCCAGACCACCATGCCAGTGACCCACCATCGACGTCGCGAAATTGATCATGCGTCGCGCGACACCGCCATGGGTCAGGAAATTACCGGCCAGGATAAAGAACGGAATCGCCATGATTTCGAAGTTTTCGATGCCGGTGAAAAGCTTGAGCGCCACCGACTGGACCGGAACCTGGGTCATGGTGAACAGGAAGGTCAACACCGTCAGGCCGAGCGAAATGGAGACCGGCATGCCGGTCAGCATCAGGACCAGCAACAGGACAAAAATAATGGCGGCGTTCATGTTGGCGTCCCTCCCGCGACTGGCTCGATGCCTTCGACGTGAGTGTGGTCATGCTTGGGCAAATCACCGGTGCGGTAGAAATGCCACGCCACCTGCAGGAATCGGAAGCACATCAGCGCGGAACCGAGCGGCACTGCGGAATAGACCGCCCACATGGGTAGCTCGAGTACCTCGGAGACGCTGCTGGTGTGGCTGAGGTCGTAGACAAATTGGGCGCCGAGCGTGCCAACGATGCCGGTAAAGAGGGCACCGGCCAGCAGGCCAACGATAATCATCTTCCTGCGCCATGGCGTGTCGAGCCGGTTGATCAGCACGTCGACACCGACGTGAATGCCGGTGCGCACGCCATAAGCCGCGCCGAATTTCGCCATCCACACGAACATGTAGATCGTTATTTCCTGAGCCCAGCTGGTATTAATCTTGATAAGTTCGTCCTGTAGCCAGGGAATCGGCATTCCGGACGCATAGCGATGGATGACCGCGATGAATACGACAACCGTTGCGGCTGCCATCAGCGAGGCAATCAACCACTCTTCGAGGTGGTCAAGTATTTTCATGTCATGTCTCCGTTGCCTGGAGAGCGGCCGGCGCCCGGCATCACTCAAGGCGTTAAACCAGGCGGCCCGCGGCATGAATGCCGTGGGCCGCCGACAAAACCACTTTGCGCTTTTCGTGCTGCTGGTTGCGGTCATGCATTGGGTAGCGTTGGTTTCCCCATGCAATCGGCAACCGGGCAAGTCTACTTCCCATCAAGTGCAGCCGCCTCTTTATTCACTTCCGCGATGATGTCCTTGCCAATGCGATCTTCCATCTGCTTTTGTACCGGCTGCAGAGCCTTGCGCCATTCAGCCTTTTCCTTGTCCGTCAGGTTGTAAATCGTGGTTTTACCCGACTTCTTCACTTCGGCGATGGCCTTGTCGTTTTCCTGCTGGGCGATGGCGTTGCCATACTTGGTCGCATCCTTCATGGCGCCTTCCAGCTGGCCCCGTATATCGGCAGGCAGTCCATCCCAGAACTTCTTGTTGACGATCACGGCATAGCCAAGATAGCCATGTTCCGACATCGTCAGGTGCTTTTGCACCTCATGCATCTTTTGGGTGTAGAGGTTGGAAGGCGGATTTTCCGTGCCATCCACCACACCGGTCTGCAACGCCTGGTAGACCTCGGAGAACGCCATCACCTGTGGATTGGCGCCCAGGGCGCGCATCTGCGCGTCCAGCACCTTGGAAGACTGGATCCGCATCTTCATTCCCTTGAAGTCGGCCGGCACGTGCAGCGGCTTGTTGGCCGACATGTCCTTGAAGCCGTTGTCCCAGAACGCCAGGCCGGTAATGCCCTTGGGTTCCAGCTTCTTCATGAGGCTCTTGCCGACGGGGCCTTCCGTCACACGGTACAACGCAGCCTTGCTCGGAAAAATGTACGGCAGGTCGAACACCTCGAATTCCTTGACGCCCAGCGGCCCGAACTTGGCCAGGGAAGGCGCCAGCATCTGGACAGCGCCAAGTTGCAGGGCCTCCATTTCCTCCTTATCCTTGTACAGGGTGCTGTTCGGGTAGACTTCGATTTTCACGCGCCCTTTGGTAGCTTTTTCGCCAAGCTCCTTGAAGCGCTCAGCCGCCTTGCCCTTTGGCGTGTCACCCGCCACGACGTGGCTGAACTTGATAATGATCGGTGCCTGGGCAAGTGCGTTGCCGCTGACAAGTGCCGCAGCGGTCAGCGCCAGCAGCAGTGACTTGAATTTCATTTAATTCTCCTGAAAGATAAACACCAAGGTTTATGGCGCCACACATTCTCACGATGCAGTTCTTTGCATACAACTGTGGTTAACCACAATGCCCCGGGTCCCGGCGGGTCCGCTGCGCCAGGTGTCGGCGCCCTTACCCATACCGAGGCAATGGCGGATTTGCTGCAGTTGCACATGCCGTCTCCATCGCCCCGCGCCTCGGTTCTGCCGAGGCAGGTCATGCGCTGGATATTGCCGGTTTCGCTAGTCCTGCTCATAGTCTCCACCCTCCTTTGGCTACCCTGGCAGGCGCAGCGTACGGAAGCGACCGAGAGACAGGAACAGCTGATCGCCGATACGCTGTGGGTGGAACAGACAGTCCGATTTCAGTTGAGCCGCGACGAGCAAAACCTGCAACTCGTCGCGAGCGAAATCGTGGCCGAAAACATGCAGCCAAAGAAGTGGCACGAGCGGGTCCAGGTGTTGCGTCGCAACAGCCGCGAAATGCAACGAATAGTGTGGCTCGATGCAGCCGGAAAGCAGGTTGCCTCAACCGATGAAATATCTTTTGCTGTTGCGAATTTGAGTACGCCTGCACAGGTCGCGCTGCAGCATGCTCGCCAGCGCCGCACACCGCAGTACAGCCAACCGGTACCGCAACGCGGGAATGCAATGCCGCCCGCGATGGATTACCTGCTTCCGATGTTCCACGGCGGCCAGTACACCGGTGCTCTGGTCGCCACCTATTCGATCCCCAGCATCCTCGACGAAATGATCCCGTGGTGGTTCGCACAAGACAATGAGATCGCGCTGACTGACGAAGACGACAACGTTATCGACAGCCGCGCTTCTGGCGGCCCTGGCCGCAGCGTCTATGTGCACAGACATCCGCTTGACCTCCCAGGCGCGAACCTGCTACTGCGCACCAACAGCGTCAAGAGCGCGCCGCGCCTCTTGCCAAACCTGCTCGTCGGCTCCGTAATAGCGCTCTCGCTCGGCCTGCTATGGAGCCTTGCCGCGCTCTGGCGCGACATCAATCGCAGGCTGGCAACGGAAGACGCCTTGCGCAAGCAGGTTGCGTTTCGCCGCGCGATGGAAGACTCGCTGGTGACCGGCTTGCGGGCACGCGACCTTGAAGGTCGAATCACCTACGTCAATCCAGCCTTCTGCGAGATGGTGGGACGACCCGCCGATGAACTTGTCGGCAGCGTGCCACCCATGCCGTACTGGGCACCGGAGGCAATGGAGCAGTATCAGGAACGGTTCAGCCGCATTCTGGCGGGCGACATCACACCGCAGTTCGAAACCATCTTCTTGCGCGCCAACGGCGAACGCTTCCCGGTGCTGGTGTTCGAGTCGCCCTTGCTGGACGACGCAGGCACGCAAACTGGCTGGATGGGATCCATACTGGACGTGTCCGAACGCAAACGGATTGAAGACCTCAACCGGCAGCAACAGGAGAAACTGCAGGCAAGCGCACGCCTTGCAAGCATGGGCGAATTGGCATCGACCTTGGCGCACGAGCTCAACCAGCCGCTGGCCGCCATCTCCAGCTACACGACCGGCGCCCTGAACTTGCTGCAGTCCCAGAGTGATGGTCCGCGTCCCGTTGATGCAAATGTCCTGCGCGCGGCGCTGGAAAAAGCCAACGCGCAGGCGCAGCGAGCTGGCCACATCATTCGCAGCGTGCATGCCTTCGTGAAGAAGCGCGAGCCGACGCGCGAGCCGGTATCGGTCCGTGCCGTGCTTGACAGTCTGCTACCGCTGATTGAACTCCAGGCGCGCCCGCATTTCGTCACGGTGCAAGTCGACGTCAGCCGCGCACTTCCAGCGGTGCTGGCCGACCGAGTCATGCTGGAACAGGTACTGTTGAACCTGACCCGCAACGGCATTGAAGCGATGCAGGATGTGTCGCCTGAACGGCGCCTGCTGCGTATCCACGCCGCGACCGACCCTGCCGTAGCGCCGAACGGCGTGCTGATTTCGGTGATTGATCGCGGCCATGGCATTTCCGCAGCGGTAGCGGAACGCCTGTACTCTCCCTTCTTTTCCACCAAGGCCGACGGAATGGGCATGGGCCTGAACATCTGCCGCAGCATGGTGGAATTCCACGGCGGGACGCTAACGCATGAACCGAACCGGCAGTCGGGTACGGTCTTCCGGTTCGTGCTGCCGATTCAAGCCACGCAGAAAATTTCCAACAGAGACGTGATCGTCGCCTGAGGGCGCAACTGGAGAATCGCATGCTGCATATCGTCGACGACGAAGACGTAATCCGCGATTCGCTTACATGGCTCGCCCGTTCACGCTCCATCGCCGCAACCCCCTACGAAAGTGGAGAAGTCTTCATTCAAGCTCTGGACGCGGCTCGCGACTTTGATCCGGAAGGGGAGTGCGCCCTGCTTGACATCCGCATGCCCGACACTTCCGGCATCGCCCTGTTTGAAGCGCTCAATGCGCGCAAGCTGACGCAACGCATGCCGGTCATTTTTCTGACTGGCCACGGCGACGTGCCGATGGCGGTGGATCTGCTCAAGCGCGGCGCCTTCGACTTCTTCGAAAAACCTTTCAACGACAACAGCCTCATGGACCGCGTGCAGCAAGCGTTTGCAGCATCGCGCCAGGCCGGCGCGGCCGCCGCCATCGAAGCACGCCTTGCGGCTCTATCGTCTCGCGAGCAGGAGGTCCTGGCGCTGATTTTGGATGGCAAGATGAACAAGGTCATCGCAGACCAGCTCCGGATCAGCATGCGCACCGTAGAGGTCCATCGCGCGAATGTTTTTGAAAAGATGAATGTGAAGACGGCGGTGGAGTTGGCACGGCTGCTGAAGTAGTCGGAACGACAAATGGTGACTACCTGACTTCGGCCTGCGTCAGAAATTGGCAAGCCGCTCGCCATCCTGTTTAGCGTTGGCAAACATGATAGGCTCGCGCCGTCTCCGATCTCCTGAACCCTCCATGCCAAATCCGACAGGCGCGGTGCGCAGCAAGACGGCGTCGCGCACCTTGAACATCTTTAACGGCTTCAAGAATCCCTTCGGCGGGAGCGAACTCGAAGCGCTCTCGCTCTATTCCCTTCTTGCGCCGAAATCCGAAGTCCGTCTTTGGGCAACCTCGTCGAAGGTGTCGAAAGACCTGCAGCAGAGCTATCCGATTCGGCGCGTGGCCATGCACAAGGGTGATTTTCCACGCGGCGGCACCTATATTTTCGTCGGCGCGCATTGGCGCAACAAGCTGTGGCCCTACTTGGTCCCAAAGCCGCGCCGGCTGATTTACATCTACAACACCTTCCACCCGAAGGTCGTGGGGCTGACCTCGAAGAGTCCGCGCATGCTTGGCTGGCCGCAGACGGAATATGTCGTCATATCGAATTTCCAGAGTTCGCTGGCAGGTGTGCAGGGAGAGGTTCATCCATCGCCGATCGATATCAATTTGTTCCGACCCGAACCGCGCGCGCCGGACGGACGCATCGTTATCGGGCGCATGAGTCGGGATGTACCGGAGAAGCACCATCCAGATGACCTTGGTGTGTACCGGGAACTCACCCGACAGGGGTTTGAAGTGCGTCTTCAGGGTGCGGCATGTCTAGCAGATCAGCTTTCCACGATTGAAGGCGTCCAGTGGTCTCCGGAAGGCGCGATGCCGGCACCCGCGTTTCTGCAAAGCCTCGATATTTTTTACTACCGTAGCGGCGTGCATGTCGAAACGTTTGGGCGGGTAATTTTTGAAGCGATGGCATGCGGGCTGCCGGTTGTCTGTCACCGGCACGGCGGCTATGCGGACACCATCCGGCATGGGGAAAACGGCTTTCTGTTTGAAACGACTGATGAAGCACGGGTGTTGCTCGAACGTCTCGCCGCAGATCCGGCGTTGCGCTTGCGCGTCGGCGGAGAGGCTCGGAAAACGGTGGAAGAGATGTACTCGGTGGCGGCGCAGGATGCGCGTTTGGCGTTTTACTTGCGGTGCGGCGCTGCACTCGCTTTGACGACCAGACCGCGCTAGCTTTGACGACCAGACCGGCGCGGCACTGGAGGCGCCAACGAGTTGGAGCGATTTCATGAAGCGGCGGTCGCCACTAGTCCGTCTATAAAAACGCGGCGGCTTCCATGACCCCGTCCGAAATACGAAGCACCTTGCGGTAACATGTCGCCTCTCCATCGCCCACTTTGGCGGCGACTCAAGCCCTCACAACGCACTTCATGTCAATTACCACCCTCCTCCTCCCCGACTTCCTCCTGATCCTGCTTGGCTTCCTGCTGATGCGCTTCACCAAGTGGTCCGCGGAGTTCTGGGATGGCCTTGAGAAGTTGGTGTACTACGTCCTCTTCCCCGCGCTGCTGTTCTATTCCACCGCGCGCACGCCGTTCGACTTTGCCACCACCGGGAGACTGCTCGAGGTGACGCTCGGGGCGACTGTGGTTGGGATACTTCTCGGCTGGCTTGCCAAGCCTTTGTTTACGGCCGGTCCGATGGTTTTCGAGTCGGGGTTGCAGACCGCCTTCCGCTTCAACTCCTATATCGCGCTGGCGATTGCTTCACGATTGGGTGGCGAGCAGGGCACGTCCCTGATGGCGCTAATCATTGGTTTCGCCGTGCCGGTTGCGAACACGGCGGCGGTGCATGCGCTGGTGCACAAGAGCGGTGGCCTGGCGAAGGAACTGGCGAAGAATCCGTTGTTGATTGCGACCATTCTTGGCATCGGCTGCAACCTGCTTCATGTGCCGATCCCCGAAGTGCTCGGCGTTACGCTGTCGCGTATTGGCAATGCCTCGATTGCGCTCGGGCTTCTGATGGTTGGCGCTGGATTGCGGCTGTCTGGTTTGCATGAAGCGAAGGGGCTGGCGGCATGGCTGTTGGGAGTCAAGCTTCTTGCGGTGCCGACGGTGGCCTTGCTGCTCGGTCGCTATCTTGAACTACCGCCACTACAGATGGAAATTGCTGTCATGTTTTGCGCGCTACCCACCGCATCAAGCTGCTATGTGCTGGCTACGCGTAACGGTGGCAATGGGCCATTCGTGGCCTTCCTGATTTCGGCCGGGATCGCGATCTCCATTGGCACGCTGCCAATGTGGCTATCGCTGATTCGCTGATTGATTCGAGGATTGATTGGTCGATCTACCGGAGGATTGATCCGTTGTTTGATTCAAGGATTGATTCAACGATTGATTCAAGGATTGCTGCCGGATTAATCTGCCGATTGATTCGCTGTCGGCGTGGTGGCGGCTTCGGCTGGATAATCGGCATGCTGTTCCAACGCCCAGGCGACATGCTCCCGCACCAGCAGCGACGGATCATCGGCCCGCGAATGCAGCGCAGCCAGAATGGCGGGATCGTTGCGCAAGCCGCCTTGTGCGGCATTTCCAAGACCAACCGCAATATTGCGCAGCCAACGTTCATGCCCAATGCGGCGAATCGCGCTGCCTTCAAGCCGCTGATTGAAATCCTGCTCGCTCCATCCAAACAGATCGACCAGCGATGCACTGTCGAGGCCATTACGCACGTCGAAGTCCGGCAGCGTCGCGCGTTGTGCAAACTTGTTCCAGGGGCACACGACCTGGCAATCATCGCAGCCGAGCACGCGGTTGCCAATCAACGGGCGCAGTTCAAGCGGAATGCTGCCTTTCAATTCAATGGTCAGGTAGGAAATGCACCGACGCGCATCAAGCCGATTCGGACCGAGTATGGCAGCCGTCGGGCATACGTCGATGCAGGCGGTGCACTGGCCGCAGTGGTTGCTGGTCGGTGCATCCACGGGCAGCGGCAGGTTGGTGTAAATCTCGCCAAGGAAGTACATGGAGCCGGCTTCGCGATTGAGTAACAGCGTATGCTTCCCGCGCCAGCCGAGGCCGGACTTTTCTGCGAGCGCGACCTCCATAACCGGCGCTGAATCGGTGAAGACCCGGTAGCCGTGCGGGCTGCCTTCCGTTTCGATGCGGGTCGCAAGTTGCTGCAGCCGTGAACGCAGCACCTTGTGGTAATCGCGACCACGCGCATAGAGAGAAATCGTTGCATCGCCCGGCGTTGCGATGCGCTTCGTTTCGCGCTCCCGCCAGTCTTCCGCAAGGTCGCGTGGCAGGTAGTCCATGCGTGCCATCAGCACCCGCACCGTACCGGGCACCAGTTCTGCCGGCCGGGTACGCTTGCTGCCATGCGCTGCCATATAATCCATCTCGCCATGGAAGCCGGCGTCGAGCCATTGCTGGAATTGCGGCTCCGCATGGGAGAGGTCGGCGTCGGCGATGCGCAGGTCGGCAAAGCCGAGTTCCGCGGCCCATGCCTTGATTGCCACAGCGAGGGCCGCGTAGTCCGTGCCCTGCGACGGACTACGGATCTCGTCGCTGGCGGCACTGAGGTGGCCATTGTGGCTATCCTGGCTATCGTCGCTGTTGTCCATGGCCCCAATGTGTTGCACGATAAATATCCATTCAATTTTGCTTTTGTCCGCCGCAACGTTGCAACGTGGGCAGAAGGTTTCATTTTACGGGATGCGTCGCCCAAGCCTGCCGCGCCAGGACATCAAGCATGGGCAGCGATAGCAAGCAGCAGGAGCAGGTACCAGGCAACAGGTAACAGGCAGCAGGCGAAACGAAAAGGGCAAGCGGCAGCAGGCAAAGGCCGAATGGCGACAGACCGGCAGCACCGCAGAACGACTGCGCAACCGGTCGATACTACGCAAGGTATGCAATGACAGAATCGATTCCCGCGGCACCCGCAGCACCGGCACCGCGTGTCCAGCGCGCCGTGCTCAAGAACGAAGCCGCTACCGCAGCCCTCGGCGCTGCACTGGCCCGCGTGGTCCGGGCCGGCATGTCGATCCACCTGCATGGCGACCTTGGCGTCGGCAAGACGGCGCTCACGCGCGCGCTGCTGCATGCGGCGGGTCATGCAGGGCATGTCAAAAGCCCTACTTATACGCTGGTGGAACCGTACACCGTGCACCTCGGCGGCAAGCCGGTGGAAGCGATGCACTTCGATTTGTACCGAATGATCGCGCCGGAAGAATTCCTCGAAGCCGGTTTTCGGGATGAATTCGGCGCTGGCAAATTGTGCATCGTCGAATGGCCAGAGAAGGCGGAAGGCTTGTTGCCACGCCCCGACATCGAGGTTTTTCTTAGCGTTCGCGGCAGTGGTCGTGAGGTAGAATTGCGTGGCTTGTCTGCACAGGGTCTGCAATGCCTCGATCAACTGCACTTCGCTCCAAATCTCTAGGCAATACAACGCGCCGCACGGTACTCAAAGCGGGCGGCACCCTGCTCCTCTCGATTCTTGTTCCTGGCGCCGCGCAGGCGGCGCAGATTCTCGCCGTGCGGGTGTGGCCGGCGGAGGACTACACGCGCGTCACGCTCGAGAATGACAGCAACCTCAAGGCATCCCACTTCCTTGTCAAGAACCCGGAGCGAATGGTTGTCGACATCGAAGGTATCGATCTCAATCCGGCGCTCAAAAGCCTTGTCGCCAAAATCCAGTCCAACGACCCATACATTCGCCAGGTGCGCGTTGGCCAGAACCGGCCTGGTGTGGTGCGACTCGTCTTCGACCTGAAAGAAGAAGTCAAACCACAACTGTTCTCGCTGCCGCCGATCGGTGAATACCGTCATCGCCTCATATTCGATTTGTACCCGGTCAATCCACCTGACCCGATTCTCGCGCTGATAGAAAAAGGACAATGGGCGCAAGACAAGCCGTCCGTCGAGAAGCCGTTTGAAACCAGGCCACCGGTTGCCGAAGCGCCGCCGGACTGGCAGCCGCGCTCGCGCGCATCAAGCCCAAAACTTTCCAAAGCCGAACCGAAGGAAGAGAGGCCGCAACTTACCCGCATGATCACCATCGCCCTGGACCCGGGCCATGGCGGGGAAGATCCGGGCGCCATCGGTGCGTCAGGCAGCCGCGAAAAAGATGTCGTACTGGCCATTGCACGGCGACTCAAGGGAATGATCGAGCAGCAACCCAACATGCGCGTGATGCTTACGCGCGACGCCGACTACTTCGTGCCGCTTAACGTGCGCGTGGAAAAAGCACGCAAGGTACAGGCCGACCTTTTCGTCTCGATCCACGCAGATGCCTTTGTCGAGCCCACGGCGCGCGGCTCATCGGTTTTTGCGCTCTCTGAAAAAGGCGCGAGCTCAACGGCTGCGCGCTGGCTCGCCAACAAGGAAAATTCCGCCGACCTGATTGGCGGCGTTAACCTTAAAGGACATGACCGGCAACTCGCGAGCGTGCTGCTAGACCTTTCGACCACGGCGCAGATCAGCGACAGCATCAAGCTGGCGAAAGCAGTGCTGGCAGAAATCGGCGGCATCAACCGCTTGCACAAGGGCGCGGTAGAGCAGGCCGGATTCGCGGTATTGAAGGCGCCGGATATCCCCAGCATTCTGGTGGAGACCGCTTTCATCTCCAATCCGGAAGAAGAGGCGCGGCTGACCGACAACCACTACCAGGACCAGATGGCGGAAGCGCTCATGAACGGCATCAAGAAGTACTTCTCCCGAAACCCGCCCCTGGCGCGCAACAAGCTGACCTAGGCGCCAAGGCTGTAAAAGGCCACGCTGTAGAAGGCCTCGAATGAAAGGCCGCCCAGTAGAACGCCGTGCAGCACAACGCCGCGCCGACTCCTGGAGAGTCCCTAGGCCCCCTGTTTTTTCGCAAACAGTTTCCAGACCCCGCCGAGCAATAGCGGCACCACGGCCGCAGCCACGCCGAGCAGCACAATCGTGTTCAAGTGGTCACGAATGACCGGAATATTGCCAAAAAAGTAGCCCGCGGCTACGAGGCCAGCCACCCACAGAACTGCACCAGTGATATTGAAAAGCTGGAAGCGGGCGAAGCTCATGTCCGATACGCCGGCCACAAAAGGGGCGAAGGTGCGCACGATCGGCACGAAGCGCGCGAGGATGATGGTCTTTCCGCCGTGCCGCTCGTAAAAGGCGTGCGTTTTCTTCAACGCGGCCTGGTCTATCCAACGGTAGTCGTGTGTAAAAACGCGATGCCCGATTGCGTTGCCAATCCAGTAGTTAACGGTATTGCCAAGTATGGCCGCGGCCATCAGCAAGGCCGTAAGTATCCAGACATTCATCTGACCCGTTGCGCAGAACGCACCGCCGATGAAGAGCAGCGTATCGCCGGGCAGAAAAGGCACGACCACAAGGCCGGTTTCAGCAAACACGATTGCCGACAGCACTGCATACACCATGGTGCCGTACTGCGAAATCACGGCGCCAAGGGACTTGTCGACATGAAGAATCAAGTCGACGAATTGCATGAAATTCATTGGATTCCTGAACGCGTTTAAGTAGGTTTTCCGCGCGAGGCGGCGCAGGCCCGAACCGGCAAGATTGCCGCGGAATCATACACCAGCAAACTGCACCGGCAACCAAATGGTGCGACGGTTTTGTTCCGGGCAGAAGGAGGACCAGACGCTATAATCTGCCGCATGAATTCTCTCGCCACCGATCCGTCCGGCATTAATCCGCTACTCACCATGCCGCGGCCGATCCAGGCTCTGCCCGACCAACTGATTTCCCAGATCGCGGCGGGCGAGGTAATAGAGCGGCCGTCCGCGGTCGTCAAGGAGTTGCTGGAGAACGCGCTTGATGCCGGTGCGACACAGATCAACGTCCGATTGGAGCAAGGCGGCGTCAAGCGCATTGCGATTGTCGACAACGGCCGTGGCATTCCACCAGACCAAATGCCGCTGGCGCTGGCCCGCCATGCGACCTCGAAGATCGCCACGCTGAACGATCTGGAAAGCGTGCTGACGCTTGGATTTCGCGGCGAGGCGCTGGCCTCTATCGCGTCAGTGGCGCAACTCACGCTCACCTCACGCACTGCTGAAGAGGCTCATGCCTGGGAAATGTCGGGCGCGTCAGCTTCCATCGCGCCAATTCCGGCGTCCGGCGCGCAGGGCACAACGGTCGACGTCAGCGACTTGTATTTCAATACCCCCGCGCGGCGCAAATTCCTTAAAACGGAGCAAACGGAATTCGGCCATTGCGCTGAAGTCGTACGACGCATTGCGCTGGCCCGGCCAGACGTTTCCTTCTCGCTGTCGCACAACGGCAAGACGGTGGACCACTGGAACGTTGCGGATATCGCAAAGCGCAGCAGCCATATCCTGGGTAACGAATTCAGCGCTGCACGCCTTTACGTGGAAGAGGCTGCGGGGCCCCTGCGGCTGTCGGGCTTCGTCGGGCTGCCCACCGCTTCTCGCGTGCGCGCTGACTGCCAGTATTTTTATGTGAACGGCCGCTTCGTGCGCGACAAGCTGCTTACGCATGCGGTGCGCGCGGCCTACCAGGACGTGCTGCACGGCGACCGCTATCCCTCCTACGTAATACGGCTGGACCTGGACCCGACGCTGGTTGATGTGAACGTGCATCCGTCCAAGATCGAGGTGCGCTTCCGGGACAGTCGCGGCGTGCATCAATTCGTGTTCCATGCGGTCAGCCGCGCGCTTGCGCAAACCTCTGCCACGGCACACGGCGCAGCGCCAGCGCCGGTGCCGGCGAATCCGGGCGCCCTGCCGTGGATGCGTACGCCGCAGCAGGCGACGTTTGCGTCGCAGTTCGCTCCTTCCACCGGGAGTGCGCATGGCGTTGCGCAGGATCTTGCCAGCTATGGCGCCCTGTTTTCCGGGATGCGTGCCGACCCGGCCGAGAGCGGTAATCTCTATCGTGACGCAAACGCGCGGACCGGCGGCACAACGCCATGGATTGCAACCGGCGCAGAGCAAGATGAGCATCCGCTAGGCTTCGCCCTGGCGCAACTCCACGGCATATTCGTGCTGGCCCAGAACACGCGAGGGCTTGTGTTGGTCGACATGCACGCGGCGCATGAACGTATTCTTTACGAAGAGTTCAAGGGTGCGCTGGACGCTGATGCGGTACAGGTGCAACCTCTGCTGATACCTGTCACCTTCCATGCGGACCCTATCGAGACGGGCACGGTGGAAGAGCACCCGGAGGTGTTGCGATCGCTCGGGTTTGACATCACGGTGTTGTCGCCGACGACGCTCGCGGTGCGCGCCGTGCCAGCCTTGCTAAAAAATGCCGACGCCCAGAATCTGGCGCGTGACGTCCTGCGCGATGTGCGTGAATTTGGCGGCTCGCGGGTCCTGCTGGAACGACGCAACGAAATGCTCGGTACGCTGGCCTGCCACACGGCGGTGCGCGCGAACCGCAACCTCACAATTCCAGAAATGAATGCCCTGTTGCGCCAAATGGAAATGACAGAGCGCGCCGACCAGTGCAACCATGGCCGCCCAACGTGGGTGCAGCTTGCCCTTACGGATCTCGACCGGCTGTTTTTGCGTGGACAGTAAGGCGGATTGCAAGGGCGGCGTGGCGCGGCGGCCTGCCGGCTTGGCTGCTATGGGCCGGCGATGCTTTGCCTGGTTTACCGGCGTGGCCGCAATGGACCTGCGAGGCATGGATGGCCCCGCTTGCGCGCCCACCATCGATTCATCAGGTATGGCGCGCCTGGCTTGCGCCGGCTTTACTGAATTGCAGGGATTTGCAAGAAGGCCTGGCATGACACGCGTGGACCAGCTACGCATACCCACAACGGCGACGCGGACCCATTGCTGGCTTCCCGCATGAGCCTCCACACCCGCCCCTTGCCGCAGTTCGCACATGCGCCGCTGCTGCCGTTGATCGCGGCCTTCCTCATGATGCAACCGCTCTCCACCGACCTGTACCTCGCGTCGCTGCCGAGCCTTGCCAGCGTATTCAATGTGCCGGCCTCGACGGTGCAACTCACCCTGTCGCTTTTCGTGATCGGGTTCGGCTCGGCACAACTCATCATTGGCCCGCTGTCGGATCGCTTCGGTCGCCGGCCGGTCCTGCTGCTGGGGCTGTCGACCTATGTTGTCGGCACTGTTCTTTGCGGCCTCGCGCCATCCATAGAATTGTTGATCGCAGCCCGTTTCCTGCAGGCGCTTGGCTGCTGTTCGGCGGTCATCATGGCGCGTGCCATCGTGCGAGACGCCTATGAAGCCGAGCAAAGCGTTCGCCTGATTGCGCGCGCCAGCACATGGTTGTCGCTCGCGCCGCTGCTGGGGCCCATCCTCGGGTCGTATCTGCAGGTGAGCTTCGGCTGGCGCGCCGCCTTCGTCGCGCTCTCCGTTTTTTCGGCAACACTGCTGCTGATGACCTTTTTGCGCCTGCCTGAAACCAATGCGCACAAGGACCCGCGCGCGACTGATCCGCGCGGTTTGCTGGCCAATTACCGGATCGTGCTCGGCGCGCGCGAATTCTGGGCTTACGCCTTGCCGTCCGCCTTGTCGTATGGCGCGATTTTCGCGTTCATTTCCGGTGCTTCCATCGTGCTGATCCGCGCGTTGATGGTGCCCACCGTGTGGTTTGGTTACTGCTTCGCCTTCGGCGTTTCTGGCTACCTGGTGGGCACCATCGTGTGCCGCCGACTGCTGCCACGTGTTGGAATTGTGCGGGCCTTCCATCTCGGCACCGGGCTTTCATTGTTCGCGGGCGCGGTGTTCCTGGTTTGCGTCGCGGCCGGCGTCGTGCATTGGTGGCTCATGCTCGCAGCAATGTTCCTCACCATGCTGGCGCATGGCATCAATTTCCCCATTGGGCAGTCCGGTTCGGTTTCGCCGTTCCCAAAGCAGGCCGGCACTGCGGCCGGCTTGATGGGCGCCCTTTCGATGCTGGTTGCCTTCATCGTTGGCAGCGTCGTCGGCGGCACCCACAATGGCACGCTTTATCCCCTGGCCTTTATCGCCTGCACGCTGGGCCTGCTGATCTTTTTGTCGGCGCGGGTTTTCTCTGCACTGCGGACCGAAGCCGCATGAACGCGCCCGGAAATAAAAAGCTGCCGCTGGCGGTCGCCATCATGGGACCGACGGCCTCCGGCAAGACAGCCATCGCACTGGAGATCGCCGCGCGCATGCCGGTTGAAATCATCTCGGTGGACTCAGCTTTGGTGTACCGCGGAATGGATATTGGTACCGCCAAGCCGACGTTGCGTGAGCGCTCGCTCGCGCCGCATCACCTTATAGACATCGTCGACCCCGCAGAGTCCTATTCCGTCATGCAGTTCCGCCGCGCGGCCTTGAAGCTGGTGGAGGACATCGCCGAGCGCGGCCGCCTTCCCGTCCTGGTGGGTGGCACCATGCTCTACTTCAAGGCGCTGCGCGACGGGCTGGACGTGCTGCCGGAAGCAGATCCGGCCCTGCGCGCCGCGCTGGAAGCACAGGCCGTGGAGTCCGGCATGGCGTTCATGCATGCAAGGCTTGGCGGGCTCGACCCCATCACAGCAGCGAGACTGGAGCCAAATGACAGCCAGCGCATCCTGCGCGCGCTGGAGATTATCGAACTCACCGGGGTACCGATGTCGCAATTGCTAGCGCAGGCACCGAGGCCGGTATTGCCCTTCCGGCTGCTGCCAATTGCGCTGGAGCCCTCGAACCGGGCTGTGCTGCACGAGCGCATCGCACGCCGCTTCGATGCCATGCTGGCCGCACCGGACGACAGTGAGGCAGGCCTGATCGGCGAAGTGCGCCGGTTGAGGCAGCGCGGCGACCTTCACCCGGGACTGCCCTCCATGCGCTGCGTAGGGTACCGACAGGCATGGGCCTATCTCGACGGCGAGTTCGACCGTGGCGTGCTGCGCGAAAAAGGGATCGCGGCGACCCGCCAGCTAGCGAAGCGGCAACTTACCTGGTTGCGGGGCATGCCCGACCGCATAGTAGTCGACTGCCTCGCCCCAGACGCGCCTGAACGCGTCCTTGAGGCAATGGCACAAGAGATTCCGGGTTGACACTTCCACGCGTTGCCGCGATAATTTCGGGCTTCCCGGTGATATAGCTCAGTTGGTTAGAGCACAGCACTCATAATGCTGGGGTCGGTGGTTCAAGTCCACCTATCACCACCAAGGTCATGTTCGGCAGCGTTCACCGACGTACAAAAACCCGCATATCTCCAAGTGAGACTGCGGGTTTTTTGTTGCTCTCAAGGTGTATTGCCGCTCGTCGGCATCTTCGCGTTGTGCATCCGTACCTTGATCTATGGATGCGACGACTCGGGAGCAGTAGGCGCCCTTCACACCTCCTGCTGCATCATTTGAAGTCCCTCTGCGATGTTCTTGCGTTTCCGAAACCTGAAAGAATTCCGGGCGCTCGGGTAATCCACCCATTCGCTTTAAATGAAGCGTGCCGCGAAGTGCTATCCGATTTTTTGGCGAATGGCCAAAGCCGCTTCACCAGTTCTCGCCGTCTTCATTGCGAGAAATCGGATACGCGAAAATTGGCCCCCTCCGGACGCGCGCTGAGTAAGAGCGCCACCTGTCGAATTTCTTGACACTTGTCCGACACCGCCTCCAGCAAAACTCATTGCGAATTACGATAATTCATTGATATCAAAGCGATCTGGTAGATCGTTTAAACCGGGGCATGAGAAATGCTTCTGTTGCTTCTGGTCATAAACGAGCGAAACTCAGAAGAGTGTTTTCGAGATGACCTTGTCGCGGCCATCACTACTAACCTAACGAGGGGATCGAATAATGAAGAAGATATTTGGCCTGGTGGCCGTGACGATCAGTATGCTGATTGCGAACTCTACGCATGCGGCGCCGCTCTACTTCAATGGCTTTGAAACCAACATTGCAGGATGGGATGCGTTCGGGGGCAGCTACGATGCAACGCGCGTCGCTTCTGGAACAAACTTTATCTCGTCAGCCGACGGATCATTCCATGCCCAAAGTTCTGGCGGAACGACCGGCGCGCACGGGTCTGCGACCGACTTTGGCGGATATAATTTTGGCGCCGGCGAGGTGCATACGGCTTTTCAGGAATATACGACTTCACTGGACATTTACCTTGATGTCGCTGGGGGCTGGGCTAATGACACCCGTTTTGACTACACTACAGCCATCAGCAATTCGGCCGGGGCATTTTTGCGCGACTTCGTGTTTAATGCTGGCTTCTACAACGATGCAACCGGCCCGGGGACAGGCAACCGGTTCGTGATCAGTGCCAGCAACAACGCGGGCCGGAGTGGCGCCTTTCCAAAGAACACCAATGCGATATCGATTTCGAACAGCGGCTGGTACACGTTCTCTGAACGTTTCTACGAGAACGCCGGTGTACTAAACGTCGACCTTGGCATCTTCACCGCTGCAGATATTTTGGTAAACCAGTGGACACTCGGCAGTGACCCCATCTTGGGGGTCGGGGGAAACCAGTACGGCTGGATTGCACGCAACGAATTCGGCGTACTTGCTATAGACAACTCGGAACTGAGGACTGCGGGCGCGGCAGCGGTTCCCGAACCTGTAAGCCTATTCCTAATGGGCATTGGCATGCTCGGTTTGCTCACTGTGAGCCGCAAACGTACCTGAACGCCAGCCGGCTCTCCTGTAGCTAAGCCGCAATGGCCCGGCAAGCACCACCAAGGACATGTTCGAACGCGTTCGCCGGCGTACAGAAACCCGCGGTTCTCCCAGCGAGGCTGCGGGTTTCTTGTTGCCTGAATTCGCGATGCCGCTTACGGACATAACGGTCAAAAAAGGAATTGATTTTAGGTCCGTCGCATGACGCCGGCTGCGTCGATACCTCAAAATACTGAGCGCCTTATTCATCAAAAAAGCACGTCAGCCGGCCAGCCGCTGGTCAATGGAAGACTGCGTCGGACCATGCGGTGAAATTTGTCCAAACGTGAAGTCAGTGAACAGGAGCGCGACTTGAAACGGCCGGATAACCGATTTCCTGTCCCGTGCGGCGCCAAGGGGAGTATCGTGCAAACATCCCGTGTTCCTCCTTGCAAACTCTTTCTGAAGCTGGCACCACGGACTTCCGGCGAAAGTAATCTGACGCCATTCCCGTACAGGTCCATTTTTGGGAGCAAATAGTTTGGAAAACTCCGCAGACCAAGTGCGCGCCGAGGTGATTGGTGGCGTAATTTTCATCCGCACACATGGGCATATTTCAGAAGATGTTGTCCAGCAGCGCCACAGTCTTATGCTTCGGTCCTTCGACGCGACCGGCTTCAAAAACATTTTGTTTGACGCTCGTTCCGCAGAGTGCCCAAGCGATGCAGCGAGCCGTCTGCAAAAGACCCTGAACGCCCAATTCGTAGAGCGCGATCTCCGGTTGGCAGTGGTCGTGTCGGATTCCCCGATGGCTTATAAGGCCAGACAAACGTTTTTCGGCCTGCACCACCGTGTTTTCTATGACGACGTGGCGTCCGCGGCTAAATGGCTGCAAGAATCAGGAGATTCGGACTGACGAAAATTTCGCTGCTGGGCCAGCCCAGCGGTTGCTGCACTCGCCAGTGGACCGCCGTTGCGTAGCCTCCGATGAATGCGCTTGCAGGGTTTCTACATAGTTGGTTCGGCCGAATCCCGTTTGCCACAGGATTACCTAGCGTCGATCGGACGACAACAATTGCGGTTGTGCTGAGCTTGCCGATTCGAGGAATGTTGGCACGCCACATCGCAATGTCGGAACGCGCGGCGATGGCCTCAATCTGTTTGGCCGACTGCGCAATCTTCATTTTCTTTCGCTCCTCCGAACGTCACGTTTCGGTTCGCGAAGTAAGCGATTCTGCTTCAACAAAAGGCATTCAGGCAGAGCTGCCCGAATTCCTTTGTCGTCTTCGAATCGCCTCGGCAGAAAACAAACTTGGCAAATCCCGCCGGCACGTCAACGCTGTAGGGTGGCTTCCGGGAGAGGCGCACTATATCGTTTTCACGTTATCGGCCTCGTAGCGCCGGAGCTATGCCATAGACTGCTTTCGCAGAGATTTTTCCTGAACACGGGTCTAGCTCGATAAATTGGCTCGCAAGGCGTTGTGTCCGGAATACTGAATGGCAAAAGGGATCTCAACGAGCCGCAAATCAGGGCGCTCGCCGAGCGGTTTAGCGTCCCGCCAGACGTCTTCATCCAAGGCCTCAAAATGACGAGGCCTGCTGAAATCTGAGCAGGCCGCGCTGCAGTCCTTCAAGGATTCCCACGAACGCCCATCAATCAAGGAATCAGTCGCTCAATGCGCAGTTCGCCAAACAAATCAAAAAACGACTCATCAGTCGCTTGATACGCGGAAAACCCCAGCTTGCGGCTTTTGGCCATGTCGGTCATGACTTCTATTGGGCGTCCCAAGTCGAGATCGGTATGCCAGGGCGATGCAAGGCGGTCCAGGTCAGCTTCGGCTAGCCCGTAGCGCTTCGCCATGTCGCGCCAAAGCTCACCGTCATTTGCCATGATCTGTTCAAGCGGCTGAATCGTGCCGTCGAAAGGCGCTGCCTCAATCCCGAACCACCCGGCAATCTTGTGCCACAGCCAGTTCCAGCGAAACACGTCGCCATTCGTGATATTGAACGCTTCGTTTCTTGCTGCGTCGGTGTCAGCGGCCCACAGTAATTGCCTGGCAAGCATGCGTGCGTCGGTAACATCAGAGAGTCCTTTCCACTGCGCTTCGGACCCCGGGAAGCGGAACGGGCGCCCGGTCTCCTTGCAGATGGATGCATAGACTGCGAGCGTCGTCCCGAGATTCATCGCATTGCCTACCGCCTTGCCAATCACCGTATGGGGCCGGTGAATCGTCCAGGTAAACCGGTCACGATCGGCAGCGGCATAGACTTCATCTTCCTGAGCATAATAAAAATTTTCGACAGCCAGGCGCGGTTGCGATTCGCGCAGGGGCGTGTCGGGCAGCGTACCGGAGGACGCATAGGCTTCGAACGGGCCGAGATAATGTTTGAGCCCGGTAACGAGCGCCACATGCCGCAGCGTCTTCCTCGAAGACAGCGCCGCCAGAAGGTTGCGTACCATGGCGGCGTTGACGCGAATGTTCTCCGCTTCAGTCTCCCTCCGCATCCAGCTTGTGATGAACACATGGGTTGGCGACACGCCCGCCAGCGCCGCGTCCAGACCAGCGGGGTCGAGCAGGTCGGCCGCTATCGGCAGGACGGTAGCAATGTCGCTTCGTGGACGACGTGCAAGCCCATACACCGTCCATCCATTTGCCACAAGTTCGCGGGCAATGCTGCTGCCACCGATGCCGCTGGCACCGACTACGAGAGCGGTTCTCTTCATGATCAATTCACCTCGACGTCTCTACCGTCAACAGTTCAATCAAGCCTTATCGATCTCCCACAGGAGAAACCGAGCCAGACACCAATTTATGGAAAAAACTCCGTCCGGATTTGCCGATCGTCAAAATCCCTCATCGGCCTTGGAGCAAAAGCGGCTTTGCGCGCCAAATGATGCATTATTCTTAATCATTCAATGCGGCCCCCGCTTCTAACGGGCGACTGACCATGAAGACACTCCTCCTCGCGGTACGACCGGAAGACCGGGGATTGGTCGTGGATGCAGCAGGAGGCGAATTCAATGCTGTCATCGTCACCTCGCTTGCGGAAGCGCGATCGGCACTCGCCGGGCAGATCGATGCCATCGTCTGCGGGGTTCACTTTAACGAAGGGAACATGCTTTCGTTTCTTGACGAAGTGCGGGCCAACGTCAAATCGAAAAACATCCCATTTCTGTGCGTTAAGGGAGCAGCCGGACGACTACATCCCGAGAGCTATGCCGCAACAAAGATGATTTGCGAACAGCGGGGCGTTGAGTTCCTGGACGTTACGCAGATGATCGAGGACATGGGACGCGACCATGTCTACGAAGGAATCCGAAAACGGCTTCATGACATTCTGGCTTAACCACTTTCGTGGGCCGTCTCGACAGCACCAGCCGGTCCATCGTCATACCGGATTCTTTCAAGCCCTGGTTTGTGCTCGCACTGGAGGCGCCCCAATATGCTGCCTTCCATCCGGACGACCAGTTACCCCTGTACCGTGCAACCTGCGTGGCCGCGGGTAAAGGACAGGCCATCCAATCCTTGTGTCGGGAAGATGCTTAAGCAATTCTGCCAGTGCAGCCGCGCACCGACCCAAATTGCCACGGCCACGATTGCGCTTTGCCGTCCAATATGTAATTGTGCGACAAATTCTCGTCGTACCACTCCAGGATCTCCATGAAAACTGTTATCTCTCTTGCGATTTGCTGCTGCCTCACACTCGCCGCATTTGCCTATGCACAGGCAGAAAAGCCGTCGCCGCGCGGTAGTTTCTCATTCACGATGTCTCCGGATGGCGGCACGATATGGCGCATGAATAATGCAACCGGCGAGGTCAGCTATTGCGTCACAGCGATTGGCCAACGGCCCAGCGCTTGCGGGCCGTGGATGAAATAGGAAGTTTGCAGGGCCGCCATCCCCGCCAAGCACCAGCGCATGACGCGTCAGCCCATGCGCCCATGGGCATGATCCTGTAGCGCGCGCCGCCTGAGCGGCGCAACATCGACGCGCCCCTCGCAGTATCAATCGGCCATCCACGGCCGGTTCATTCTCCCGACACCTGGTCGGCGACTCCGCCTTTTGTCGAAATGCCACTGTTGCGGAACGTGCAGAAAATTCATGCTTTGCTGCACGAACGTTCGGCAGCGCACGGACCTGCCCCGCTACCAAAACCGATACTCGCTTCACGTGAAGCTGTACACATCCGCATATGCACAGCAGCGGTCGCCCAGGGGCGCCCGCCACGCGACCACGAATTTTCGCTTACCGCTAAAAAAGGCAAACAAAATGAAGAAATCAACGAGCCATTCCAGAGTTCTGGGCTGGGGCATCGCATTGGCGTTCGGCGCGGCACTGGCGGGATGCGGCGGCGGACAAGATCCGATCCTGGGCACGGGCGTTGGCGCAGGTGCAGGCGGCGGACTGTCATTCAATCCTCCGGCCGGGGCCATCGCACCGGGAGCAGCGTGCGTAGCGAACGCAAGCGCGACGATTCCGACGGTGACCCAGTCTGATCCGACCAGCGGCAACCAGTTCGTGACAACCAGCACCAACGGCGTCGCCGCCGGCGGAAAGGCAGTCAGCGCTACCTTCAGTCTCGCCATGAATCCCGCGTCCATCGATGCCACCACATTCACACTGGCCCCGGTCGGCGGCGCAGCGCTGGTACCGGCCTCGATCAACTATAACGCAGCAACCAGCGTCGCGACGCTGACAACGTCTTCCACTCTGCTTCCTGGCACCGCTTACACGGCTGTCATCCAAGGCGCCGTGAAAAGCGCTGCGGGCACACCGATTGGCTGCAACTACGCATGGAACTTCAAGACTGCTGCGCTGCCAGGTGTCGGACTCGCGCCCATCAACCTTGGACGTGCCTCAACCTTTGGCATTGCGGCCACAGCGGGCGTCACCAACATCGGCGCCACGATCATCAATGGCGATGCTGTCTTGAACCCGACCGCTACCTGCAACGCTATAGCGGTCGATAACCTTGGCGGGTTTGGAGCTTGCACCCCCGTGGCACCGACCATCAACGGCAAGGTCATCACCCCGACGTTTCCGGACACCACAACTGCAGATGCGGTTGTCGCCGACCTGAAAAAAGCCTTCCTCAGTATTACGCCGCCGGCTGGCCCACCCGCTGCAGGTTCGCTCGGAGGTGGCATACCCATCGCCGCGCCAACCGGCCTGGGCGCACCTGCTGGCAGCGCAATGGTCATTGGGCAGAACCTGTTCTTCCCGGGCGTCTATAACTCCATCACGTCGATCATGGTTACCAACGACCTTACCCTCGATGCACAGGGCAATCCGGACGCAGTGTTTGTATTCCAGTCGTCCAGCACCGTGGGCGCAGCTGCCGGCGCTGCCGCACCTGCTGCACACACCCGCATCCTGTTGATCAATGGAGCCAAAGCTTCGAATGTGTGGTGGCAGGCAGGCTCGTCGGCGACGTTGGACACCAGCGCCGAATGGCAGGGCAACATCCTGGCATCGGCTAGCGTGACGATGAAAGCTGGTGCGACGTCTTGCGGCAGGCTGCTTGGCGGCGCGTTCACTGCTGGCGCGCTCGTCTTTAGCAACAACGTGGTCTCCGTTCCGGGCAACGTGAATGCGCCCGCGACCTGCAAGTAACAACAACGCCGGCAACGGCTAAACAGCCTGGCGGCGCTCACGGGCGCCGGCCAGGCCGTGACAGAACAACGTGCATGCGGCGCCAGCCGCTTTCACCACCAAACTTATAGCGGGAAACATCATGAAATTATCCAGAGCATCAGGAACATTCGGCCTCGTCGCTTTTGCGATCGCGGCTACGCCCTTTGCCATGGCACAGGAAGCCGGCTGGTATGCCGGCGCGAATGTCGGCCAGTCGCGCGCAAAGATTGACGACGCCCGCATCACCGGCGGGTTGCAGGCGAGCGGACTTGCTACGACCTCCATCAACGACGATGACCGCTCCACTGGCTACAAGCTGTATGGCGGGTATCAGATAAATCGCAACTTCGCTCTGGAAGGCGGCTACTTCGACCTCGGCAAATTCGGCTTTACCGCCAACACCGCACCGGCTGGCACGCTGAGCGGAAACACCCGCATGCGCGGCCTGAATCTGGACCTTGTCGGCATCCTGCCCATCACCGAAAAGTTTTCCGCATTTGCACGTGCGGGCGTGGCCTACGCTGAAGCGAAAGACAACTTCAGCGGCACTGGCGCCGTCAATGTACTGAACCCCAATCCCTCCCGGCGCGAAGCCAACTACAAGTTGGGGCTCGGCGTGCAATATGAACTGACGCAGGCGCTTGCCATGCGGGGAGAGGTGGAACGCTACCGGGTCAACGACGCCGTTGGCAATCGTGGCGACATCAATCTGGTGTCAGTCGGCCTGGTCTACCGATTCGGGGGACGACCACCCGCGCCACGCGCCGCCGCGCCTGAGCCGGTCATGATGGCCGCCGCGCCGCAGCCAGTCGTCGAGGCTCCGCCACCGCCACCGCCGCAGCCTGTCGCTCCGCCGGCACCAAGGAAAGTCAGCTTCTCCGCGGACTCGCTGTTCGGCTTTGACCAATCGGATGTGAAACCCTCGGGCCGACAGGCTCTCGACAAGTTCGCAAGTGACCTGAAGGGCACCGACTTCGATCGCATTTCGGTCACGGGTCACACAGACCGGATCAGCTCGCATGCCTACAACCTGAAACTGTCAGCGCGTCGCGCAGATGCAGTCAAAGCATACCTGGTCCAAAACGCTGGCATCCCGGCTGCCAAGATCGCCGCAAAGGGCGTCAATGGATCAGACCCGGTGACCAAGCCTGGCGAATGCAAGGGAACCAAGCCAACAAAGCAATTGATCGCTTGCCTTCAGCCTGATCGTCGCGTGGATGTCGAAGTGACTGGCACGCGATAGGCGACATCACGGCCGCGCTTGCGGGCTCGGCCGGATCGCCGCTCGAAGTCTGATGCAGAAAAAAACAAGGCAGCGACATTCATGTCCCTGCCTTGTTTGCATGGTGGGGCGGGAGGCGCCGACTACCTTGCTTTATGAGTGCCGTGCTTGCTGGTGGGTCGGATCGCGAGTCGAAGAACGCCGGTCAACGATTGCCGATCGAAGGGTTGAGAAACAAGTCCGGTACTCTTGCTTCCATGCCTTCGTTGCACTGCGGCCCATGACTCTTCGACCAGCACGACGGGAACTTTGAATCAGCCGGCCACCGCGTCGGACTACCCGCCGACCGCAAATCGGCATAGGGGGCGGTCCTGACGGGCCGCTCCCCTGCCACACCACCCGGCGTGCGGGTCCGCACCGGGCGGTTCGAGCAGTTGAGGTCAAGACAGGCGTGGCACTCCAAGTCGGTCGAAATAGTCGATTGTCAGCACTGTTTTGACGAGTCTATCGCTGTTGCGCCACCAGCAGCAGCTGTTGGCCGCCACTTGCTTTGCCACCGACGGCGTAGCCCCAAGCTTGAGCAATTCCCGATGCATGGTTGATCCGCGTTTCCAGTGCTTGAGCTGGATGGCCCGAAGCCTGTGACGTAGCCATTCATCGAGTTTGTGCCATACCCTTGGGGTTTGCGCTAATTGGAAATACCCCTTCCATCCCAGCATATAAGACCGAAGTCGTTGCACCACGTCCGCCATGCTGCGCCCGCCGGAACGGCAGGTCAGCTCGCGGATGCGTTGCTTGAACGTGCTCAGCGCCTTGTCGGCCACCTTGCGTTTGACTTCGCGTCCCGGCCCCACCCACAGGCTGTAACCGAGGAACTTGCGACCAAAGACGCTGGCCACAGCGCTCTTTCCTTCGTTGACCAACAGGTGCAACTTGGCATAGCAATTCCGCAGCAGCGCCATCACACGCTCGCCCGCCCGCACGCTGCGCACATACACGTTCGCATCGTCGGCGTAGCGCGCGAAGCGATGGCCGCGCCGTTCCAGTTCCTTGTCCACTTCATCGAGCATCACGTTGGCAAGCAACGGACTCAGCGGACCGCCCTGCGGCGTTCCCTCGTCGCGCGCGTGCACAACGCCATGGTCCATGATGCCGCTGTTCAGATAGGCACGGACGAGGCGGATCACTCCGGCGTCATCGATACGTTTCCGTAGACGGTCGATCAGGATGTCATGGTTGACCCGGTCGAAGAATTTGGACAGGTCAACGTCGACCACGACCCTCAGACCGGACTGGACGTACGATTGCGCGGCCAACACCGCGTCGTGCGCACGCCTGCCCGGTCGGAAGCCGTAGCTGTGTTCGCTGAAGGTGGGGTCAAGTATCGGTTGCAGCACCTGTAGCAGTGCTTGCTGGATCAGCCGATCCGTCACCGTCGGGATGCCGAGCTCGCGCTCGCCATCGTCGCGCTTCGGGATCGTCACCCGACGCACCGGACTGGGCCGGTACGTCCCCGCCAGCAGTTGTTCCCGGATGCGCGGCCACGCAGTCACCAGATGGAGTGAGGTCTGGTTGATATCCAGCCCGTCCACGCCAGCGGCTCCCTTGTTGGCCCGTACCCGCTTGAACGCCCGCCGCAGGTTCTCTGTCGTCAGCGCCGCTTGCAGCAGCGCTGACCCCGTGTCTCCGGTGGCATGTCGCGGGCGGAACGCTTCGTCGCTGAAAGCATCGGGCATGGCTTCACCTTGCCCTACGGCCTCCCGTCCCGCGTGAGCGGGCATCTGACGCGGTGCTTTCTGCATCGACATATCGGATTCACTCCTACTCGTTCGGTCCTTCGTCAGAGGGGTCGAGCCTTCCCGGCGCTACCTCCGACTACTATGACCTCTGCTGAGACCCCGCTCCGGTTCTCACCGTCGCCCTTTCAGGCATAAGGCGGGGCGTCCCCAGGTAAGGGCCGCACTCCTTCATCACACAACCGCCGCATCTACGCCGCCTCTCCTTGACCACAAGAGCTTCGCGGAAACATGCCCGCTCGCCCTGATCGGCAGCGCCTTCTATGCGGTTCTTGTCCATCGGCTCATGATTTATGCTCCACGCTTCCTTTCCACACTCGGTTGCCCTCATGCAGTTGCGCTTCACTTCGCTCACTGTGGTCAGCTCGCGGCGGGACTTTCACCCACAGGAGTGCGCCCAAGCTGGGCGCACACGTAAAAATAGCGCTTCATTTGAAGCGCTATTTTTTTTGACCCAAACATGAGGTTCGGCCTGTCTTTCCTTATTTCAGGCTCATGATCCACTTGACCAGTGTGCGCGCTTCGGCTTCGCTTACCTGCGTGTTCGCCGGCATCGGCACGGGGCCCCAAACGCCGCTACCGCCCTTGATTATCTTTTGCGTCAGCTTGGCTTCGGCGTCCTTTTGACCAGCGTATTTGGCCGCGACGTCCTTGTATGCGGGGCCGACAACCTTGTTGCCCACCGCATGGCATGCCATGCAGTTTTTTTCCTTGGCGAGGTCTGCATTCGCCATCGCCGCATTCGAGACAAATGCGCTAACTGCCAGACCGATGAACAACAAGCGTTTCATTGCTTTCTCCACGTTAATGACGGGACGATTCTAACTCGAAAACGACATTGTTCAATTCCGAGTGGCATCACAGGAGTCGAAGGTACCATTTGGACGGGCATTGGCGATTGACCGTTACAGCAGTTCACAATATGCTGGCTTGAAGTTCCCAGGAGCAAGCATGCCGCTAATTCTCGCCGTTGTCCTTCTCGCCATCGTTCGATACTTCGAAGTCGGACCTTTTGCCGGCATGTCGTGGTGGTGGGTCGTCGGCCTCTTTGCCTTCGCATTTATCTGGTTCGAGTTCCTTGAGAAGATGTTTGGCATGGACAAGCGCAAGGCGCACGACGAGACCGACAAGGCGCGCAGGGACCGGGTGCGGAAAAGCCTCAAGTAGCTTTTTGGTGCGACCGACGCAAACCGGATTCGCCCCTAAGTCCGGCGAGTGACAACGTCTGTGTACCTGGACGCCAGCCTGTACGTCACGTTGGCAGTGCAAAGCGAGCAGCAAAACGCTTTCCGTTCCCTGAAAGTCGACGAAGCAGCAAAAGATGACGCATCAGTACAGGATCGCCTCGGCGTATAAGCATCTACCTGTCAATGGCGCTTCTGGTTTGGCTATCCCGCATGAAGCGTCTAGTGACTTGCACGACACTCTTGTCTCAACCAGACCCTCAAGGACTCTACTGCGCCACCGAGCGCAAAGGAGCCTTTGGGGCCAACCAGAAAGTAGCCCTCATCCACAGGAAGCCGGCCTTCAAACGGCTCAATCAACTCGCCACTCTCAATTTCATGCTCCACCAGCGGCGCGGTGGTCAGCACGACGCCTTGATGGCGCTTGGCAGTATCCACTGCGAGATGGGATGCATCAAAGTTAATGGTGGGGATCTCACGAATTTCCCGATCCGACAACTTGGTGAATTGCAGGAGCCAGCGCACCCAATGTGGATTGATTGTGGTCGCCAGAAGAGTCGCTTTTGCAAAATTTTGCGGCTGTTTCAATTCCAGTTTTTCGCAATATTTCTGGCTGCAATAGACCCGCAGCTCGTCAAGAAAAAGCAATTCAATATCGAGTTTGCTACTCTCCTGCGCCTTGAAATGTCTGATCACAATGTCGGTCGGTTCTTTGTCAAAATCCACCAAGACCGCACTCGTATCAATATGCAAGGCGATATCAGGATAAAGGTCCATGAATCGAGCCATGCGAGGAACAAACCACTTCCTTGCGAAGCTTGGGGGCATTGATATTCGTACCTCATTGTGTCTGCGCTGCTTGAGCACTGTGCTGGCGTGGGAAATCTGCCCCAGGGCGGTACTGATTCGCCCAAAATAAGCGGCGCCGGCTTCAGTCAAAGAGACCTTTCGCACCTCCCGATAGAATAGTTTTACTCCAAGCCACTCTTCGAGCTTGTGGATCAGTTGCCCAACAGCGCCCGGCGTCACATGAAGCTCGTCAGCGGCTTGTGCAAAGCTCAGGCGCCTTGCCGCAGCCTCGAAAGCGACCAATGACCGGAGCGGTGGGAGATTTTTCATCAATAGTTATTCTATTCCATGCCGCAATAAAAATCAGTTGTCGGGTGCTCGCCGTACCCGCAACATGCCTGGGTGATAGTCATTCGTTGATGACCTGAGCATGACGCAGACTTTCGAACCAACACCAACGACTTTCCAATTCCATCAGGAGATTACTCATGCCGCTCGTTCGCATCGATGTTCCACAAGGCAAGTCCGATGAATATCGCCGTGCTATTAGTGACGTTGTGTATGACACGACGATTAACATACTAAATGTTCCGAAGGGCAACCGATTCCACGTGATTTCTGAACACCTGGCCGAAGACATGGTGATTGACCCGACCTACTTCGGCATTCACAGAAGCGACGACGCGATCATCATCCAAATCACGCTAAACGAGGGGCGGGCGACATTGGAACTTAAGAAGTCGTATTACAAAGCTTTGGCGGATGGTTTACATGAGCGCCTGGGGCTGCGCCGCGAAGATGTATTCATTAATCTGATCGAGGTGAAAAAAGAAAACTGGTCGCTGGGCAATGGCGAAGCTCAATATGCCTGACGCTGTTTATGGTGACGGTGCAACCCACTGCACTTCAAAATTGAAGAGTGCTGATATGTTTGTAGACGTTCAAAAGGCAAAAATAAGCTATTCGGATACAGGAGAAGGAGAGCCAGCACTTTTTTTGCACGGCATTCCCGACTCTGGTGGAGTGTGGAACGATGTCACACACACGGTGAGCAGCGCCTACCGCTGCCTGGTACCGGACCTTCCGGGTTTTGGTCGGTCGGGAATCCCGGCTGAATTTCAAGTCAGCCTTGAAGGCATGGCTGAATTCGTGGACGCCTTTCTTGTTGCGGTCGGTATCGGCGAACCTGTTCACTTGGTCGTTCATGACATTGGAGGACCGTTCGGTCTGGCTTGGGCCGTGCGTAATCCAGACAAGGTAAAAAGCATCACAATCATGAATACCGTTTTCCAATCCGAGTACCGGTGGCACCGCTATGGGCGTATCTGCCGCACCCCGGTATTGGGCGAACTGCTACAGGTTCTCACCTCCAGGTCCGGCCTTGCCCGCTCCATACTTGCAAACTGGGGATCGGCCAAACCGAGCAATGAGTATCTTAGCGCTACCTATAGCAAATTCACGCGCCCTGTCCGCAAGATGGTGCTGCGGATTTATCGCGGGCTCGATCCGGTGATTTTTCACGACTGGGATACTCGACTGCGCGCATTGACTGCGACCGTGCCGTCGCTAGTTCTGTGGGGCGACCGCGACACCTATATTGACAGCCAGTATGCATACCGTTTCGGCGCGCAAAGCGTCAGGCGATTTCCGGATGGCGGCCATTGGCTGATGGTAGAGGCTCCCGATGTCGTCGCTCGAAACCTGCTGGAGCATTTCTCTGGAACGCCACCCGTCCCGAAGGAAAAGAGCAATGCTGCGGCGGTGGCAATTGAGCGGCGCGATGCAGAGGCATCACAGGAACTGCTCGGCCACATCGATGCCCGATGATCTGCATCCAGGTCTGAACCGCGTGTGACTGATGCGGCGGCTGAACATGGGCGGAGACGGATTCTCATTCGCCTCAGGGCACGGCGCTGGTAGACGCGGTCGTGCGAGTCTTCCCTACCATCGAGATTTAAGCGCGTACCGCTCATTGATGCCTGCTGAATTAGGCGATTTTATTAATAAGCGCTTCACTTTCCTTCGCTCGATCCGCTCTCGCACACTTATGGTAATCCCAGCACCATGCGCAGAGCCCTGGAGCCGAAGGGCGTAAGCAGCCAACCGAAAATGCCGCAATTGAGTACGACAGTGAACCAGAACCTCATCTGGAACGATTCTTTACTGGATTTGTGTCGAAGCAGGCGCTGCGCAAAAAGAGCACCCGGCCAGCCACCGGCAAGACTGAACAGGTGTAGTGTCCTTTCAGTTGTTCGCTGCCGATTACTCTTGGCAGCCGACTTGTCGAAAGCGTAAACGACAAACGTTACTGCACTGGCGCCCAGATAGAGACCGAAGACCACTGGTAGCATCTTGCCAGCGAGGGCAGAGCCAGCGACAAACGCGAGAAAGGCTGCAGCGAACCAGAGGGAACCTGCTCCCTTGCGTTGCGACCTTCCCTTTAAGGCTCCATCCCGCACGAAGGCGACGTTCTCGGCCCGTGGTTGCCCCTTTCCATTCATCGTCAATTCATAAGTGACGATTTCATTTCCCAAAGGACGGCGCCTTTGGCTGGATAGCGACTTGATGTGAACGAATACTTGTGGGCCACCACCGTTCGGCGTGATGAACCCGAACCCTTGATCGTCCTTCCAGCTTGTTATCTTCCCTTGGAAGCGCATACCATTTCCAGTTGATCCTCTGTCTCGCCCCATGGCGACTCAATTCTGCGCTTCAATCTTAAGCGACAGCCCGGCCGCTTTGGAAACTGGCGATGATGTTTCGATCGGCGCTGCGGCAGGCGACCGGTGGCTCAGGATTATTCTCCTGGACTTCGCTTTTCATCGTCGAACGACCTGCTTGGCTCCCGCCGGCAAAGTTACTGTACGATCAGCCTGCGATCCCGCGATCCCACAGGTGAGGAAACGGAGCCATGAACAAGAACAGACGCGCAACACCACTGGCGGCAGATTCAGAGATCAAGGCGCCGGATCCGACCAACCCCAGCGCCAGGCGGCAGTTCCTGACCCGCGGACTGGCGGCGACCGCAGTCGCGGCGACCGGCAGCAGCATCGCCGATGTCGCCCTGGCACAAACCCCTCCCGACGCAGAAAACCTTCCGCCGCATGTCCCGAAATGGATGCGGGAACAGGGATCTGGCTTTCTCAACCCGGCTTACGGTTTGCCCTCGGCATTCGAGAAGAAAGTTGTACGCAAGCTGCCCGGTCAAGCGGCGGCTTTTCCGACGGCTAGCCGAACGCCGCTGCAAGACCTTTTTGGAACGGTCACCCCCAACGGGCTTTTCTTCGAGCGTCACCATGGCGGCGTTCCCGCAATCGATCCCGGACAACACCGGCTGATGGTGCATGGGCTGGTCCGCCAGCCGCTGGTCCTGACAATGAAGGATCTGATGCGCTTTCCCTCCGTGTCGCGCACCTGCTTCATCGAATGCTCGGGCAACAGTTTCGGCGAGTATAAAGCTGTGAGCAAGGGGACTGTGCAGGATATCCATGGACTGCTTAGCAGCGCCGAATGGACCGGCGTGCTGCTTTCCACGGTGCTGGCCGAAGTCGGCGTAAATCCGGGCGCAAGCTGGCTTCTCGCCGAAGGGGCCGACGCCGCAGCGATGTCACGCAGTGTGCCAATGGCGAAGGCGATGGAGGATGCGATGCTGGTCTACGGCCAGAATGGCGAAATGCTGCGACCAGAACAGGGCTACCCTCTGCGCCTTCTACTGCCCGGTTACGAGGGCAACATGAACGTGAAATGGCTGCGGCGCTTGAAGGTTGGCGATGCGCCCTTCCACACGCGTGAGGAAACCTCGAAATACACAGACCTGATGTCCGATGGCAGAGCAGCGCAGTTCACGTTTGAAATGGACGTGAAATCGGTCATCACGTCACCATCTGCCGGACAAGAAATCAGCGAACGCGGCTTCCACGAAATCACCGGGTTGGCGTGGAGCGGACGCGGCAAGATCAAACGAGTGGAAGTGTCTGCCGATGGCGGACGCAATTGGCGGGAAGCCCAACTCGATGGCCCGGTACTCGCGCGCGCCCTCACCCGCTTTCGCTCTCCGTGGTCGTGGGAAGGAGGGGAGCACATCCTCCAAAGCCGGGCGCTGGATGAATCCGGCCAAGTCCAGCCGACGCGCGCGCAACTGGTCGCCGAGCGCGGCCTGAACTCCAGCTACCACTACAACGGCATCCAGAGCTGGAACGTCAGCACCACCGGAGAGGTTACCAATGTCCATGCGTAAAACCGCCCTCGCGGCAGCAGCAAGCACCGCCCTTCTTTGCGCCTGCGTCACCCAGCAAGCAAGCCGGGTCGGCGGCTACGGACTCGGCAAGCCGGCAACGCAGCAAGAGATCGCCGGCTGGAACATCGACGTGCGAGCGGACGGTGCCGGCCTGCCGCCCGGCTCAGGCTCGGTAGCCCAGGGCAAGCAAATCTACGAGGCCCGTTGCGCGGCCTGCCACGGCGCGAATGGCGAGAAAGGGCCGGCGCCGCGTCTGGTCGGCGGCAAGGGCAGTCTGGCCAGCGCCGCACCGATCATGACGGTCGGCAGTTACTGGCCCTATGCACCTACGCTGTACGACTACATCAACCGCTCCATGCCTCACGACCGGCCGCAATCCCTAACGTCGGACGAGGTGTATGCCGTCACGGCCTACACCCTGCATCTCAACGGCATTGTTGGCGCGGACGTTGTGCTGGACAAGGCGAGCCTGCCCAAGGTGAAGATGCCGAACGCGGCTGGCTTTGTCTCGGCGCACGCGCACTGAACGATTTCCTTAAAGGCCAGGTCGACTTGGGCAACCCCAGCACTTTACTGCCGAAGGAGCAGAAAATGCGCTGGGGCTCTGGCTCGCCAGTCGCGGCATCCAGCAGTCGGGGCAATAGCGCTCAAGATCACACTTGGGCATAGGCCCGCATCCTCCGGCGCTTCATGCATGAACCGCTCTCATCTGTGAACTCCCGGATTGTGATCTCCCGGAGAAGCATTCTTCCCGACAAATCGCACTCTCTTCAGCCGCTCGTACTCCCACACAAAATAGGAGATGCCTTTATTCTCTGCCCGGCCGTCTGGTGTCCCGAACAGAATTAACAAACGACTGTCGGCGCGATATTGCAAGGCGCCGAAGTCAGCGCGGCGCGTACCTTGCTCAACTTCCACGAGCACCTCAATATCGACGTCTTCGATGTGATTGGTACGTGCGCCGGCCGGATGAAAAACCTTTCCACTCATTGCGTCGATGACGGCGATTTCTGTGCAGCCCGTTCCGCAACCCCATGTGGCCAGGATGTAGTGGCCAGCGAAGTTCGGTTTCTCTCGCGCCCAATCTTTCAGTTGCGTCCGGTACCGCCGAGAACGCGGGTCGCTGCGCAGGTCCGGGGCCGCGTTGACACCGACGTAAGGCCTCGCGGCATAGTCGCTAAAGCGGGGTGCGTCTTTGGGAATGTCCGACCGCCGGATCATCCCCGCGTCTTCCCCCTGGTCGTCCACGGCGAATGCCGGCGCAAGATGTACCGCCAAAGCCAAGGCCAGGATGATGTAGCGCGACATGAGGCCTGACGCCGCTCTCACCGGCACGCCTGTGTCACGGTGTCCGCCGACGTATTCAATGTCATTTCCTTGCGGGGCATCCCAAGTCGCCTTCTGTTAGCCGTCATGGTGTTAGTCTGCTTTATCGCAGGTTCGGTCTGCTCCACCGCAGGTTCGATCAGACACCAATGGACGGCGGGCAGGTATGGGCCGCTTTGAAGCTTTGAACATCCCCACCTGCTCCCGGTCTGATTGCTTTGCTTCGAGGATTGACATGCGACGGTTCGTCGATCCGCGCCGGCATTCGCAAATGGCTTCCAAGGTGGATCCGCCCTCATACTTCCTCAGCACAATACAACAAGATGTTTGTTGAGATGCGTAGTGATGTTGAGAACAACAAACCGCGAATCGACATCGGTGGTCCGAGATGGCATGCGAAGGCTGGCGGTATAGCAGGACGAGCAAGGTGGATTGCATTCGCTCTGGGCAAAGCACTCGCCCCGGCTGTATCGTGCACTAAACTCAGCCGTTGGAATCTCTGCGACTGCTGCGGCGTCGCACCGTGCGCGAACCGAATAAAAACGTGAGGGCTAGGCATGATCAAGATACGCGATATAGACCACCTCGTGCTTCGAGTGCATGACCTCGAAAACATGATCTCGTTTTACAGCGGCGTCCTGGGGTGTCTTGTGGAACGCCGTGACGACGCGCTTGGCCTCGTCCAGCTCCGCGCGGGGCGGTCAATGATCGACTTGGTTCCCGTCACCGGAAAATTGGGAAGCGCAGGGGGAGCGGGCCCAGGCACGGAAGGACGGAACCTTGATCACTTCTGCGTACGCATCGACCCTTTCGACGAAGAAGTGATTCGACCCTATCTCGAATCCTGCGGCGTCAACGTCGGAAAGGTCGAGTCGCGGGTCGGTGCGGAAGGAAACGGCCCATCGGTATATATCACCGATCCAGAAGGGAATACCGTGGAACTGAAAGGGCCTCCGACGCCTCCGGCGACGAGTCCCGCTAGATGACCCACGCTGAACGTTGCGTCATGCGGGGCACCACGCCAGTCATGCCAGACGCAACCGCGGTATGACGACGAACCACAAGGTATTCCGCGATCTGGGCGGCGCTGAGCACTGGCCAATACGTGGCAGTTTCCCGCGCGGCGGTACTCGCGTACGGCAACGCGTTCATGCCGCCACCCTGCCGGCAGCGAGAATGTCGTCGGTGCCCAACTGCAACGGCGCGAAGTTGGTCGAGCGCACGTAGTCGGGACGCGGGTTCGGGACATCCAGCGGCCGGTTCGCCACCTTGTTGTAGACGACGTAGATGGCCCAGCGGTCGTGACGTGACAGGTTGTGGCCGGACGCGTGCAGGATGTTCGGATGGAAGAACACCACGGTGCCTGGCTCGCCGGTTATGGGGACCGGCTCGGGGCTGTTCGCCATGATGTCCAGCAGGCGTTCCTTCGGCACCACCCAAAACTTGTACGCGGTCGCATCGTCGAAGCGCGGTTCCAGGTTGCCGACCTTGTGACTGCCGGGGATGAAGTACAGGCAGCCGTTAAGCTCGGTTGGCTTGTCCAGCATTACCAGCGCAGTGGTTAGCGCTGGCTGCGGCACGCCATCCTTGCGCCAGGTTCCGTAGTCCTGGTGCCACTGCCAGACCGAGCCGTCGATCGCTGTCTTCAGGTTGCATTTCGTATGGTAGACATACAGGCTCTCGTCGCCAAGGACAGCTTTGGCCGGCTCCAAAACGCGCGGGCAGCGCGACGCCGCATGGAAGACCGGCGACGCGGTCGGCCCGTTATCCTCATGCACGCGATAGATGGTCTTGGCGACCCCACCGCTACGCTCGCGGACGAGGTGGTCGGTGTCGATGTCCTGAATTCGCCGCAACTCCGACTTCATCGCGTCAACTTCGGCTGCCGAAAAAAGTCCGGGCAGCGTCAGGTAGCCGTCGCGTTCGTAAGTCTCAAGTTGCGATTTGCTGAGTTTCACGGTTGTCTCCTTGGGGAAAGCGGACGCCGCACTGCCAACCCGCTTATAGCGAATGGCAGGCGCCTCCTGCACTTACGCGCGATTGCAAATCAGCCCGCTATTGATCCCGCCAAAAAACCAGTATGCACCTGCGCCATGCGCGTTATTTCGACGCGGTCGCGAGAGAACGGCATGTAGCCGGCCTTCCTCCCGCGTCATTGCATCAACCACACTCGCCTAACCCGTCACAGCGCCCTTGTTTGCAGGCGTGGCCAGGGCTGCATATTTCGCCAGAACGCCACGCGTATAACGCGGCGCCGGCGCCTTCCACGCTGCGCGTCGGGAGGCGATTTCCGCTTCCGGTACATTCAACTGAATCAATAGCTGGCGGGCGTCGATGGTGACTGAATCGCCTTCCTTGACAAGCCCAATCGTGCCGCCAACAGCGGCTTCGGGAGCGACGTGGCCCACCACCATTCCCCAGGTACCCCCAGAGAAGCGGCCATCCGTAATTAGCCCGACCGATTCGCCGAGACCTTTGCCGATCAAGGCGGAGGTTGGTGCCAGCATTTCCGGCATGCCGGGGCCGCCCTTCGGGCCGAGGTAACGCAGCACCAGCACGTCGCCGGGCTTGATGCGGTCGGCCAGGATGGCGTCCATCGCGGAATACTCGTCTTCGAACACGCGCGCTGGTCCGGTGATGACAGGATTTTTCAAGCCCGAGATCTTCGCGACGCAGCCATCGGGCGCCAGATTGCCCTTCAGGATGGCAAGGTGACCTTCCTTGTAGAGCGCCTTGTCCAGCGTGCGGATCACGTCCTGGTCGGCACGTGGCTGATCCGGCAGGTCGGCCAGTTCCTCTGCCAGGGTGCGTCCGGTGATGGTCATGCAATCGCCATGCATCAGGCCGGCATTGAGCAACAGCTTCATGACTTGCGGAATGCCGCCAGCCCGGTGCAGGTCGGTCGCCACATATTTCCCGGAAGGCTTCAGGTCACAGATGACTGGCACCCGGCGACGCACCCGCTCGAAGTCGTCAATCGTCCACTCGACTTCAGCCGCGTGGGCAATCGCCAGATAATGCAGGACGGCGTTAGTGGAACCACCTGTCGCCATGATCAGCGCGACGGCGTTCTCGATCGACTTGCGGTTGATGATGTCGCGCGGCTTCAAATCTTTTTTGATTGCTTCGACCAGCACGCGTGCGGACTGCGCTGCGGAGCCGGTTTTTTCATCGTCCGGATTCGCCATGGTTGACGAGTACATGAGCGACAGGCCGAGCGCCTCGAATGAGGATGACATCGTATTGGCCGTGTACATGCCGCCGCATGATCCGGACGAGGGGCAAGCATTGCGCTCAATGCCGTCGAAATCCTCTTTCGACATGCGGCCCGCGGTGAACTCACCAACCGCTTCAAAGGCGGACACGATCGTCAGGTCTTTGCCCTTCCAGTTGCCCGGCTTGATGGTGCCGCCATAGACGTAAATGCTGGGAACATTGGTGCGGGCCATCGCCATCATCCCGCCAGGCATGTTCTTGTCGCAGCCGCCGATGACGAGGCAACCGTCCATCCACTGTCCATTCACCGCGGTCTCGATACAGTCCGAAATTACCTCGCGTGAGATCAGCGAATACTTCATTCCCTCTGTGCCCATCGACATGCCGTCGGAGATCGTCGGCGTACCAAACACTTGCGGATTCGCGCCGGCTTCGCGGATCGCGGTGATCGCGATGTCGGCCAGCTTTTGTAAACCGGAATTGCAGGGCGTGATGGTTGAGTGTCCGTTGGCAATGCCGACCATCGGCTTGTCAAAATCCGCGGTCTCGTAACCCATGGCGTAATACATGGACCGGTTCGGGCTGCGGGCAACGCCCTGCGTAATGTTTTTTGAGCGGCGATTGAAAGCCATGATGTCTCCGTGGATTAAGGCGATGAAGTCGGCTGCGCGGCGCGAAGCGGTCCGTGGGTGGTCGCTCCCCAGAAAGTGCGAGCGGAATGAATGCGGGTGAAAGGCGCCAAGATGCCTTGCGCGGCGCTGCCTGTCAAATATATCATTCCCATTCTATTGATTCTTTTTGCATATCACAGGAGACGGGCATCCCATGGAGTTGCGACAGCTGCGCTATTTCGTCGTGCTGGCAGAAGAACTGCACTTTGGCCGTGCCGCGGCACGCCTGCACATGACGCAACCGCCACTGTCTCAAACCATCCAGGGGCTTGAGGCGGAACTTGGCACCCTGCTGTTCAACCGAACGCGGCGCAGTGTCGCGCTGACGCCGGCAGGCGTCGCGCTGCTGCCGCAGATCCAGCGTCTGCTTCAGTTCGCCCAGTCTTTGCCGGCCATCGCGCGTCGCGCTGCGGCTGGCGAATCGGGCAGGCTTGCGTTGTCGTTCGTCTCGACGGCGGATTACAGCGTACTGCCCACATTCCTGCGCGATTTTCGTCAACGCTATCCGCAGGTGCAGATTGATCTGCGCGAGGCAACCAGCGACGTGCAGCTTGATGAACTCGCCGATGGACGAATCGACGTTGGCCTGCTTATTCCGCCATTGCCAGACCGGCTCAAGGCAGAGCTTTCCTATGTGCCGGTGATTGCAGAACCGTTGGTGCTCGCGGCGCCGCAGGGCTTGCTGGCGCGTGGCAAGCAGCCGGTCGCGCTGTCCACGCTGTCTGAACTTCCGCTCATTATTTTCCCGCGTCGCATTGCGCCCGCGCTGCATGATGCCATTCTGTCGTGCTTCCAGACTGCCGGGCTGACACCGCACATCGGGCAGGAGGCGATACAAATGCAAACTATCGTGGGACTGGTTTCGGCGGGCATGGGCATCGCGCTTGTGCCACAATCCGTGTCTAATTTGAAGCGGCCCGGCGTCGAGTACAGAGCCTTGTCCGACCCGACGCCGCTGGTTGAAACTGGGATAGCCTGGCGACACGACAATGCGTCCCCGGTGCTGCACGCCTTCCTCGAACTCCTGCGAAAGAAAACCTGAATGTTGATCCATCCCATGCCCAATCCGATCGCACTGTCGATCGGCCCGCTTGCGATTCGGTGGTACGGGATAATGTACGTGCTCGCGTTCGCGCAATTCATCGGACTGGGCACAATGCGACTACGCCAGCCACACATTGCAGCACAGGGCTGGAAGCGGGAAGACCTGGACGACATGCTGTTTTACGGCGTGCTTGGCGTCGTGATCGGTGGCCGACTGGGAGAGGTGCTCTTCTATCATCCGGACTACTATTTCAGCCATCCGCTTGAAATCTTCGCAGTCTGGAAAGGCGGCATGTCGTTTCACGGCGGATTCCTCGGCGTCATGCTGGCCATGGCCCTGTGGGGAAGGAAGAACGGGCGCCGCTTGATGGATGTGATGGACCTGATCGCACCAATGGTGCCGCTCGGTTATGCCGCGGGACGCATCGGCAATTTCATTAACGCCGAATTGCCGGGACGCGTCGCGGATGCCTCGCTGCCCTGGGCCATGATCTGGCCGAACGTGGACAACCTGCCGCGCCACCCATCACCGATCTACCAGGCGCTGGTTGACGGCGTCCTGCTTTTTCTGATCCTCTGGCTGTATGCACGAAAGCCTCGACCGCGCCTTGCTGTAAGCGGCGTATTCGCGCTCGGTTATGGCTGTGCCCGGTTCTTTACCGAATACTTTCGCATACCAGACTACGAAGTCAGCTTCGCCGGCATCACAATCTCGGCCGGACAGATGCTGTCGCTGCCGATGATTGTCCTTGGCATTATTCTGATTGTTGTCGCCTACCGCAACGACGGCAAGGCCAAGGCGTCGGCAAACCCGCGCCACCAATGACACACATTACATGACCGACATGCATTCTCTGCCCGCCCTTACAGACCGCGACGCCAATCCTGACCGCGATGCGAAGGCCGATCGCAATACTGGCAATACTGGCAACGCTCCCAACCCTCGCAACGCTGGCAACGCGAATCTTTATGCGCTGTTTGAATCGCGGTTCCCCGAAGATCGAAGTGCCTGCTGTATCGAGACGCAGGAAGGCCTCTACTACAGCTGGGACGATCTCGATCGCGCGACAGCGAAGATTGCCAACCTGCTGAAGAGTCTTGGCTTGCCCGATGATTCCCGCATCGCGGTGCAAGTGGAAAAGTCGCCGGAAGCGCTGATGCTTTATCTGGCCACGATTCGAGCGGGGTATATCTTTTTGCCGCTGAACACCGGCTATCGGGCCGCCGAAATTGAGTACTTCGTGGGCAATGCAGAGCCCGCGGTGGTGGTCTGTTCCCCGTCCAACTTTGGGTGGGTTTCACAGATCGCCTTCAAGGCGGGAACGCGGCATGTTTTCACGCTGCACGAGATCCGTAATGGACGCAATGCCGGCTCGCTGCTGGAACGCGCGGCCCATCAGTCCGACCAATTTTCCACGGTGAAGAAAACGGCAGACGAACTGGCGGCAATTCTTTACACGTCCGGCACAACCGGACGCAGCAAAGGCGCCATGCTAAGCCACGGCAATCTTGCTTCCAACGCCATCGTGCTGCAGGATTATTGGCAGTGGCAGCCAGGCGATGTCCTGCTGCATGCGCTTCCAATCTTCCATGTGCACGGCCTTTTCGTGGCCTCGCATGGCGCGCTGTTAAATGGCAGCAAGATGATTTTCCTGTCGAAGTTCGACAACCCCGAAGTCATCCGGCAGCTGCCAAGATCGACCGTTTTCATGGGCGTGCCGACATACTACGTGCGCCTGCTGTCGGACCCAGGCCTGGACGCCACATTGTGCAGCGCCATGCGGCTGTTCATTTCCGGATCGGCGCCCATGCTGACAGAAACCTTCCGCGATTTCCAGACGCGAACCGGCCACACGATTCTCGAGCGTTATGGCATGAGCGAAACCATCATGCTCACGTCGAATCCGTACGATGGAGAACGAATTGGGGGGACGGTCGGCTTTCCGCTACCTGGTGTGTCGGTACGCATCGTCAACGCTGATGGTCACCCCTGTGCTACAGGCGAAGTCGGCGACATCCAGGTCAAAGGGCCGAACGTGTTCCAGGGATACTGGCGCATGGCGGAAAAGACGGCGGAAGAGTTCACGTCGGATCACTATTTCAAGACCGGAGACCTGGGGCGCATTGACGAGCGAGGCTATATTTCTATCGTTGGACGCAGCAAGGACCTGATCATTACCGGCGGCTATAACGTGTATCCCAAGGAGATCGAGACCTTGCTGGATGAAATAGACGGCGTGGCGGAATCCGCGGTGATCGGCGTGCCGCATGCCGACTTTGGCGAAGCGGTTACTGCGGTGATCGTGCCCAAGCCAGGGGCGAACTTGACGGAGTCCGGCATCATCGCCCAGCTCAAATTGAGCATTGCGAATTTCAAGATTCCGAAGCGCGTGCATTTCGTGGAAGACCTGCCACGCAATACGATGGGCAAGGTGCAAAAAAACTTGCTGCGCCAGGACTTCAAGCCGACGTAAACGGTCGACCGTTGCAGTGCAACGGGCTTACAAGTCAGCTCGCCGCGAGCTTGCAGAGTATCCGCCAATGCGCGCTAGTCACCGGAGTAATCGAGAGCCGGTTGCCGCGCTTCAGCAAAAGCATGTCGGCCAAGTCGGGATGGTCACGCAACTCACCGAGGCTGAGGTAACGCGTCCGCCGCAACGCCTTCACATCGACCAGCATCCAGCGCGGTTCTTCCGGACGTGATTTGGGATCGTAATATTTGCTGGAGGGGTCGAACTGGGTCGGGTCCGGATATGCGGTACTCGCGACCTCGGCAACGCCTGCAATCCCCGGGTTGGAGCCACCGGAGTGGTAGAACAGGACACCGTCGCCGACCTGCATTGCGTCACGCATGAAGTTGCGCGCCTGATAGTTGCGTACGCCGGTCCACGCTACCGTGTGATTTGGCGCGGCGAGAGCGTCGTCAATGCTGACGTCCTCGGGTTCGGATTTCATTAGCCAGTAGTGCATGCTTCGTTGTTGTCCTCACCCGGCAATGTGAAGCGCTGCCCCTTTTTTCGGGACGCAAGCAGGCGAACAGACCGGAGCCCTGCACCCTTCCAACTCCGATTTCGGTTTCGGGCCCAAGTCGGGCTCGTATTCCGGGTTGCAGATCAGGAGTTAAACAGTTCGAACCAGCGTTGCGGTCCGGGTCCGACAGACGTATTGGAAACCCGTGCTGGCACGCTTCGCAACAAAAAAAAGCGGCCGCATTTTCATGCAGCCGCCACAGTATCAAGTCCCGCCAATGCCGCTTTGCCGGCATCCCGAACCACGAGGTTCAAGGCGGCCACAGTTAGTTCAATTTCGGGTTCGTCGGACTAGCGACGCGCACTCCCATCAAACAAAATTCCGCAGCCTATGCACATAAATGGTTCAAGGAATATATGACAATAGCGAACACGGCAGGAGAAGTTAGTCTACCCCAAACGAATCTCATGTCAAACAGTTTTAAGCACTTTCAGAACAGGTTTTCTTGAGGGGCAAGCGCCTCATCCAGCGCGGCGTGCATGCAGGTAATTTTATGCTTCACTTCCGACATCGTCATGCCAGACAACGGGCCTTCCGGTGACTTGGTGGCAAGCAGTTCCGCGGCAACGCTGAGCGCCGCCATGACTGCAATCCGATCGTTTCCCTTCACGCGGCCCGCATCCCGAATTGCCCGCATGTGCCCGTCGACGTAGCTCACTGCTTCCTGCAGCGCCTGCTCCTCGCCTTCCTTGCAAGCCAGCTTGTAGGCCTGACCCATGATGGTGACATCAAGCTGGCTCATGCGGTTTCCTCATCTGGCTGCGTAGCTGGCGCTGGCGCCGGCAGTTTTTCCAGCAATGCGGCAATCCGCCTCTGCGCTTCCGCCATACGCCTTGACAGCTCGCTGCCTTCCGCCTCAAGCGTTGTTACATGCATGCGGAGTGCGGCATTTTCACGGCGCAACGCGCTCGCCATTTCGGCGAGGCGATCGATCTTTTCGGTGAGTTCGTGGAATTCGGAAATCATGTTGCCACTATAGTTGGGCAACCGTTTTGTCGTCAACCGTAACCACGGTTTGCAGAGCAGACTTGACCCGCTTGTGCCATGCAGCCACACCTCCGGTGGCTTGAGGCCGACGTCACGGTGTGCTGATTGCGACGCCCTCCAGGGCGCTCTCCCGATCACGGTCCGGTACACCGCACCAGTTACGCGCGAAGTCGGCCTTGGTACGCGCGCGGCGCGTCGACAACAGGTTCGCAAGCAGCCGCTGCATGTGGCGTATCGTTTCTGGATGACGCACGTCGGCCGGGTGCAAACCGAGCCGGATCAGGGGGGCGCCATGCATTGCGTGCGCCGATACGGTATTGCCGGCGCGGGACAGCGCACTGCCCCAGCCGCTGCGGGCGCTATACACCAGGCTCGGCGAAAACAGCGAGCGCTGCTGCGGCAAAAAATAGAAGCGGCTGATGGTAGTCGTATAGTCAAATGACGACTCCCGCAACGCCTGCCATGAGCCTTCGCAAAGTAGCCATGCTGGCGCAACGAATCCCTGTACCGGCCAGCCACGTTCGGCGAACCACTCCAGTCCCCAACGAAGCCGCTGTTTCGCTTCGGTGCAGTCCAAGGCAGAAAATTCACCTTCGCACTGCGTGTAGATGCGGCGCGCATACCAGTCACGCCAGCGAGTCGGCGCGATGGCTTCATCGAGGTGGGTGTAGCCATGAAGCGCCAGCTCGTCGCCCGCCTGCAGCCGGTTTTGCAGCATGCGTTCGTAGTCGGTGCTGTCGCCTGCGGCTAGGTGATGGTAGGCGGGCACGACCAGGAGCGTGACCGGTATGTCGGCGACTTCCCTTATCGCCTTGAGAAGGGTCTCGCACTGCGGCCATGTGGTGGGCGATACGTCGTGGATCGACACGCAAAGATCGCGGACCCGCGTCTTGTCGGCTACGTGGCTTCGGCCGACCTCCGTCCCTGTTGCCTGCCTAGTCAATCGCGTAGTCCCTTCCAGGGTCAAGTTCGGCGCGCTGGCCGGCTGCAAACAGATTGCCGTATTGGGCGATCAATTGCGGAATGACGATGTTCCAGTCGTAATGCTGCATGACTTTGCGGCGCGCATTGGCGCCCAGCACACTGAGGTCTGTCTGATACAAGGCTTCAATGCCTTCTGCGAGCGCGCCGGCGCTGTCCGGCTTGACCAGCATGCCGGTGTCCTTGTTCACCAGTTCGGCGACACCGCCTGCTTGCACCCCAAGCACGGGCACGCCGCAGGACATGGCCTCCAGCACCACCAGTCCGAAGGTTTCCTGGCCGCCGGGATGAACCAGGATGTCGCACCCGGATATCAACGTCGACAGCGCCCTGGTGTCGCGCTGGAACGGGATGCAGGTGATGTGGCGAGAACCTGTGATGGCCTCGCCGCTGCCCACCAGCAGAAGGTGGTAGGGATCGCCGAGGCGCTCGACTGCCTCGACCAGGTTTGGCAAATTCTTTTCGCGGGTAAAGCGGCCGGCGTAAATCAGCAGCCTGGTCGCCTCCGGCAGGCCGAGACGCGCACGCAGTCGATTATCGCGGCCAGCCGGCGAAAACACCTCCGTATCGACCCCAAGCGGCTGGCGTCGCACATGATTGATGCCGAGCTCGTCGAGCCGTTCGACCACCACCTGGCTCGGCGCCAGCACGAGGTCAAACCGGCGATAAAGGTTTGATACATAGTGAGCAGCGACCTTCCTGGCCGCGCGACCAAAGCGCTGGCCCACTACCAGCGGCAAATCCGAGTGGTAAAAGCCAACGACCGGCACGCTCAGCTGGCGCTGCGCGCGAAGGGCGGCCCATGCGAGATGATAAGGATCGCCGACCTCGATCAAATCAGGTTGTAGACGTCGCAAGGCACGTGCCCCGGCTTCGACCGATAACGGCAGACGATATCCCTTGCTATACGGGATAGCCACGCTGCGCAAGCCTATGAACGAGGACTCGCTGCTGTCTTTTCCGGCGACTGGCGATACAACGGAATGGTCAATGCGCGTATGACGCGAAAGCCAGCGCGCCTTCGCCGCGATATAGGTCGCCACCCCGCCTGTTTCAGCGGGATAGAACATCGTGATATCGACGAGGTGCACTTTGGGTTGACCGGTTCCTGTAGTCCAGATGACAACACTAAAGGATCGAAGTCGCGTTACCTTGAGCACCGTCAATGCCGTCTGCCTTCCCGAACTTGTCCTACGCTGCTTGTAGTCCCGCCTGCCGCCCGGCGCTATAGGGTCGTGCCGCTGCCGGTGCAGCTTCTCCTGCTGGATAGAACCCGGCTTTGTATCCGGGCCGCTGCAATCCGTTTTTAAATCCCGCACATAAGCGTCTTGCAGGTAACCCTGTATTTAAAAATCGGTTATGATTTGGTCCATTCCCGCCGCAGACCCTCTTGCCTGACCGTTCCAGAACTTGAATTGGGCGACTTTGGTCCTCATCTCCAGGTTCTCTTCTGAACGCGGCTGCGCGGTCCGGCAACGAAGCGAATCCCGCACCGGCGCCAGATCCTTCCTACTCCCTCAAATGAGTAAACCATGAGCGAAAACATTAAACACATTACCGATTCCTCGTTTGACTCCGACGTGCTTAAATCGGACAAGCCGGTTCTGGTCGATTTTTGGGCAGAGTGGTGCGGCCCCTGCAAAATGATTGCCCCAATCCTGGAAGAAGTCGCGAAGGAATATGACGGCAAGATCCAGATCGCAAAGATGGACGTTGACGCCAACCAGGCGGTGCCGGCGAAGTTTGGCATCCGCGGGATACCGACACTTATCCTGTTCAAGAACGGTGTCGTCGCAGCGCAGAAAGTAGGCGCGCTGGGCAAAGGCCAATTGACCTCCTTCATCGATAGCAACATATAAAAACCAGGCCGGCGATGCTCCCGCATTGCCGCGTGCCTGTCGCTCTCACTGAACAACGCCCCACCTCCGCAGTTCCCTCCCCCACCAATTCAATCCCGTCCCGGGACTCAAGCTTATGCACTTATCTGAACTGAAGGCGTTACACGTCTCCGCCCTGCTGGAAATGGCCATTGGCCTCGATATTGAAAACGCAGCCCGGCTCCGCAAACAGGAGTTGATGTTCGCGATCCTCAAGAAGCGCGCAAAGTCCGGCGACCAGATCTTTGGTGATGGCGCCCTGGAAGTGCTTCCAGACGGCTTTGGCTTTCTGCGCTCGCCGGACGCCAGCTACATGGCCTCGACTGACGACATTTATATTTCGCCTTCGCAGATCCGCCGCTTCAATTTGCATACCGGCGATTCGATCGAAGGCGAAGTGCGGACCCCCAAGGATGGCGAGCGCTACTTCGCGCTGGTCAAGGTGGACAAGGTCAACGGCGAACCGCCGGAGGCGTCCAAGCACAAGATCCTGTTTGAAAACCTGACGCCGCTGCACCCAAACCGGGTAATGACGCTCGAGCGCGAGATGCGCGGAGAAGAAAACATCACCGGCCGCATCATCGACATGATTGCGCCGATCGGACGTGGCCAACGCGGCCTGCTGGTGGCGTCGCCGAAGTCAGGCAAGTCGGTCATGCTGCAGCACATCGCGCATGCCATCACCACCAATCATCCCGATACCACCCTCATCGTGCTGCTGATTGACGAGCGCCCGGAGGAAGTGACCGAGATGCAGCGCTCGGTGCGCGGCGAAGTGGTCGCTTCCACCTTCGACGAACCCGCAACGCGCCACGTGCAGGTCGCCGAGATGGTGCTGGAAAAAGCCAAGCGCCTGGTTGAGATGAAAAAGGATGTGGTCATTCTGCTCGACTCCATCACCCGCCTCGCCCGTGCCTACAACACCGTCATACCGGCATCCGGCAAGGTGCTCACCGGTGGTGTGGACGCCAATGCGTTGCAGCGTCCAAAGCGCTTCTTCGGCGCCGCGCGCAACATTGAAGAAGGCGGCTCACTCACCATCATCGCCACTGCACTGATCGAAACCGGCAGCCGGATGGACGACGTGATCTACGAAGAATTCAAGGGCACCGGCAACATGGAAGTTCACCTTGAACGTCGCCTTGCCGAGAAACGTGTTTACCCTTCGATCAACCTCAACAAATCGGGCACGCGCCGCGAAGAACTGCTGATCAAGTCAGACCAGTTGCAGAAGATCTGGGTCCTGCGCAAACTGCTTTACGGCATGGACGAGATCGAGGCGATGGAGTTCATCCTCGACAAAATGAAGGCGACCAAGAACAACGCCGAATTTTTTGACATGATGCGGCGCGGCGGCAACCCTTAATCGAAACCCCTCGGGCCAACCGGCGCGCGCATCTGATGGCTGTCCCGCTGAAGTCTTCAACGCAGACATTTCGTCGTCGCCCCTGTATAATCTGCGGTTCCCTAAAACGGGCAAGTGATTGGCAATCGGGTCGCGAAGCAGTGAGACCGACGAAGTGCTGATTGGCTACCATACCTGCCGAGGCAAAAATGAAAGAAAAGATCCATCCCGAGTACAACGAGATTGTCGTGCATGACCTATCCTGCGACTTCAAGTTTGTTACCCGCTCTACTGTCAAACCGCGTGACAAGATCACTTTTGAAGGGAAGGAATATCCCCTTCTGAAGGTCGAGGTTTCCTCGGAATCGCATCCGTTCTACACCGGTAAGCACAAGATCGTGGACACCGCGGGTCGCGTTGAGAAGTTCCGTCAAAAGTACGGTACGCGCGGCTCAAAAACCAATGCAACTGGCGAGCAGTAACCCGCCCGTGGATTGTAAAAAGGCAGCTTCGGCTGCCTTTTTTGTTTGACCCGCCGGTTGCGGACTGCGATCGCACAACGGCCTCTATCGTTCATGTCGCCGATATTGCTTTTGCGGCACAATACTGCGACTTCCTGACCGCGCTCAGCGCGCAATCTGATCCTGCCAATGAAGCCAGTCCGCCTTCCCGCTTCTGCCACGAACGCCCTGCCCCGATGGGCGGTGCTTGCGCTATGCCTGCTCTATATCTTGCCCGGGATGATCCGGCGCGATCCCTGGAAGACGGATGACGCCGCAGGCTTCGGCATCATGTGGACCATGGCACGGGGCAACCTGCATGACTGGCTCTGGCCAAACATCGCGGGACTGGCTTCTCCAGAAGAAGGACCACTGGCATTCTGGTTTGGCGCAGTCTGCATAAAGTTGTTCGGCGGGCTGGTTGGCGACGCCCTCGCCGCGCGACTGTCGATCATCGGTTTTTTTGTAATAGGCGCGCTCTCGGTCTGGTACGCAACCTATCTGCTGGGTCGCCGGGCCGAGGCGCAACCAATGCGACTGGCCTTCGGCGGCCAGCCCGAGCCCAAAGACTTCGGCCGCACCTTGGCCGACGGCGCGCTGCTAATCTACCTCGGCTTCCTGGGGCTGCTTTTGCGCAGCCACGAGACGAGCGCGGAAGCCCTGCAAATTTCGCTGGTCGCCTTCGCCGTCTACACCAGTGTCCGCCTTCTCGAATCGATTTCCGTCCGTTCTTCGGTATTGCTGGGTGTTACGCTGGGCTTGCTCGTTCTGACGCGCGGATGGCCCGTGCCGCTGGCGTTCTGGATCGGCGTGACCGTGGTGAGCGTAATGCGCCGTAGCCCGGCTGCGGTGCGGCTGGTATTGATAAGCTTGCCGCTCGCGGCCATGGTGGGGGCGATCTGGCCGATCCTGAACCACTTCCTGCTGCCGGCAGGCGACTCGCCCACAGCGGCGTGGCTGGCCTGGAATCACAAACAGGTCAGTTGGCCGACGTGGGACAGCCTGGCCTACCTGCTCAAGTATGGTATCTGGTTTACCTGGCCTGCCTGGCCATTCGCTGGCTGGGCGCTGTATGCATGGCGCAAGCAATACGACACCCTGCACATCATGCTGCCGGTGGCCGTGGTCGGCTCACTCTCCATCCTGGCTTTGCTCAATCCGAACGCCGAGGAAGGTCTGCTGTTGCCACTGCTCCCCGGTCTCGCAATTCTCGCCGCGTTTGGCCTCTCGACGATGAAGCGCGGCGCTATTAATGCGGTTGACTGGTTTTCGGTCCTCACGTTATCGCTCTGCGCCGGCTTCATCTGGATCGGCTGGATCGCCAAGCAAACTGGCTGGCCGGCGCAAATTGCGAAGAACGCATTCAAGCTCGCGCCCGGCTTCACGCCGGAGTTCAATCTTGTGGCGTTCGTTATCGCGGCGCTCGCCACCGTTGGCTGGCTGCTGGTCGTGCACTGGCGGATCTCGCGCCGGCCCTCCGTACTTTGGCGTGCCGTTGTCCTGTCCTCTGGCGGTGTCATCCTGTGCTGGCTGCTGCTGATGACGCTATGGCTGCCGTGGCTGAACTATGGCAAGAGCTATGCCGGCGTGGCGGAACAAATCGCCGCGCATCTCCCTCCCACCATTGACTGCGTGGCGACCAACGCCGGGCCGTCCCAGCGCGCCTCGTTCGCCTATTTTGGCCATGTCAACTTCGCGGCGTTCGACCAGACCGACTGCAATGCCCTGCTCCTGCAGGGTCGGGATACCCATGAGGCGGCAAGCATACTGCGTCAACACCCGGGTCGCTGGGAGTTGACGTGGGAAGGCCGGCGGCCGTCGGACCGTGACGAACTGTTCCGCCTTTATCGCCGGGTTTCACGATGATGCCCTGAAAAGGATGCATGGCAAATGATGCGCGGACGGCAGTGGCAGCATGCAATGCGGATACTGGCGCTTGCGTGGCCCATTTTGGTGGGACAACTGGCCGTGATCGCCAACGGCGTTCTCGATACCGCCATGACGTCGCGGTTCTCGTCCGACGATTTGGCTGCGCTGGCGGTGGGCGCGTCCGTCTACGTCAGCATTTTTGTCGGACTGAATGGCGTACTGCAGGCGCTCTCTCCGATTCTTGGCCAGCTCTATGGTGGTCGACGCTACGTGGACATCGGCGCCGAGGTCAAGCAAGGCGCGTGGCTTGCACTGTTCCTGACCATCATCGGCTTCGTCGCCCTGCTATTCCCACAGCCGCTGCTGGCCGTGGCGCACGCGTCGCCGGAGCTCGCTGCCAAGGTAACGCGCTACCTCGGCATTCTGGCCCTTGCCTTGCCGGCGACCCTTGGCTTTCGCATCTATGCCTCGTTGAACAGCGCGCTGGCGCTGCCGAAGATGGTCATGGCGATCCAGATCGGCGCACTTCTGCTGAAATTTCCCCTGAATGCTTGGTTCATTTTTGGTGGATTCGGCCTGCCGGCCTTCGGCGGCCCGGGGTGCGCCATGGCTACGGCCATCGTATCCTGGATGTCATTCCTGGTTGCCTTCTACCTGCTGCGCACGCGTGACATCTACCGGCCATTCGAATTGTTTGGCCGCGGCTTCGTCGCACCGCGCTGGGCTGCACAGCGCGCCCTGCTGCGGCTTGGCGTGCCAATGGGGCTTTCGTATTTGATTGAGGTGACGGCCTTCACCTTCATGGCGCTTTTTATTGCACGCCTTGGCCCCACCGTGGTCGCCGGGCACCAGATCACCGCCAACTTTGGCACCGTTCTTTATATGCTGCCGCTTTCGATTGCCAGCGCCACCGGCATCCTGGTTGCGCAGTCGGTTGGCGCGCGCAATCTTGATAGCGCTCGGCGCATCGGCTACGCTGGCATTGCCCTGGCCGGGCTGCTGTCGGCGTCGGTGGGCGCCATAGTCTGGCTTTTGCGCTCCCTGATTATTCGCGCCTACACGCCGGACGAAGCAGTGGCTGCGGTGGCGATGCCGCTATTCCTCTTCATCGGCTTCTACCAGTTGTTCGACGCGGTGCAGGTCACCACCTCGTTCGTGCTCCGTGCCTATCGGGTCGCCGTGGTGCCGACCGTGATGTACGCCTTCGCCTTGTGGGGCGTTGGACTGCTTGGAGGTTACATCCTGGGTCTCGACCCGTTCGGTGTCGCGCCGGGAGTCCTGCGCGGGCCGGCTGGATTTTGGCTCGGCAACAGTTTCAGCCTTGCGCTGGTTGGGCTCGGCCTGCTGTGGTACCTCGATGCAATCCAAAAGAAGGCAGTACGCGAATTGCGTGCCGATGCAAGCCGAATGCCTGCGCGCCTGTGAGGTCGAGACAGGCAGACGGGGAGACGGGAGATGGGCCGCACGAACGGGTAAGGCAAGTGGAAGCAGCGGAAACCCAAGTTCTTCGCGTTCCGTGCAGCAGGACATTGCGCTGTGACTGCCTGACAAGCTGCCTGTCTAACGCTATCGGCCGATTCAACCAGCGCTAGTTCTTAATCAAGCCCTACGCCAGCGCCCAATACCAGTCTTCAGTAGAAGGACGCCTAGTGCGGCGATGCCTTCAAGCGGTCAAGTACCTCAGTTGCCTTGGCTAGCCCGATATCGGTGTCGACCGCCACCACGAGTTTAATCACGGCGCCGTGGCGCACGTCCTGGAAGTTGTCGCGGTAATTGCCGCTGTCCCCAACGCCGGAGTGGTCCGAATGATCACTGCTGTTGCCCACCGTGAAATTGCCTGCTACCGGGCCTGCCTCGCTATTCATTGCCTCGATCTCGACCTGATCAGCGTCGAAGCCCTCTGCGAGCAGCGCGGCCCGCGCCGATTCAGCACCGGAGAGGGTGTCGTACATGCGCAAAACGAAGTCAGTCATGGTGGTGCCGGTCGTGTCGCTGTCAGTTTTTACAGGTCCGCCAGCAGTCGGTGGGCAAGCGCTTTTGCTTCTTCCAGCGCCTCTTCCGGCGTGTCGGAAATTGCATCTACAGCGCGCGGCGCACTGTCGTCCCTGCCTGCCGGCAGGCCCATGCGGGTAATCAGCACCACCCCCTGATACTTCCCGTCAGGCAGACGCTGGATATCCGCTTCGGCTCTCCAGTCCTGCTTGGTATAGGTGACGGCAGCCATGGGCTTACTTTCCGAGCATGGACCGCACTTCTGCGATGTCAGTGCCGACTTCCGCCACGGCTTTGCGCAAATCGACCTCGCTGACGTTCCAGTGCTGCATCCAGCGCCGGACTTCTGATGGATCGTTAATGTCCAGTTCGCCCAAAGGTTGCAGGTTGAAGCGGTCCAAGTTTGCGGTGCTGTTGGTCTGTTCTTGCATGGTCATATCGTCGGTGTAGTTGAAGTGTCGCAACCATCTTAAGCGGCGAGTAACACTTCGCCTTTGCGGGCGCACAAGATTCTGCGCCCGGTTCGGTTAACCGTTTTACGGCGCGCGAGGAGATCAAAATTCATGCTCGTCCAATGCTCTCTGCGCCCGCTCGTGAGCAGCCTTGAGTGCTTCGTCTTCCGACGTATAGATGCCAGATGGAATATAGGTCTCCGCGATTTCAGGCTCGCGCGTGAGGCGAACGAACACCTGCGCTTCCCAAGTGGCGTCTGGCTGCAACACCGCGGCAATACGCGCGATGTGGGTCCCACTTTGCAATACCTTCCCGTTCATGTCTCTCCATTCACTTAACAGGCATGCAGACAGAAACCGCCTTGGGCTTCCGACGTGCTCGATTGTTTGGGTCTGACCATGCGAGCCTGACCTGCAGATTCAGCCGTGCGGGATCAACTCGGATTATGGTCCGGAACCGGATCTTGCTCGGGGCTCGGCACCACAGGCGCCGGTGGGTCTTCCTCGCCGAAAGGTTCGTGGTCCGGGGTTGGACCGGGTGTTGGTGCTCTGTGCATGATGCAGCCTCACGGTCTAAAGCGCTAACGCCAAACAGTAGCAAAGCGATGCGCCAGTCGCATTGAGCGGCATCAGGCCAGACGATTAAAGCCTTCGCTTGCATACAACGCAACCCGTTTTTGCAAAAAAAAAACGGCCAGCATCGATACCCCCCTTTCAAACCGTTCAAACCGTTCAAACGGCTCAAACGGCTCTAGCGGCTACCTGCAGAAAAGCCTTGCGGCCACAGCAGGCCGAGCCCCCGAAAACTTAGGGTTGCCCGTAATAGTCCTGCACCGTATCCCACGCCACATTCTGCAGGAACGCGGCCGTGGAGTCGTCCAGCCCTGCGTTGTATTTTAAGCCGACCGGCGACTTGCCATAGAGGGAGGCATACACGGTACAGGCCGCGAGATAGGTGCCCGCCAGCGATGGATGGCGCTTGTCGGCGACATACAGATTCAACTCCGGACGCTTCGATACGGAGCGTGCGAACGCGAGGCCGGCGGGAATCACCAACGCATCGTTATCATTGCCGGCCCTGGTGTACGCCTCTGCCAGTTGCGCCGTCATTTCCGGCTTGTCGGCATAGGCCCATGACATGAAGAAAATCGGCCGCGCTCCATACTTGCGCACGATGGCTGCATCTTTCTTCGCGAACTCCGTAAACATGGCTTTGAGCTGCGGATGAATCGGACATTGGCTGCAGTCCATCATGATGGCTGCGTCGAAAAGCTTGTCGGGCTTGTTGAAGCGAATTTCGTTGTTGGCCACGAACGAATAGGAACCCACGGCGTCTGGCCGGAAATAGGATTCCACGTCATGCCAGTTCAGGCCGGAACCGCTGATGGTCGCCGAGGTGCTCCTCTGGATTTTTGCGAGGGCAGGATCGCCTTCCAGAAGCATGTTGCGGACATGTCCATGCATGCTGTTGTTGTAGTAGAAAAAGCTGTTGCCAATGTAGATTTCAGATGTTGTCGGCGCGGCGGGATTGGGCTTCACTGCTGGCCGGCTTTGCGCGTGCGCACTTGTGCCGACGGCGACGCTGCCAAAAAGCAGAATACCGGCGAGCAGGGTGGGGATCGACGTCTTGAATGCGCGTTTCATGGTGGTCTCCTTGAGTTATTTTTTATGGCGGGAAGTGCGAATTTGCGCAGCGATCTGAACACGACGCTAGCCAGCCGAACCGGCAAGCCGCGACGTTCATTTTCATTGAAGCTCAGGTTTCAAATGCCACGATGGTGACGTCCGCCGCCGCGTCGCGCAAGGGAATCAGCGCATGGTACGCCGTCGACGCATACCAGCCTTCAACCGATGCGGCATCGGGAAAACGGATGACCACCGTGTCCGTATGGCTGTGCTGACCAGTGAGGACCCGCAGGCGGCGACCACGCAATAGTAGCGAGGCACCGAAAGGCGCAAGCGTCGCCGGAACACGCGCACAGTACTGGTCCCATTTGGCACCGTCGTGTACGGTGATATGTCCAATAATGCAGGCCGCCTGATTATTCGCTGACATTAGTCATTCCCCGCATCCGGACTGAAGGTCTCGCCGAAGCGGTGCGACCGCTGGACGAGAAGAAGACAAGATCAACGAAGCTGCCGTCACGCATTGCAGTCACGGCTTTATTGCAGTGCAGGGCTTCTACACTTTCATCGGCAAGATCACCATCTGCAATCCATCGAAGTGCAGCCGCCGCTGGATTGCTAGCGCCGCCTGGTTGTGCAGCAGTCTGGTGAACCAGTTGTCCTGCTCGAAGATAAGTTTGCTGGTGAAGAAAATCCCATTCGGATACTGGGTGCTGATGTCTTCACACAGCTTCGTCACCTCATTGACCACATCCGTGCCGAAGCCGAGATACGCCGACGACGCCATGCCGTGGCTGTGGCAAAAATCGACGAAAAACTTCAGCGTCGCATTGGCTTCTGCTCGCAGCTGCTCCACCGCGCCCTCACCGCCGTAGGCATGCGAGTCCACCGTACGCGCATTGACGAAAATGAAGTTCTTGAAGTGGCCAGGAAACATCCGCTGAACCCACAGCAGGGCATGAAGCCCGCCGCCACGCGAGGTGCCCACGATGAACACGGCGGTTTGGTCTTCCGGGTCCGGAATGACCGGGCCAACATGGGGTCCGAAAGGCTGGTTGGCAAAAACCTCGTCTACCGAATGGATCGCTGCCTTGGTTTCGCGATAGTGATTGCGTACGTAAATGCAAATGCCGGCGATGGCAGCAATAATGACTGCAGCGGCCCAACCACCGTCGGTAAATTTTTCCACCACCAGCACAAGCAGGATGCCGGCGCAGATGACAAAGCCGGTCAGGGACAGGAAGAAACGTCGCTTCCAGTGTTCGAGTTCGTTCCGGTGGCGCCACCAATACAGGCATAACCCGAACAGCGAAATGGCGAACGTGAGAAACACCGATACGGAATACAGCACCACCAGCAGCGTGACGCTGCCGCGGGTCCAGAACAGGATGGCCAACGCGGCAATGCCCAATACCAGGATGCCGTTTTGCGTGACAAGCCGCGTCGACAAGTAGCGGAATTTGTGTGGCACCCATGAATCGGCCGCCATGTTCGACAGCACCGCTGGTCCGCCAAGGAATCCCGTATTGGCTGCAACGAACAACAATCCCGCTTCAAATGCCAGCACCACGATAAGAACGCATTGACGCGCAAATTCGCTTCCCAACCCGATGCTGTCGATAATCAATTTGAAGGTCGATGCATTTAGCGTTTGGCCTTCTACCGGATGTGCATCCCACAACAGGTAAAGCAGGATGATGCCGCCGGCGGTAAAGGCCAACGATATAGCCATGTAGAACATGGTCATCTTGCCGGTATGGACGCGCGGCTCGGCGAGGATGTTGACGTTGTTCGACACCGCCTCCAATCCTGTGTAAGTGCCGCCCCCCTGTGAATAGGCGAGCAGCAGCAAGCCGGAAACGCCGATCCACCCGATATTGCCGGCCAGGCTTCCAGTTTCTGCAAGTGTCGTGGGTATGATGTTCGGCAGATGGCTGGCATGGGCCATGATGCCGTACACGATGAGAGCAAAATGGGTGACGACGAAGCCGAGAAAGATCGGCAACAGTATCTTGATCGCTTCCTTTAGCCCTCGAAGATTAAGGACGATCAATATCGCGATGATGGCAAACTCGGTCCAGAGCTTGAAGGCTTGAAATCCGAGCGGCAGAAGCGAGGCGACCGCCTCCACACCAGCGGCCACTGAGATCGCTATGGTAAGCACATAGTCCAACACCAGCGCACAACCGGCAATCAGGCCCATGTAGGGACCGACCAGTTTGGTAGCGACGCGATAGCCACCACCGCCAGTCGGGAAAAGCTCGATCACCTGATTGTAGGCAAGCGCGATGATGAATACCGTAATGGCGGTTGCTATCGCCATGTACAAACCGAGGTGCGTGTGCTGCCCAAGTGCGCGGAACGTTTCTTCCGGCCCATAGGCTGAGGACGACAGCCCGTCTGCCCCAAGCCCTACCCAGGCGATGAAGGCAACCAGCGCCATGGAGTGGCGAGTTTCCGACTTGAGGGGGTCTAGCGCCTTGCCGAGAACGATTTCTCGAAATTTTTCTGACTTCATGGGGATGCGTTGGCGTCTCGGAAGATGACCCGGCAAAGTCGCTATGAAAGTGTGCGGCCGGAGTTCGGCATGATACGCCGAACAATTAAATAGTAACAACGTTAAGACAGATTGCTTGTGTTGCCCCAATACTGCAAATCAGAGATAATGCGCGCTGCGTTGCCGAGATGGCGGAATAGGTAGACGCACGGGACTCAAAATCCCGCGGTGGAAACATCGTGCCGGTTCGATTCCGGCTCTCGGCACCAGACTTTCTCCAAGTCCCTGACCTTCAGTATTACTTTTCTTGTTTTTCCTTAGGCGAGTCGCAAGTCAGGTTGACAAGCGCAGTTGCAGCCAACCATCGCGCCCCGAAGCGAACCCGAACTTTCTCTGCGGACCGCAGAGGCAATCGTTCATAGCGGTCGGGAACACGCCGTCAGAACTGTTTCTTCCAGCCGGCTGTCACGCCCTGCGGGAGCACCCTCACGGTGAACGGCTTGCTTCGCGATGTGCGTAATAACCCAGTGCCGTCCCTAGCGCCCAACCAGGCAGCACGTCTGTCTGCCAGCGGGCTCTGGACTTCGTTCGTGCGATGGAATCGTACAGCGGCAATAACTCCACTGAGTACACCAGTAGGCGCTCGCGACCGTATTCCAACACAAATGGTGTTATGGCGGCACTGATTGCTGTCACTTCGCCGCTTGGGAAGCTGTGCGCACCGCTCCTGGACCACTGGTTTGAGTCGTCCGTCTGGCTCGGGCAGAGTGCGTGCCAATAGAAAACCCCCCGACTTTTCTGGTACGCGGGGGGGCTGGCAAAGCTTTAGGTGCTAGGTGCGGGCCGACCGCGCGTCATTACTTGCTGCTGCCGGAGGTAGAGCTTGAACCGTCGGATGAACCGGCACCCATGCCGCTAGTGCTCGATCCCGACGTACCGCCCGAGCCGGACATGCCCGAAGTGCCGCTTGAACCCGACATGCCCGAAGTGCCGCTTGAACCGGACGTATCCGAAGAACCGCTGGAACCAGACCCGGACATGCCGGCCGAACCGCCGGATCCTGACGATCCGCTCGATCCTGAGGTGCCGGACGAACCGCTTGAACCGGACGAGCCCGAAGTACCGCTTGAGCCAGATGAGCCGGAAGTGTCACTAGAGCCTGCCGAGCCACTGGATCCAGACATGCCAGAAGAACTGCTTCCCATGCCGCTCGACGATCCGGACGTGCCTCCAGTGGTTGATCCGGACGACGATTGAGCTGAAGCAAAACCTGCTGCGGACAACATGGCGATGAAAAGAATTGAGCTGAGCTTCTTCATATTTTCTCCTTGAGGTATGAGGGAGCCGACAGGTCTGCAAGCACTATGCCACTTGGGATACGTTGTACGGTGCGGAACAATCAACGCGCTGGGTATGCGCTCGTCCCAAAGCATATGTGGAAAAGTTACAAGGGGCGGTAAGATTTATTGGGGCGCGACCGCTTGAAGTCGTTCGGCGCAAAACCGCCGCATGGAAGTTGTGGTCGCGCCTAGCGCACGGTCATGCTGCGCCGGAAGCATGCGCCGAGGAAGTCGATGTGTCTTGCCGCGCAGAGGGAAATCTCCTTGGCCATTATTGGCAACGGTCGTGGAAACCTGTCAAACTTATCTCGCCTTCCATGACACAGGGCAACCACGATAGCAAGTTCAACAAGTCACGTACCCGCCGAGGTGCGTTTTTTATCGGCGCCAAGCCCATGCCAGTTTCCCTCGACAACCTTCTCGTTATTGGCATTTCATCCCGGGCGTTGTTCGACCTCGAAGTAGAAGAAGAAATTTTTCGCGCGCAGGGTCTTGCGGCGTATCGGCAACACCAGATCGACAATGAAAACGCCGTATTGAAATTGGGCGCGGGGTTTGCGCTGGTGCGCGCGCTGTTGCGGCTTAACGACTTAGTCCACAACCAGCGCTTCGTTGAAGTCGTGATCATGTCACGCAACTCGTCCGAAACTTCACTGCGCATCTTCAACTCGATCGCGCACTATGGCCTGGACATCACGCGTGCCGCGCTCTCAGGTGGCGCCTCGCTGGCACCCTACCTCCAGGCTTTTAACGTCAGCCTGTTCCTGTCGCTGCATGAAGATGATGTGCAGGCAGCGGTGAACTCCGGCGTGGCATCCGCTCTGCTTTATCAGAAGCCTGAAAACGCGCTCGAAGAACTGGGGCAGATCCGGATTGCATTTGATGGCGATGCCGTCATTTTTTCCGATGAGTCGGAGCGCATCTTCCAGGAACGCGGGATCGAAGCCTTCGAAGAGTTTGAACGCGAAAATGCGATGAAGCCGCTACCCGAGGGGCCGTTTGCGCGTCTCCTGAAGGCCTTATCCTATATTCAGAAAAATGCACGTATTGATGCGGGCCGAACAGCGCCGATACGGACGGCGCTGGTTACAGCGCGTTCCTCACCCGCGCATGAACGCGTAATCCGCACGCTGCGGGCGTGGGATGTGGCAATCGATGAGACGTTCTTTATGGGTGGCGTTGCCAAATCAGCGGTGCTTGCCGCGTTCAAGCCTCACATCTTTTTTGATGACCAGCCCGGCCATTGCGAACGCGCCTCACCGCTGGTGCAAACGGGCCGCGTGCCGCTTAAGCACATCAAACTGGACTAAGGCCGGCCACGAGGGGGCCGGCCTGTCGTGCTGTCGTGCTGTCGTACCGCTGCGCCAGCAGCCTGTCAGCGCTGGGCCACCGCATCCGCCACGCACAGCGCCGTCATGTTGACGATGCGGCGAACCGTTGCGGACGGCGTCAGGATATGAACCGGTTTGGCGCAACCGAGCAGCACCGGGCCGACTGTAATGCTGCCACCGCCTGACACCTTCAACAGGTTGTAGGCGATGTTGGCGGCATCGAGATTCGGCAGGACCAGCAAGTTTGCTTCGCCCTTGAGCGGCGAGTCCGGCATCATCGACTTCAACAAGGGGCCGTTGAGCGCCGTGTCGCCGTGCATCTCGCCATCCACTTCAAAGTCCGGCGCCAGCTCGCGAAGAAGGGCCAGCGCGTGGCGCATTTTCTGCGCCGATTCGCTGTTGCTGCTACCGAAATTGGAATGCGACAGCAGCGCTGCACGCGGCTGCATGCCGAAGCGGCGCATTTCTTCCGCCGCCATGATGGTGATGTCCGCAATCTGCTGCGCGGTAGGGTTCTCGTTCACATGCGTATCGACCAGGACTAGCTGGCGGTCCGCGAGTATCAGGCCGTTCATGGCTGCATAGACGTTCTTGCCCGCTCGCTTGCCAAGCACCTGGTCAATGTATTCGAGGTGAAGATTGGTAGTGCCGTAAGTGCCGCAGATCATGCCGTCTGCATCGCCTTTGTGGATCATCATGGCGCCGATCAGCGTGTGGCGGCGACGCATTTCGAGCTTCGCATATTGCTCGGTAATGCCCTGCCGGCGCGCCATCGACACGTAGGTCTGCCAGTAATCGCGATAACGGTCATCGTGCTCTGGATTGATCACCGTGAAGTCAACGTCCGGGCGCAGGCGCAACCCGAAACGCTCTATGCGTTGGGCGAGAATCGCGGGACGCCCCACCAGGATCGGTTTGGCGAGGCCCTCGTCGACCACCACCTGCACCGCGCGCAGCACTTTTTCTTCCTCGCCTTCGGCATACACGACGCGCTTGCGCGACGCCGGTGCCTTCTTCGCTATCGAGAAGATCGGCTTCATGAAGGAACCGCTGCGGTAGACAAACTGCTGCAACTGGTCGGTATAGGCTTGCATGTCCTTGATCGGACGGGCTGCCACGCCGGACGCCTCAGCGGCACGTGCGACGGCCGGCGCGATCTTGATCATCAGGCGCGGATCGAAGGGCTTGGGAATCAGGTACTCAGGGCCGAACGACAGGTTCGTGATGCCGTAGGTGGTTGCGACGACGTCAGACTGCTCTGCCTGCGCCAGTTCCGCAATGGCGTGCACCGTTGCGATCTCCATTTCGCGCGTGATAGTGGTCGCGCCGCAGTCGAGCGCGCCACGGAAAATGTACGGGAAGCAGAGCACGTTGTTTACCTGGTTCGGGAAGTCCGAGCGGCCGGTCGCCATCACGGCGTCGTCGCGCACTGCCTTGACTTCATCCGGCAGGATTTCCGGCGTCGGATTGGCCAGCGCCAGCACCAGTGGTCGCGGCGCCATTGCCCGCACCATGTCCTGTTTGAGTACGCCACCCGCCGAGAGCCCAAGGAAAATGTCGGCGTCCGGAATTACATCGGCCAACGTGCGTGCCGAGGTTTCCTGGGCAAAGCGTTCCTTGTCCGGGTCCATCAATTCCTTGCGACCCTTGTAGACCACGCCAGCGAGGTCGGTGACATAGATGTTCTTGATCGGGAAGCCGAGGTCGACGATCAGTTCAAGGCAAGCGAGTGCGGCGGCGCCGGCGCCACTGACAACCAGTTTGACCTCGTTAATGTCCTTGCGGACCACCTTGAGTCCATTGAGGATGGCAGCACCGACGATGATTGCGGTGCCGTGCTGGTCATCATGAAAAACCGGAATCTTCATCCGGTCGCGCAGCTTGCGCTCAATGTAGAAGCATTCGGGCGCCTTGATGTCCTCGAGATTGATGCCGCCGAATGTCGGTTCGAGCGCGGCGATCACGTCGCAAAGTTTGTCCGGGTCGTTTTCGTTGACTTCGATGTCGAATACGTCGATGCCTGCGAACTTCTTGAAGAGCACTGCCTTGCCTTCCATTACCGGCTTGGACGCCAGCGGCCCGATGTTGCCGAGACCAAGCACCGCGGTGCCGTTGGTGATGACCGCCACCAGATTGCCGCGCGCCGTGTACCGAAACGCATTTGCCGGATCAGCAACGATTTCTTCACAGGCCGCCGCTACGCCGGGCGTGTACGCAAGTGCCAGGTCACGCTGATTTCCAAGCTGCTTGGTCGCATTGACGCTGATCTTGCCGGGACGCGGAAACTCGTGATATTCGAGGGCTGCCTGGCGCAGTTTCTGGCGGATTTCTTCTTGCTGTTCGATGGGGTCCATGGTTGCGGCGTCCTTCAAAATTACTTACGGAAAGCGCATGAGTTTATCAGACCGCCATGGGGAAACTTGGCAATTAAAGCACCATGGCACCGGGACCGGGCGAAAGCCGGCATAAACATCAATCTGGCGATTGCTATCGAAACCATATACACAATCAATTTTATTTATCGGCCGCTTTTCCTTACCATGGCGTTCATGCTTATCACCACACCAAAGGGAAACACCATGGCTAACCAGACCGCCGTCAAATCAGTCACCATCGAAAACCTCGAGGCTGCCTTCGCCGGCGAATCGATGGCCCATATCAAGTACCGTTATTTCGCCAAACTCGCCCGCGAGGCCGGAGCAGATGATGTCGCGAAAATCTTCGAGAACACCGCCGATCAGGAAGTCATGCACGCCTTCGGCCACCTCGACCTGCTGTACCCGAAAGCAAAGATGACTCCGGCGCGCGCGCTGGAAATTGCAATCGAGGGCGAAACCTATGAATACACTGAAATGTATCCACGTTTCCGCCACCTTGCCATCGAAGAGGGCAACAACGCCGCCGTAAGCGAATTCGACGAACAGATTGCCGAATCGAAGGAACATGCCGCTGCTTTCCAGCGCACGCTGGAGCTTGCAGGCAAGCGTTTTGCGGCATTGGCCAAAGTCGAGGAGCGGCACGCCAACAATTACCGCGCCACGCTCGCCGGCCTCGACAAGGCGGCCTGACAGACACGCTTAGAAGCACTCTTTTAAACACGCTTGAAACACGCATTGGCAGCGGGCCAAGGCCTGCAAAACCGCAGGCCGCCCGCTCGGCCCACCACCATTCATTAATCCATAAGAGAACCACGCCATGAAAAAATACCAGTGCATCGTTTGCGGCTTCATCTATGACGAAAGTGTCGGCATGCCCGACGAAGGCATCTCTGCAGGCACCCGTTGGGCCGACATCCCCGCGGACTGGGAATGCCCGGACTGTGGCGTCGCCAAGGCCGATTTCAGCATGGTCGAAGTCTAAGACAGCGATGGTGCGATGGGGAGCGATGGGGCGATTCGGTACAATCGCGCCATGCTTTCCGAATTCGACCTCATCGAACGCTACTTCACGCCGTCCTCAAGGTCGGGGCGGCTATCCCGCGCCGATCTCGGGATAGGCGACGACTGCGCACTGGTCACGCCTTCAGCGGGAACCCACCTCGCGATTTCAAGCGACATGCTGGTTGCAGGCCGACATTTTTTCGAAGATGTGGATCCGGCTTCGTTAGGCTTTAAATCCCTCGCCGTTAACCTCTCCGACCTGGCCGCCATGGGGGCTTCGCCGCTGGCCTTTACGCTGGCGCTGGCCTTGCCCTCCGCGAGCGCAGCATGGCTCGAAGGATTTTCTGCGGGCCTATTCCGTGCCGCCGACGACTATGACTGCGAACTGATCGGCGGCGACACCACGCGCGGGCCGCTAACCATTTCCATTACGATATTTGGCGAGGTCCCTATCGGACAAGCCTTGCGCCGCGACGCCGCCGAGGTCGACGACGACATATGGGTGTCCGGCGCGCTCGGCGATGCGGCCGCCGGACTGGGCGCGCTGCGTGGCGAGCTGACTCTTCCGAGTCCCCTGCGGGAAGTTGCAATCTCCCGTCTTGAAATGCCCACCCCCAGAGTTGCGCTCGGCATTGCGCTCCGCGGGAATGCGCATGCCGCCATTGATATATCGGACGGATTGCTGGGCGATCTTGGCCACATCCTGAAACGTTCTGGCGTCGGCGCATTGGTCGAAGCGGACCTTGTTCCCCTCGGGCCAACGCTGCAGGCACTACCTGCCTCAGTGGCGAGCCCCCTTGCCCTGAACGGCGGGGACGACTACGAGCTTTGCTTCACAGCACCCGTCGACCGGCGCGATGCAGTCATCGCTGCGGCCTCCGCCAGCGGGTGCGCCGCCACGCGGATCGGCCGAATTACTGCGCAAGAAGGCCTTGTGCTGATCGGCCCGGACGGCAAACCAGTTGCGACGCCACCGCCCAGTTTTGACCATTTCAGGACACTATGAAAACCATTGAGGCAGGCCAGGTTGCCTATGTCAGCAAGCCGAGCCTGCGCTTCATGCTGGCGCACCCGGCGCACTGGATCGCCCAGGGTTTCGCCAGCGGCCTGTCACCCGTCATGCCTGGCACCGCCGGCACGCTCTTCGCTTGGGCCAGCTTCCGTCTGCTCTCCGTGTGGTGGCCTTCAATGCTATTTCCGCTGCATTGGGGCGCAGGTATCGCTATCGGGTTTCTGGTGGGCGTGTGGGCCTGCGCACGCACCGGACGCGATCTCGGGATCGCCGACCACGGCAGCATGGTGTGGGACGAAATTATCGCCTTCTGGCTGGTGCTGCTGCTGCTCGCTCCCGCTTCTTTCGGCACGCAGGTTTGGGCATTCCTCTGGTTCCGCTTGTTCGACATGGTGAAGCCGCCGCCGATCGGTTGGTTTGATCGCAAACTGAAGGGCGGCTTTGGCGTGATGTGGGATGACATTTTGGCTGCCTTTTACACCCTGTTGCTGTTCGCCTTCTGGCGCGCCGGCTGACACACGTTCGAGTGCGGTCACGGCCTCGCACCATGCCGGTATGCAAGCCTGTGGCGGACACCCACGGCGGTGGTAAAGTGGTGCTTCAGCGGGATCTGCAACGGATCGGGAGCAATGACATGGACGAAGCATTTGAACTGGCGCAGCAGGTCGGTCGCGCGCTGCAGAAAAAGAATTGGCTGCTGGCGACGGCGGAGTCCTGCACCGGCGGCGGCGTGGCCCAAGCCATCACGGAAATCGCGGGCTCGTCCGAGTGGTTCGACTGCGGTTTCATCACCTATTCCAACGCATCGAAAACCGAGATGCTGGAAGTCCCCGCAGCGCTGGTTGCCCAGCATGGCGCTGTCAGCGAGGAAATCGCGGCCGCCATGTCGGAAGGCGCGCTCGCAAACAGTAATGCTCACGTCACACTCTCCACCACGGGTATCGCCGGCCCCGGCGGGGCCGTGCCGGGCAAGCCGGTCGGCACCGTGTGCTTCGGGTGGTCACGCGACCATGCAACCCACTCCGAGCGACGCGTATTCGCAGGCGATCGGCGCGCGGTGCGCGAGCAGACCGTGGTGCATGCGCTAAAGGGATTGCTGCGCTTTATCGAAAATAACTGAGCCGAGGCAAACCGGGCGCGGCGGCGATGCAGGATGCGTGACCCTGATCAGCCGCGACCGCGGCCACAATGCTTCAGCCGATTTCAACCAATAGCGGTAAAGCGGTTGATTGCGTCGCGCGTTTCGAAGGCGACGCGCCGTGCAGCGGCAGCGAAATCTTCGCCCTTCGCCACATCGGGTTTCGCGTAAAGAATCGCGCGTGAAGAGTTAATCATCATTCCCGTACCGCGGGCCGTGCGGCCAGCCTGGACGGTCGCCTCCACATCGCCGCCCTGCGCACCAATACCTGGTACCAGCAGGGGCATGTCACCAACCACCGTCCTCACCTGCGCCAACTCAGCCGGAAACGTAGCACCGACAACCAGGCCGCACTGGCCGTTGGTATTCCACTTCGTCGCCACCATTTGCGCCACATGCAAATACAGCGGTTTGCCGTCGACCGGCAGGAACTGCAGGTCGGACCCACCGGGGTTGGATGTGCGGCAGAGCACGATGGCGCCGCGATCTTTCCATTCCAGGTACGGCGCCACCGAATCGAATCCCATGTACGGACTCAATGTCACGGCATCGGCGCCGTAGCGCTCGAATGCCTCACGCGCGTATTGCTCGGCGGTCGCGCCAATGTCGCCACGCTTGGCGTCGAGAATGATAGGCAATGCCGGGTAATTCTCTGCAATATATTGGCACAGCGCTTCAAGCTGATCTTCGGCGGCCAGGGCAGCGAAGTAGGCAATTTGCGGCTTGAAGCAGCAGGCGGCTTCGGCCGTTGCATCGACGATGGCCTTGCAAAACAAATAGATCGCGTCTGGCTGCGCTTTGAGATGTGCGGGGAAGCGGCCGACATCGGGGTCGAGCCCCACGCAAAGGAGTGAGCGCCGGTCATCCCATGACTGCGCAAGTTTTTCGATAAAAGTGAGTGTGTCGGACATAAAGTTCCCGCTGCAAAATGAGCAGTATTTGTGTAGTGGCGGCGACGCATGGTGCCGTGCCGACCGTGCGCATTGTAACTTGCGACAGGCAGGTGTTGTTTGCGAGGTCGACCCGGTCGTGGATGAGCCTCGCGATCTCCCATGTTATCTTTGCGCCCATGACTTCTCTCTCCCGCAAAGACATCGCGCTGCTTGTGGTTCTTACTCTCGTGTGGGGCTTCAACTGGCCAATCATGAAAGCCGGCGTGCAAAATTTTCCGCCCATGACTTTTCGCGCGATATGCATGATTGGCGGCCTTCCTGCCGTATGGCTCGCGGCACGAATGCAACGTGAGCCGCTCGCCTTGCAGCGCGGCCAGATCGGTACTGTGCTGCGGCTGGCATTGCCCAATATGCTGGTGTGGCACGTGTCCATGATCTTCGCCGTCAAGATGCTCTCTTCAGGACGCGCGGCGATCCTTGGCTACACCATGCCAGTCTGGGCTGTGCTATGCGGACTACTGTTCTTCCGTGAAAAAGTCACGCGCATGGCCTGGCTTGGAATCGCCCTTGCCTTTGCGGGTGCCATGCTGCTGCTTTCCAGCGAATTCGCGAACCTCGCTGGCAAGCCTGCCGGCAGCCTTCTTGCCCTGGTTGCCGCCGCCGGCTGGGGTTACGGCACGGTGCAGATGAAGCGCAGCAAGATTGCAATTTCAACCGTCGCCCTCACCTTCTGGATGCTGGCCACCGCCTGCGTGGTCCTAGTCGGCCTCGCGGTGCTTTTCGAGCGCCAATTGTGGCGCCCGCCGACTGCTCTGGAATGGGGTTCCATGCTGTACAACGCGGTTATCATCTTTGGATTCGCGCACGTCGTGTGGTTTGGACTTGCCCGCCTTCTCCCACCTGTGGCGTCCAGCCTGTCTGTGACGATGATTCCCGTACTTGGCGTTTTTTCCGGCGCCTGGATTCTAGGTGAAACGCCGCACTGGCAGGATTATGCGGCGATGTGCCTTATCCTTCTCGCCATGAGCACGGTATTGCTTAAACCGCGGATAGCCTCCGCATGAACGTCGCCGGACCCGACGCCAGGCAGCGGCCCGCAGCACCGTTTTCCCTTACTTTTCCCTAAAGGATTTGTTATGACAACTTCTCCAAACATGACGCAGCACGCCAACCCGACGCCGTTCCGCTGGCTGCGGGCCTGCATCCAGTCGCTGCTTGGCGCGTTGCTGCTTTCATCGTTGCTCGGAGGCTGCGGCTACAACGATTTTCAGAACAAGGATGAATCGGTCAAGGCTGCGTGGAGTGAGGTCGTCAACCAGTACCAGCGCCGGGCCGACCTGATACCCAATCTGGTCAACACCGTGAAGGGCTATGCCTCGCATGAGCGAGAAACTCTCGAAGCCGTCACGCGGGCACGCGCCGCCGCCACTAGCATTCAGGTGACGCCAGAGGTGTTAAACAATCCGCAGGCGTTTCAAAAATTCCAGCAAGTCCAGGGCGAGCTTTCTTCGGCGCTGTCGCGTCTGATGGCAGTGTCGGAAAACTATCCGAATCTCAAGGCAGACACCGGCTTCCGCGATCTGCAGTCGCAACTCGAAGGCACCGAGAACCGGATCACGGTGGCACGCCAGCGCTACATCAAATCGGTTCAGGAGTACAACGTGCTCGCGCGCAGTTTTCCCACCAACCTGACCGCGAAGATGTTCAATTACGACGTCAAGCCGAACTTCACCGTCGAGAATGAGAAGGCGATTTCGACGCCGCCGACCGTGAACTTCGGGAAGTAGCATGAGCGTGTCAATCAAGCGCCACGCCCTGCCGCACGCGTTCCAAGCGAGGCACCCCGCCAGGTACCTCGCAAGGCACCTTGCCGGGGTCATCGGGCAGGTCCGTGCCGTCCTCCAGACGCTGCTCGTGCTGCTGGCACTCGGCTGTCCTGGCGCCGCGGCGCTGGCTCAGGATCTCGCGGCGATTCCACCACTGCAGTCGCATGTCACCGACAAGGCTGGCATGCTGAGCGGACAGCAGCGGGAAAACCTTGATCAGGTCCTGAAGGATTACGAAGCGCGGACCGGTAGCCAGGTCGCGGTGCTTACCGTAGCCAGCACCGCCCCCGAAGCGATCGAGCAATACGGCATCCGCGTTGCGGAAGCCTGGAAACTGGGGCGCAGTGGCGTTGACGACGGCGTTATCCTGATCGTGGCCAAGGACAATCCGTCCGCATTGCGGCGCTTGCGCATTGAGGCAGGTCGCGGCGTCCAGGGCTCGCTGACCGACGCACAGTCCAAGCGCATCCTGCAAGACGTCATCGCGCCGCATTTTCGGCAAAACGATTTCTACGGCGGCCTGGTAGCGGGTGTTGCAGCCATCACCGGATTGCTGGATGCCGAGAAGCTGCCACAGCAAAAACAGCAACAACAGGCGCAGGACGGAGGAGGCATCAACTGGAGCAGTCTGGTTGTAATCCTGCTCTTCATCGTGATCACGACCTTTCTCCGCTCGCGAGGTGGCCGTTCGCTTAATTCCTCGGGATGGGGTCGCTCTTCCGGCATCATTCTTGGCAGCGCCATTGGCAGCGCCCTCGGCAGAAGCAGTGGCGGTGGCTTCTCGGGTGGAGGCGGCTTCAGTGGCGGTGGCTTCTCGGGCGGTGGCGGCACCTTTGACGGCGGCGGCGCCTCGGGAGACTGGTAATGAACCGCATGAAGCGATTGTTGCGTCACCTGCAAAATACTTCCGCCACAGGTCGCCGCCTTTTCCCCGAGCCCACGCTCAAGGCGATCGAAGCCGCCATTGCCGCAGGCGAAAAAATGCATCGTGCAGAAATCCGCGTCGTGGTCGAACCGGCGTTGGATACCGGCCACGTTTGGCGAGGAACGACGGCACGCGAACGGGCACGTGAGCTGTTCGTGGAATACCGAATCTGGGATACTGAGGAGAACTGCGGGATTCTGGTCTATGTGAACCTCGCCGACCGCAAGGTAGAAATCATTGCAGATCGCGGCGTCACGAAGGTGCTCGGAAAACATGAATGGCAGGCTATTTGCCAGACCATGACGCGCGGCTTCTCGCAGGGCGATTTCCACGGAAGCACGCTTGCAGCGCTGGAGCAATTGAACGGCTTGCTGCAAGACCGTTTTCCGGCAGACGGCCGGGCCGGACGTGAACTGTCGAACCGTCCGCTGATTCTTTAACGCGCAAGGTGAATCGCCCGCGCTGAAAGCATAAAGCAGCGGCTGACCCGTGCCGGCCAGCATGCGCCTAGCCGGCTTCGTACACCCACTGCAAAAGCGCGTCCTGGGCTTCCTGCGCAAGACTGGCACGCGCGTCATTCACCATGCAGACCACGACATAGCGCCGCCCCGATGCGGCCAGCACGTAGCCGGCAATGGTCCGCACTTCATTCAGGCTGCCGGTCTTGATGTGGGCGTTGCCATTGACGCTGCGTCCGTTTAATCGGCGCCGCATCGTGCCATCTACGCCGGCCAGCGGCAGCGAGGAAATGAATTCCGGCATCAAGGGCGACTGGAACATGGCGGCAAGGATGCGCCCCATGGTGCGTGGTGCGATGCGTTCATTGCGTGAAAGGCCGGACCCATTCTCGATCGTCAGGCCGCGCGTATCAATCCCCTTCCCGGCCAGCCACGCGCCAATTGCCTGCGCCCCCTGTGCCGAGTTGGCCGCCTGGTGTGAGGTTTCTGTGGCAATGGTCAACAGGATCTGACGTGCCATGACATTGTTGCTGAACTTGTTCATGTCGCGCACGGCTTCGGGCAGCATGGTCGACTCCCATTGGCCAACCTGCGAAGCGTTCGGCGACACAACGCCGTTGCGCACATCTCCGGTGAGGGTGCCGCCAAGGTCGCGCCAAAGCTGGCGAAACACCACCCCGAAATACTGCGCATGCGACATCTGCCACGGGTGTACATACCAGGTGCGCTCGCCGCAGGACGCAGCATAGCTACCCGAAAAAGCCGCGCCCTTGTCGCCGAAAGCAGCACCCATCTTGCCCTTCCAGTCGCCGCATTCTTCGGTGCCGAGTCGCGGCGCGGCCAGCGGATAACCGGCGACCGGTGGATCGATCATCACCTTGACGATGCCGTTCGGCGGGTCAGGGACAAAGCGGAAGGAGAATGCCTTGTAATTCAAAAGCAGCGCATCCGGCCCGGCGTTGTACGCCCGCAGCGGATCGCCGTCGAACTGCGCCGGGTCGTAGGCTACTGGCTCGAAGAGGCTGTTGTCGAGCACGAGGTTGCCGCGGATGTCGCGGATGCCGCGATCACGTAGCTGGCGCAGGAACAGCCACAGATTTTCCTGGACCAGCCGCGGGTCGCCACTACCCTTGATGATGAGGTCGCCCTGTAGCTCGCCACCAACGAGCGGGCCGCCGGCATAGGCGCGGGTTTTCCAGGTATAGGCAGGGCCCAGCATTTCTAGTGCCGCCGCGCTCGTCACCAACTTCATTGTGGACGCGGGATTGAAGGGCAATCCGTCATTTAGCGCGATGAGGGTCGCTTCGGGTTCGGCCGCTGTGACTGCTGGACCGGCCTGAATCCTTTGCACCCAGGCGCCAACCGATGTGAGCGGAATCCCGGCGCGACGAAAGGCGTCGGTGACGTTTGGAGGAAGGTCCTGCGCGCAGGCGGACGCGGCGAGCAGCATGGCGGCGGCCGCCAGAAAAACCGGGACAAACAGGGGGCGACGAAGAGCCGGAATGCGCATGAATGCCTGGATACGGAGGATAATGACCGAAGATTATTACACGCAGAAACAGCGTTCCCGAAATGCTTGCCATAAATTCTGACTCAACTCCGGACTTGTTAAATAGGCCGCGCAGGCGGATACGGGGATTGGGAAATACCGCTCCAATCTCTGCACTGATCAACGATCGAGAATGACAAAATCAAAAGCTTCCGCTGTTGCGCCAGACGCGTTTCTTGCGCTAGACAACCAGTTTTGCTTTGCGCTTTATTCCGCATCGCTCGCGCTGACAAAAACCTATAAGCCGCATCTGGAAAAGCTTGGCCTCACCTATCCGCAATACCTTGTGATGCTTGTTCTGTGGCAGCAGGACCGTCTCGCCGTCAAGAGCATAGGCGAGCGCCTGTTCCTTGACTCCGGAACGTTGACGCCGCTGCTAAAGCGCCTCGAGTCGGCCGGCTTCATCGAGCGCAACCGCGATCCACAGGATGAACGGCAGGTCGTTATCAGTCTCACCCGTGAAGGTCGCGCTCTCAAGCGCAGGGCAGCCGATATTCCGCGTCATATCATTGGCGCCAGCGGACAGCCGCAAGCGACGCTTGTCAACCTGCGCACCCAGTTGTCGGCGATCAGGAAGGAGCTGGTCCGCACAGCGGAGTAGGCTTGGCCGTCCAAAGCTGCCCGGCGGCTATCAGGCGTTTAGCAAACGATGCCTAATCGGTGTCAAAGCAGTGACAGAGCGGTGAACAAGCGTCCAATTCGACTTCGACAATTTCAATTGCGTACAATCTAATTGTGTATTACATTGAGCACCAATGGCGGGACATTTGTCTCGCAATTTCGCTTTTTCACCAGACAGGTCCGGCCCAGACCAACGAGCCGTCTCTCAAAACTTTGACAGGAAATCCCATGCAAGTACTCTACACAGCACATGCCACCGCGAACGGCGGCCGCGATGGACGCTCAGCCACTGACGACAAGAAAGTTGACGTCAAATTGTCCACGCCGAAGGAACTTGGCGGTGCCGGCGGTGAGGGCACCAATCCGGAACAACTGTTTGCCACCGGCTACTCAGCCTGCTTCCTTGGCGCAATGAAGTTTGTAGCGCCGCACCTGAAAGCCACCGTTCCCGCGGACACAACTGTGGGCGCAAACGTCGGCATTGGTCCCAATGACCGCGGCGGCTTTGGAATTGCCGTGGAACTCGTCATCAATCTCCCAGGCATGGACAAGGCGGCAGCCAAGGCGCTGGTCGACAAGGCGCATGAAGTGTGCCCGTACTCGAATGCCACGCGCAACAACGTGGACGTCAAGCTTACGATCGCCTGATCTCCCCTTATCGCTAAAACGCGGCGCCGGAAGCCTCGTTTTGGCTGTACCGGTTACGATCCACTGGACATGCGTTGGACAGAGTGGACAAGCACTGAACGCGGTCGGCTCGCCATGAGAGCAAAAGCGGCTCGATCGACCAGTTTCGCGCAATTGACGCTTCACCATTGCTTGCGTAGGCTGGCGCCCCATGCTTCCTCACCTGAACGCTCAACAAATCCGCACTGCGTTACCGTGGCCGGCGCTCATCGCCGCTCTGCGTCTGGCCTTCACGCAAGACATCCAGGCGCCGCCGCGCCACGTCCATCCCATCGGAACAGACCCAGCGTCCGTCCTGCTGCTGATGCCAGTGTGGCAGGCGCAGCGCCATTTGGGCGTCAAGCTGGTTATGGTTGCGCCCGACAATCCCCGGCACGACCTGCCAACGGTGCATTCAATCTTCTTGCTGTTTGATGCCGCCACTGGCGTGCCAATCGCCATGCTGGATGGCGAAGAACTCACTTTGCGCCGCACCGCTGCCTCTTCCGCCCTCGCCGCAACCTGGTTGGCGCGCGAGGACAGCCAGACGCTGCTGATGGTCGGTACCGGTGCGCTGGCGCCTGCAATGGCGGCCGCGCATGCCGCGGTCCGGCCACTGCGACGCATCCTGGTATGGGGCCGCCATCCCGAAAAGTCGAAAGACGCCGCCAAACGCATTTGCGAGCAACTGCAAGGCGACGGCTTGAATGCAAACGTGGAAACAGTCGAGGTGTCGGGCCTTGAAGCCGCCGCCGCTACCGCGGACATCATCTGCTGCGCAACCACCAGCAAGTCGCCCATTCTGCACGCTGCATGGCTGGCGCCTGGAACCCATGTCGACCTGGTTGGTGGGTTTCGACCGGACATGCGTGAAGCCGACGATGCGCTGATGGGAAGCGCCTCGCTATTCGTCGACACCTGTGCCGGCGCACTGGCCGAGGCCGGCGATTTGTTGCAGCCGATAGCAAACGGGACCTTGAAGCGCGAGTCGATCTGTGCCGAGCTGGCGGACCTGGCCCACGGTCGCCATGCAGGACGGACCAACGCCAGCGAAATAACCGTATTCAAGTCGGTGGGGACGGCACTCGAAGACCTTTGCGCGGCGGAACTGGCGTGGTCGTCATGGCGTGTCAACGTCACTGCAACGGATTAAATTTTTTAGAAATCTGACCATCCGCATTCCGCTGGCTTGTGCGCGGGGAAGATATAATAAAGTTCATCTTCCATGGGCACGCCATCCATTGTCCTCGCCACCATCAAGTGCGCCGCCTGATGCGGACGCCGAGCGTCCAGATGCGCGGCCCGTACCGCGACTCACTCCGGTCCAGCGGGAAAAGCAAATCGTTCAGGGCGCGATCTCATTTTTCGCCGAGGTTGGGTTTTCTGGACAAACGCGGGAGTTGTCGCGTCGCCTCGGCATTACCCAACCCCTTCTGTACCGCTACTTTCCCTCCAAGCAGGCACTGATCGACAGGGTATTCGAGGAGATGTTCCTTGGGCGCTGGGACTCGCGTTGGGTAGACCTGATCCGCGACCAGGGCCTGCCGCTACGAGACCGCCTTGTCGAGTTCTATCGCGAGTATGCCGCTGCCACCTACCAACCGGAGTGGATACGCCTCTATATGTACGCGGGACTCGCCAACACCGGTATCAACAAGCGCTATCTCGGCCTGGTGGAACGCGAGTTTCTCACTACCCTGTGCGTGGAGCTGCGGCGTCATTGCCGCCTTGATCCTGATGCCACGCCGGTGTCGCATGCGGAAGTCGAATTTGCCTGGAGCCTGCATGGCGGCATGTTCTATTACGCCGTACGTCACTTCATCTTCGACGCGTGGAGCGAGGTCGACGCCATGACAAACGCCACCCTGGTCATAGAAAACTTCTTGAAAGGTCTGCCGCAAACCTATCCGAAATGCATGGCAACGGGGGAAGGCGATGGAGCGGCCGAGGAAGCGGCGCTATAAGCCTGCGAGACGCTGAAGAGTCGCGTGAAAAATAGCGAAAAGTCGGGGACAAAAATCGGGACAGGTCACGGCTTCCCCGGCGACCCACTGAAAAATCGGGGACAGACTGAGGTAACCCGGCTTTATTGGACATCCGAAATGATGGACACTAATGATGCCCGAGGAACCGATGAAACCGATGAAACCAACAAAGAAATCTACTACGTCCAAAGCGGCGCCG
>JAQGMR010000024.1 GCA_028292265.1 Herminiimonas sp.
GTCTTCGTCGCGGAAGCACTTGGTGATCTGGTAGTAACGATCGAAGTTGGCGACCATGAGAAGCTGTTTAAAGAGCTGCGGCGATTGCGGCAATGCGAAGAAGTGGCCTGCGTTGACGCGGGAGGGCACCAGGTAATCGCGCGCGCCTTCGGGCGTTGACTTGGTCAACATCGGCGTTTCGATGTCGATGAAGCCATTTGCATCGAGGAACTTGCGCACTTCCATCGTGACCTTGTAACGCAGTCGCAGATTGTTTTGCATCTGGGGGCGGCGCAGATCCAGCACGCGGTGGGTGAGCCTCGTGGTTTCGGAAAGATTGTCGTCATCAAGCTGAAACGGCGGTGTGACCGAAGCGTTCAGCACTTCGAGTTCCTGGCACAGCACCTCGATCTTGCCCGACGCAAGATTGGTGTTTGTAGTGCCCTCCGGCCGGTTGCGCACGATTCCCGTGACGCGCAGGCAGTATTCGTTGCGTACAACCTCTGCGGTTTTGAAGACATCGGCCCGGTCCGGATCGCAAACCACTTGCACCAGTCCTTCACGGTCACGCAGATCGATGAAGATGACGCCGCCATGGTCGCGGCGCCGGTGGACCCAGCCGCACAGGCTGACGGTCTGGCCAAGCAAGGCTTCCGTCGTTAGGCCGCAGTAGTGAGTTCGCATAGACATGATCGGGTTCCAGTTCTTGAGTTGAGGTGCCGGCCGTGGCGGAGGTTTTTCGCGGTTGCAATGACAAGGCGCTAGAGGACGCTGTCGTGCACCTTTGCCGGGTCGATGATGAGTGACTTGTCAAAGTGCCCCGGCGATACAACGCCCATGGAAACGATGTACTTCAAAGCTTCGTCGACATTCATGTCGAGTTCAATGGTGTCGGCGCGCGGCACCATCAGAAAAAAACCAGACGTCGGGTTGGGCGTTGTAGGCACATAAAGGCTGATGTAATCGCCACGCAAATGGTTACGCACGTCGCCGCCGGGCACACCGGTCAGGAAGGCGATGGTCCAGCTGCCTTCCCGCGGATACTGCACGAGTACCGCTTTGCGGAAGGCGTTGCCGCTCGAAGAAAACAGCGTATCGGACACCTGCTTGACGCTCGAGTAGATGGAATTTACCACCGGGATCCGGGTGACGATTGCTTCCCATAGCTGCACTACCTTCTTGCCAACGAAGTTGCGCGTCGCAAGGCCTGTAAAGAAAATTATCAGCAGGGTCAGAATGGTGCCGGCGCCTGGTATGTGGACTCCGAATATGGCTTCCGGCCGCCACCGCTCCGGCAGCAGCATGAGCGACTGATCCATGGTGGTAATGATGAGGTTCAGCACCCAGACGGTGATGGCCAGCGGAACCAGGACCAGCAAGCCAGTAATGAAGTATTTGCGCATTGTTTTTCAGGTGAGCACTGCAGGCCGCGAAAATGCGGTCATCCAGCGGTAGCCGCCTTTGCCGCCGGTGCTGGACCAGGAGCGCTGCCGGAGTCGGACGTTTTGGAACCTGACGTTGCCGGCGCCGGGGTGGCTGTTTTTTCGGAACCGGTGTCGCTCTTGCCGCCCGCTTCGCCGGACTTGCCGTCTGCCACAGGCGCCTTGGGTGAGGTGCCGCCACGGAAATCGGTCGCATACCAGCCGCTGCCCTTGAGCTGGAAACCGGCGGCAGTCACCTGCTTTTTAAAGGTCGGTTTGCCGCATGCGAGACAGTCCTTCAGCGGCGCGTCGGAAATCTTTTGAAGGACGTCCTTTGCAAATCCGCAGTCTTCACAACGATAGGCATAAATTGGCATGAAACTAACCCCTAAAATTTGGTCCAAAGCCCTGAATTATAAAGGTTTCCGGACGGGATGCGAAGGCAAAGCCGGGGTTCTGGCGTAGCGTCCTTCAGGTCGGCAAGGGCTGTGACAGGGGACGGATCAGTTGTGGCGCGAGCGAACCGATCACCATGCCAGAGAGGCTTGCCAAAACGCCTACCAGCTGCGGCGGCCAAAGCCCTTCAGGGGCGCCGATTTCCAGCGTTATCCATGATGCAAGTCCAAGCAGGATGGACGCCATTGCGCCCTGTCGGGTCGCGCGCTTCCAGTAAAGGCCAAAGGCGAGCGGCGCAAACGCGGCAACAAGGGTGATCTTGTAGGCGTTCTCCACCATTTTGTAGATGCTCGATTGCGAATTCAATGCGAAAAGCGTCACGATTACGGTAAAGATCAGCACTACCGCGCGCATCAGGAACAGAAACTGGCGATCAGTCTGCTTGGGAATCAATTCCTTGAGGATGTTTTCGGTGAAGGTAACCGACGGCGCGAGCAGCGTGGCGCTGGCGCAGCTTTTGATGGCGGACAGCAGCGCGCCAAAAAACATCACCTGCGCAAAGACCGGCACCTTGGTCATGATCAGCGTGGGCAGAATCAGTTGCGGGTCCTTGTCGATCAGGCTGGCGACCATCTTGGGATCGATGAGTGTTGCGGAATAGGCCAGGAACATGGGTATGAACGCGAAACAGAAGTACATCACGCCACCGAGCACCGAGGCGCGGCCCGCTATTTTTTCGGTGCGAGAAGACGAGACGCGCTGAAACACGTCCTGCTGCGGTATCGAGCCGAGCATCATCGTGATCCACGCGGCGAAAAACCAGAGCGCCTCTCGAGGCGTGGGGGATGGCCAGAAATCCAGCTTGCCGGCATTGGCGGCATGGGCAATGACAACGCCAGCGCCGCCCACCATGCCAGACACTTCCCAACCGATGTAAAGCATGCCAACCACGATGATGATCATCTGCAGGAAGTCCGTGATCGCAACGGACCACATGCCGCCCATGAGGGTATAGATCAGCACGCTGGCGGCGCCGATGATCATGCCGGCCTGCATGGTGATATAGCCGCCAGAGACGACGTTGAATACCAGGCCAAGCGCCTTGATCTGAGCCGCCACCCAACCCAGGTAGGAGACAACAATGCAGATGGTGACGATCATTTCCACCGCGCGGCCGAAGCGCTGCTTGTAGTAGTCGCCGATCGTAAGCAGGTTCATGCGGTACAGCGGGCGGGCGAAGAACAGGCCGACCAGGATCAGGCACAGCGATGAACCGAAGGGGTCTGCCACCACGCCATGCAGCCCCTCCTTGACGAAGGTTGACGAGATGCCGAGCACCGTTTCAGAGCCAAACCACGTCGCAAATACAGTCGCAGTGACGACGTACATCGGTAGAGAGCGGCCGGCCAGCGCGAAGTCCTTGGAGGAGCTTACATAGCGCGCGGCATACAGGCCAATGCCAACCGAGATCACCCAGTAGAGAATGACGAACCAGATCAGGGCATTCATGCGAGGTTCCTTGGGCGCGCTACCGGGTGAGACCGGCACAGTGGGACGATGGCCGCATTATAGCGGCACGGCCCACCGTGTTGGGAGCGCTAGAAAAGGGCCGGGACTGATGGCAGAGCGAGCGCCGCGCAGGCCCACGCACACACCAGCCTGCCTTGATGCTATGGCAGGGGGTTCCAGCGCAGGAAAGCCTGGAACAGCAGCACACCAGCCAACAACCCGCCTCCCAGATAGATGGCGATGCCGAGCAGCAGATTGGTCCGACGTTGCTCGACCAGGAGCGTCTTGAGCAACTCCACATGGCGGCTGTCGGGATGGCTTTCGGCTGTCAGGGCCTGGTGCACCAGGCGCGGCAGTTGCGGAATGATGTGGCTGTAGCGCGGGGCTTCCGCCTTGAAGCGCTCCAGCAGCCCACGCCATCCAACCTGGTCCTTCATCCACCGCTCCAGGTGGGGCCTGGCAGTCTTCCAGAGATCAAGGTCTGGATCGAGCTCGCGACCGAGACCTTCGATATTGAGTAGCGTCTTCTGGAGCAGCACCAGTTGCGGTTGCACTTCTACGTTGAAGCGGCGCGAGGTCTGGAACAGTCGCATCAAGACCTGGCCGAAGGAGATGTCGCGCAGCGGTCTGTCAAAGATCGGTTCGCAACAGGCCCGCACCGCCGACTCAAGTTCGTCAACACGGGTATTGGCGGGCGCCCAGCCAGATTCGATGTGCGCTTCGGCCACCCGCTTGTAATCGCGGCGGAAAAAAGCGAGGAAGTTTTGGGAGAGGTAATCCTTGTCGAAATCGGTAAGGGTTCCGACGATGCCGAAGTCTAGGGCGATGTAGCGCCCGAAGCTTTCCGGCGCGACCGAAACAAGGATATTTCCGGGATGCATATCGGCATGGAAAAAACCGTCGCGAAACACCTGGGTAAAGAATATCTCAACGCCGTCGCTGGATAGTCGCTTGAGGTCTACGCCGGCCTCGACCAGCCGGTCTATCCTGGAAATCGGGATGCCGTGCATGCGCTCCATGACAATCACCGAAGCCGAGCAGTAGTCCCAAACCATTTCCGGTACCAGCAGCAGCGGCGAGCCTTCAAAGTTCCGCCGCAACTGGCTGGCATTGGCGGCTTCCCGCATCAGGTCCAGTTCGTCATGCAGGTATTTGTCGAATTCGTAAATGACTTCCCTTGGCTTGAGTCGCTTGGCATCCGACCACAGCCGCTCAAGCCAGGCGGCTGCGATGTACATCAGGGCCACGTCTTCATCGATTGACTTTTTCATGCCGGGGCGCAGCACCTTCACCGCGACCTCCCTGCCGTTTTTGAGCGTGGCGAAGTGCACCTGCGCAATCGATGCCGAGGCAACCGGCGTACGCTCGAACGAAGCAAAAAGCTCGTCGGGATGGGCGCCGAGCGATTTGCGGATTTGCGCGATGGCCAGGTCCGAATCGAAGGGGGGTACGCGATCCTGCAGCTTGGCCAGTTCGTCGGCAATGTCGGGCGGCATGAGATCCCGCCGCGTCGACAGCAACTGGCCAAATTTGACAAAGATTGGGCCGAGGTCTTCCAGCGCGCGCCGCAATCGTTCGCCGCGCGGGGCGGAGAGATCGCGCCAAAAAACCAGTCGGTCGACCCAGCGTGCGACGCGAGGCGCGGCCAGGCCCGACATGGCGATGTTATCCAGCCCGTAACGGACCGCAACGCTCAAAATGCGCATCACGCGCAAGGTTTTGAGGATCATTCGAGCCCGCCCTGCTGCTCGCCAGCAGCTGGAAGAGTGGGCAGTTGGGCGGGGCTTGAAGCCCCCTCGCCGGGCGAGAACGCCGCGCTGGCTGCAAGCCGCTCGATCCGCTTGGCGAGCCGCTCAACATCGTCGCGCAACTGACTGACGTTACTGGAAAAGCCGGCGACCGCCTGGGGCCGCTGCAGAACCGGCTGTTCTTCGAGAAAGTACTCAGCGACATTGGCGGCGAAGCTTTGTCCCACCGCCTGGGCGGTGCCCACGACCGAGCGGGCTGTGCTGACCAGCCGCGCCGCGGCAATGTCGCCGACGATACGTGACAGATCGGCTTCAGCGTCCCAGCGCACGCCCTGGCTCACTTGAGAAATCGTGTTGGCGAAATCAGCGTCACCTTCTATGCGCACCCAGGAAAAAGCGCGTTCGCGGTTCTGCACTATTAGTGGCAAATCGGCTGGCTTGATGTGGATTTTTACGTCGGCCGGCGTGTCATGCTGCGCGGCTTCGACCAGCCCGTCAGCCAAAACCTTAAGCCGGATGGTGAAAACGCCGGCTTCGATAACGGCGACCTTGCCGGCATGGCCCGCGAGTTTGCGGCTGGCCCACGGTTCGGCATTGAGCAAATGATTGATTGCGGTAGGAGCGAGAGAGAAATTCATCAGGACAAAATTAAACCGCCCGTGAGGTTCACGGGCGGTCAAGTTTAGCAGCTTGCAGCAAGGACAGTAGTTACGCTGCCCTGCCCTCTGCGGTCAGTTCAGTTGCTGTATGCCTGCAAGCACCCAGCCGCCACCGGACAATGGCTTGGACAGGTTCCAGACTTCGGCAAACGGCTCGGCCGACACTTCTGGCGACTCCTTGATCAGGCCAGAAAACTTGACGCTGGCAAGGTAGTCATGCGCCGTGGTCTCGATCCCCAGCAGTTCGTTCTCCAGGGACACGACGTCGGTGGTGTTGGGCGAAGCGCCACGTTCCTGGATCTGCAGACGCAGTTCGGCGAACATTTCGGCTGTCGTGAACTCGCGCAGGTCGGCTATGTCGGCCTTGTCCCAGTCGGCTTGCAGCCGAATGAAGTAGGTTTTCGCCTGACGCAAGAAACCGGGGACATCGAAGTCTGCCGGAACGCCCCAAGGTGCAGCGCTGGTAGCAAAGGCAGCCGCGCCACCCGCTGCTCCCAATGCCGGGCGCTCGGTTTCACCCGTGCGGTCGAGCCGTGAGCCGATTTCCGGCGTCCTCGCCATGCCGGGCTCCGTGCCGCCATAAGCACCGCCGCCAACGGAAGCATAGGCGGGCTTGTTCGCGTCATCATTCTTGCGACGGAACATCCGGACGATGAACATGACCGCAAACGCCAGCAACGCCACCATCAACAGGGTGCTGATCATGCTGCCAAGCGCGCCGCCCATACCGAAATGCGACAGCATTGCGCCAAGGCCCAAGCCGAGCAGCGCACCGCCTAGCATGCCGCGCCATGGGCTGGCTGGTTTTGCTGGAACACCGGCAGGGGTTGTCGGCGCTGCGGCCGGACGGGCAGCCTGTTGCGGTTGCGCTGGCGCGGCCGACTGGCGGGTCACGCCCTGGGACTGACGGCCCACGGAGCCACTCCTGCCCAAGCGTGCGGCTTCGGCCTCGGAAACTGCCATCGACATCGTTGTGGCCACAATGCATGCAGCCAGTAGCAATTTCTTCATGTCTACCTCCTATAATTTGACACCGGTGTGGAGAGCGGCCACGCCTGCCGTGAGATTGTAGTACTGCACGCGCTCAAGACCCGCGTCGTGCATCATGCGCTTCAATGTTTCCTGGTCGGGGTGCATGCGGATGGACTCCGCGAGATAGCGATAACTCTGTGAATCACCGGCAATGCGCTTGCCCAGCCACGGCAAAACGGAAAATGAGTACACATCATACGGCTTTTTCAGTGGCTCCCATATTTTGGAAAACTCGAGCACAAGAAGCTTGCCGCCCGGCTTTAGTACCCGGCGCATTTCCGCCAGCGCCAACTCCTTGTGCGTCATGTTCCGCAGGCCGAAAGCCACGCTGACTCGATCGAAGTAATTGTCGGGGAAAGGAAGCTTTTCGGCGTCACACAGCAAGGTGGGGGTTGTGACACCCTTATTCAAGAGACGGTCCCGCCCCACCCGCAGCATGGATTCATTGATATCGGTGAGCCAGACTTCGCCGGTCGGTCCAGCCTGCCGGGAAAAAGCCGCGGCCAGATCGCCCGTCCCGCCGGCAATATCAAGCACCTTGAACCCGGGGCGAACACCTGCGTGCGCAATGGTGAATGCCTTCCAGATCCGATGCAACCCAGCCGACATAAGGTCGTTCATGACGTCGTATTTTGCAGCGACGGAATGGAAGACGCCGGCGACTTTTTGCGCCTTCTCCTGCTCGTCGACGGTTTGGTAGCCGAAGTGGGTTTGGGTCATTGGCGCGTCCGGACTTGCTACAGTGCAAACTTGTTATCGGAGAGGCATTATAGGGCAGACCGGCTGCCCGCTGTCGAGTTCCGGGAAGGGGGTGTGGTTGGCTGTTCAACAGGCCGCAAGCCATGGATATGCGAGGGTCCGGTGCCAGTCAGCGCGGCGCGTTCGCAGCCGATTAAACCGCCGGTCCGAGACCTGCAGACTGAAAGGGCGCTGACTGCTTGTCCCCGGCGGTTTGTTTGTCAGTGGCTGCAGCCGTGGCCGTGCACGTGACCGCTGGCGGCCACGGCCATTGACGCGTCGCGCCCGCCTTCCCGATCGTGACCCGCGAGCTCAAGGCGCTGCAGGTATTCCTCCCACAAGGCCGCCTGGTTGGAACCAAGCCAGTAGAGGTACTCCCAGGAATACATCCCGGTGTTGTGCCCATCAGTGAAATGCGGCTGCACGGCGTAATGGCCGACCGGCTCGAGCGCGGTCAGGCCGACATTGCGTTTGCCGGTCTGGAGCGTTTCCTGCCCCGGGCCGTGGCCGCGCACTTCTGCCGAGGGGGAGTACACGCGCAGCAGTTCAAACGGAAGCGAGAAGGACGCACCGTCGTCAAATGCGATGTCCAGCACGCGGGATTGCTGGTGCAAGGTGATGCCAGTTGGTGTCGGTGTAACAGTCTTGGGGTTGGCCATGATGATGGGGTCTCGCGGTATTGGGTACGGTTGCGGGTGCGGTTGCGGGTACGGCTACCTTCGCAGCGCTCGGCTTCAGCCAGGCAATGCAGTATGAGCTTCAATCAGCCTTGCGTCACTGAATGGACGTGGGTCCGATTAAAGCGAGACCACGCAGGATCGCCGAACGTAGCGCGGGCAACATAGCCCGACGTTGCTGCAGGGTGGCCGCATCCGGCTGCCGCTGCTGCGCGGCCCAAACCGGCCCGGGAAAATGCGCATCGTCGGCGAAGCGCGGTATGACATGCCAGTGCAGGTGCGGCACGAGGTTGCCGAGGCTGGCGAGGTTGACCTTGGTCGGGGACATGACTTCCCGCAGCGCGGCTTCCACTTTCCACACCGCCTCCATCAACGCCGCGCGGTCCGCGGCTGCAAGCTCGCTCATTTCCCGCACGTGGTCGTTCAGGATGACGCGGCAAAAGCCCGGATAATTGGCGTCGTCCACCAGCACGATGCGATAACTTTCCGTCCGGTGGATCACATCACCGCCGGTGGCATCGCAAAGTTCGCAACCGGCCACGACTGCGGGACGCAGAGGGTTTGTCATGTCAGTCGGTAACGTCAAACCAGGACCCGCTCAATGCCGCCGCTATTGGCTCGAGCGACATACTCGGGCAACCAGTTTTCGCCCAGCAGGTGGCGCGCAAGCTCGACTACGATATAGTCGGCCTTCGTACCGGAATCCTCATCATAGCGGGACAGCCCCTGCAGGCACGACGGGCAGGAAGTGAGGATTTTCACATCGCCGGTAAATCCGTCGGCGCGCAACTTGTCCGCGCCCTTTTCCATTTCGGCCTCCTTGCGAAACCGCACCTGGGTCGAGATATCGGGACGCGCGACGGCCAGCGTGCCGGACTCGCCGCAGCAGCGATCGTTCTTCCCGATCTTTTGCGCGTCGATGGTGGTGATCAGGGTGTTGACCGTCTTCAGCGGATCCTGCAGTTTCATGGGGCTGTGACACGGGTCGTGATACATGTAGCGGGTGCCGGTCACGCCTTCAAGCCGGATGCCCTTCTCCATCAGGAATTCATGGATGTCCACGATGCGGCAACCGGGGAATATCTTTTCGAATTCATATCCCTGCAACTGGTCGTAGCAGGTGCCGCAGGAGACCACCACTGTTTTAATGTCGAGATAGTTCAGGGTATTGGCCATGCGGTGGAACAGCACGCGGTTATCCGTGATGATCTTTTCAGCCTTGTCGAAGTCGCCAGAACCGCGCTGCGGATAACCGCAGCACAGGTAACCCGGTGGCAGCACAGTCTGCACGCCGGCATGCCACAGCATGGCCTGCGTCGCCAGTCCAACCTGCGAGAACAGCCGCTCCGAACCGCAACCGGGGAAGTAGAACACTGCCTCCGTGTCGGCGGTTGTCTTCTTCGGGTCGCGGATGATCGGCACGATCTTGTCGTCTTCGATATCCAGTAGCGCGCGTGCCGTTTTCTTGGGCAGGTTGCCCGGCATTTTCTTGTTGATGAAGTGGATCACCTGCTCGCGCATCGGCGCCTTGCCGTGCGTGGCCGGCGGCGCCTTGGTCTGCTTTTTCGCAAATTTCTTGAGCAGGTCGTTGCCAAGGCGCTGCGCCTTGTAACCCCAGCCAATCATCACCTGACGCGTGGCATTGATGGTTGCCGGATCCGTCGCGTTAAGGAAGAACATCGAAGCGGCGGTGCCAGGATTGAAGGTCTTCTTGTCCATCTTGCGCAGGAGGTTGCGCATGTTCATCGACACGTCGCCGAAGTCGATATCAACCGGGCACGGCGTCAGGCACTTGTGGCAAACGGTGCAATGGTCCGCGACGTCCTCGAATTCCTCCCAGTGGCGGATGGAAATGCCGCGGCGCGTCTGCTCTTCATAGAGGAAAGCTTCGACCAGAAGTGAAGTCGCGAGAATCTTGTTGCGCGGCGAATAAAGCAGATTGGCGCGTGGCACATGGGTTGCGCAGACCGGCTTGCATTTTCCGCACCGCAGGCAGTCCTTGATGCTATTGGCGATGGCGCCAATATCGCTTTGCTGCATGATGAGCGATTCATGCCCCATCAGGCCAAACGACGGTGTGTACGCATTGCGCAGATCGGCATGCATGTCCGGCAGGTTCAGCAACTTGCCCTTGTTGAAACGGCCTTCAGGATCGACCCTGAGCTTGTAGTCACGGAAGTCGCCGATTTCCGCTTCGGTCAGAAACTGCAGCTTCGTGATGCCAATGCCGTGTTCGCCGGAGATAACGCCGTCGAGCGAGCGCGCCAGCGCCATGATGCGCGCAACTGCCGCATGGGCATCCTGCAGCATCTGGTAATGATCGGAATTGACCGGAATGTTGGTGTGCACGTTGCCGTCTCCGGCATGCATGTGCAGCGCTACAAACACACGGCCACGCAGCACACGCTTGTGAATGACCGTGCATTCCTCAAGGATCCCGCGGAAGGCGCCGCCACTAAAAATCTGGCGTAGTGGCGCGCGAATTTCGGCTTTCCATGACACGCGCACCGTGCGGTCCTGCGCGAGGTCGAATACGGTCGCGTGCGGGAAGGCAGCCAGCCGCAGGTCGACGGCTTCCATGAGTGCGCCGAACCCCAGTCCCGGCAGCGAAGCCTTGGCATCGCGCAAAGGCAAGTCGAGATTGGCCAGCAGCCATGTCCAGCGCGCCTCAACCGCGGCCAGCAGTCCGTCGGCCTCGCTGACCCGGTCTTCGAGCAGTTCGGCGGGCGGGATGACTTCGCCCTCAGCGTCATCGCTCTTGCCCAGCGGGAGATTGCCGCGCAAGAAAAACTCGCGCAATTCTGCGACAAGTTGGAGCTTGTTGCGAATTGAAAGCTCGATGTTGATGCGCTCAATGCCGTCGGTGTACTCGCCCATCCGGTTTAGCGGAATGACGACGTCCTCATTGATCTTGAAGGCGTTGGTGTGCTTGGCGATTGCAGCGGTGCGCGCACGGTCGAGCCAGAACTTCTTGCGGGTTTCCGGACTGACGGCGACAAAGCCTTCCCCGACACGCGTGTTGGCGATGCGTACCACTTCCGATGCCGCCTGCGCCACGGCGTTTTCATCGTCGCCGACGATGTCACCGAATAGCGCCATTTTCGGTAGCACACCGCGCTTCGATTTGGCGGCATAGCCGACGGCGCGCAGGTAGCGCTCGTCGAGGTGCTCCAAGCCGGCCAGTCGAACCGAGGCAAATCCGCCACCCTTTTGCGGCAAGGCGTCGAGGTAATCCTTTATTTCCACGATCGATGGAATCGCATCGCGCGCCTGACCAAAGAACTCCAGGCAAACCGTGCGCACGTGCGCCGGCATCCTGTGAAGGATCCAGCGCGCGGAGGTGATCAAGCCGTCGCAGCCTTCCTTCTGGATGCCGGGCAGGCCGGCCAGGAACTTGTCGGTAACGTCCTTGCCGAGCCCTTCCTTGCGGAATACGCGGCCTGGCACTTCCAGCATTTCGGTTTTGAACGGGGTATTGCTGCGACCCTTTTCGGCCGGATGGGTCCATTCGAGCTTGAAGCGCGCGACCGGCGCGTCATGAATCTTGCCGAGGTTGTGGTCGACGCGGGTAACGTCAAGCCAGTCGCCGTTCGGGTCGACCATTTTCCAGCTGGCGAGGTTGTCGAGCGCGGTGCCCCACAACACGGCTTTCTTGCCGCCAGCGTTCATGGCGATATTGCCGCCGATGCAGGACGCCTCCGCCGATGTCGGGTCAACCGCAAAAACAAAGCCCGCCTTTTCCGCCGCGTCCGCAACGCGCTTGGTCACCACGCCGGCGCCGGAGTGGATGGTCGCATACTCGCGGTCCACGCCCGGCAGCGTCATCATTTCGACTTCGCCCAGTTGTTCCAGCTTTTCGGTATTGATGACGGCCGAAAGCGGGGTGAGCGGAATGGCGCCGCCGGTGTAGCCGGTGCCGCCGCCGCGCGGAATGATGGTCAGACCGAGTTCGATGCAGCCTTTGACCAGCCCGGCCATCTCGTCTTCGCCATCCGGAGTCAGTACCACGAATGGATATTCGACGCGCCAGTCGGTGGCGTCGGTGACATGCGAGACGCGCGACAGGCCGTCGAACTTGATGTTGTCTTTTTCGGTGTAGCGGCCGAGCACGGCGCGAGTGCGCTTCCGCAAGTCCCATGACTTGCGGAATTCTTCGCCGAAATCAGCAACGGCGCGGCGCGCCGCACGCAGCAATATTTCGACGCTGGCGCTGCGGCGCATGGCGTCGGCGTCGCCCACATCGGCGAGGTCGGTGGTAAGGCGCCGCTTGTCCACTTCGGCCAATCGATGGTTCAACGCGTCGATGAGTGCCTGGCGCCGACGCGGGTTGTCCAGCATGTCGTCCTGCAGGTAAGGATTGCGCCGCACTACCCAGATGTCACCCAAGACTTCATACAGCATGCGAGCGGAACGGCCCGTTTGGCGGGCGTCGCGCAGCACTTGCAGCAGGCTCCATGCCTCTTCTCCCAGCAGGCGGATAACGATCTCGCGGTCAGAGAAGGAAGTGTAGTTGTAGGGTATCTCGCGTAGCCGGACCGGATTAGAACCGGTGGGCGCATCGGAAAGCAAAGCCTGAATTTTTGCGGGAGCGTTCATCTGGTACGGTAGTGGACGGCCGAAAGGCCTGACGCCTAAACGTGCATTTTAGCTTATTGCGGTGCACCACCCTATGCCGCCGACCGCACTTGCCGCGGTCGCGGCCTCACATCAGGTCGCCAAGGCGATGCCAGAAGCCGTCCGGCACCTGGAGCAGCGCGAAAGTGATTGCCGCATAGCGCAGAAACTTACCGACCGCCATGTAGAAAACACTTGGCCAAAACGGTAATCGAAGCCATCCGCCCAGGGTGCAAATCGGGTCACCGATGCCGGGCAACCATGCCAGCAACATCGCTTTGGCGCCGAACCGTTCGACCCAGCCAAACCAGCGGCTTTTACGATGGTGACCAAAGGCCTGCTGTGCGCCGTAACCCATCCAGTAGTCGATCGCGCCGCCAAGGGTATTGCCAAGGGTCGCCACGCCGATGACGGTCCATGTCATGTCCGGCGAGAGCTTTACAACTGCGAAGACAGCGGGTTCCGAACCCATCGGCAGCAACGTGGCGGAAATCAGGCTGATCAGGAATACCGATCCGAGGCCGACTTCCGGCAATGAGAGCATGTGCAGAAGCCATTGGATCGCGGAAGTAAGCATGCAGTAGGAAGTTGGTGGAAAAGAGGCGGGAGCTTCGCAACGCTGCGTCTGGAAGCGATCCCCGCCGGCCCGTTTCCGGAGGGAATCTCGCTCAACTATAATGAGTCGGCCGCGCGTGCTCTTTCAGGGTACGGCAATTGCCTATCCGTATGACCGACTATCTCAAAAAAATCCTTACCGCCCGCGTCTATGACGTGGCGATCGAATCGCCACTTGATCTCGCTCCCCTTCTGTCGGAGCGCATGAATAACCGCATTTATTTCAAGCGGGAAGACATGCAGAGCGTGTTCAGCTTCAAGCTGCGCGGCGCCTACAACAAGATGGCGCACCTGCCGCTGGTCCAACTCAAGCGCGGCGTGATTTGTGCTTCGGCCGGCAACCATGCGCAGGGCGTTGCGCTGGCTGCCTCACGGCTTGGCTGCCGCGCACTGATCGTGATGCCAACCACGACCCCCAAGGTGAAAATCGATGCCGTGGCTGCACGCGGCGGGGAGGTCGTCCTGTTCGGCGAATCCTATTCCGACGCCTACCAGCACGCGCTTATTCTCGAAAAAAAGCTGAAGCTCACTTTTGTGCATCCATTCGATGATCCGGACGTCATCGCCGGCCAGGGCACGATCGCGATGGAAATACTCCGCCAGCATGCCGGACCAATTCACGCGATCTTCGTCGCCATCGGCGGCGGCGGCCTGATTGCCGGCATCGCGGCCTACGTCAAGGCGGTACGGCCAGAGATCAAGGTGATCGGCGTGCAGACCAACGATTCCGACGCGATGGCAAGGAGCATCAAGGCGGGCCGGCGCGTCACGCTGACCGATGTGGGCCTGTTCTCGGATGGCACGGCGGTAAAGCTGGTTGGTGTGGAAACCTTCCGCCTGGTGAAAAAGTATGTGGACGAAATTATTATCGTCGACACGGATGCCGTGTGCGCGGCAATCAAGGACGTTTTCGCGGATACCCGCAGCATTCTCGAGCCGGCCGGCGCACTGGCAATTGCGGGTGCCAAGGAGTATGTGGAACGCTCCCGCGCCGGGAAGCACCCCATAAAGAATGAGGCTCTCATCACGATTGCCTGCGGCGCCAACATGAATTTCGACCGCTTGCGATTTGTGGCGGAGCGCGCCGAAACTGGTGAGGCGCGGGAAGCGATTTTCGCGGTGACCATTCCGGAGGAGCGCGGCAGTTTCCGCCGCTTTTGCAAGCTGGTCGGGCCGCGCGCCGTGACTGAATTCAATTACCGTATCAGCGGCGAGAAGGAGGCGCACGTGTTTGTCGGCGTCCAGATCGCGAGCCGTGACGAATCCGAAAAAATATCCCGGAACTTCGTGCGCCACGGCTTCCCGACCCTGGACCTGACCCACGACGAACTCGCCAAACTGCATATTCGCCACCTGGTCGGCGGCAAGAGCCCGCTGGCGCATGATGAGCTTTTGTACCGGTTCGAGTTTCCAGAGCGGCCCGGCGCGCTGTCGCGCTTCCTCGAAAGCATGGCGCCGAATTGGAATATCAGCCTTTTCCATTACCGGAACCAGGGCGGAGACGTGGGCCGGATCCTGATCGGGCTGCAGGTGCCGAAGAATGAAATGAAAGCGTTACGTGCATTTCTCGCCACGGTCGGCTACCCCTATTGCGACGAGACTGAAAACCCGGTGTACAAACAGTTTCTCTAAGGGGCACCATGAACCCGGATCACGATCAGGCGCCAGGCGGCATGCCAGCACCAAAGACAATCGGCCAGTACCGCTACTACGATTTCGTGATGGCCGCGTTTGTCACGGTGCTGCTTTGCTCCAACCTGATCGGCGCTGCCAAAGCGGCCGAGGTAACGCTGCCTCTTATTGGTACGGTGACCTTTGGTGCCGGTGTGCTGTTCTTCCCGATCTCCTACATATTTGGAGACATCCTGACCGAGGTGTATGGCTACGGCCGTGACCGTCGCGTTATCTGGGCTGGCTTCGGCGCGCTTGTTTTCGCGGCGGTGATGTCGTCGGTCGTGCTGGCGTTGAAGCCGGCCGCCGACCCGTTCAATGGCACCTACCAGACGCATCTCGAAGCCGTGTTCGGAAACACGCCCCGCATCATAGCGGCCTCCATGCTGGCTTTCTGGAGCGGCAGTTTCGTCAACAGCTATGTGCTGGCGAAGATGAAGATCATGACGTCCGGCCGCATGCTGTGGACCCGCACCATTGGCTCGACAATCTGCGGCGAACTCGTGGACTCCGGATTGTTTTACGTGATTGCCTTCTATGGAATTTGGTCAAACCAGCAGCTTGTCAGCGTGATCATCGCGCAGTACATCCTGAAGACCGGTTGGGAAGTCGTCATGACGCCGGTGACATACAAGGTGGTTGGATTCCTGAAGCGCAAGGAAAGTGAGGACTGGTACGACCGTCGCACCAACTTCAATCCATTCCGCCTGAAAGCGGACTAGGACTGAACGACCAGCCTCCCCCGATGCGGCGCATTGGTTTGACATGCGGCTCTCTGCGGCCGAGACCCCGCCATGTCAAAATGCGGCTTCAATCCTTCTTCGCTTTTCCCATCATGTCCAACTCACCGGAAGCGTCGCCGCTCGGCAAACCCGCTCCCTACCAGACCTCGTATGACCACTCGCTGATTTTTCCGATCTCGCGCCAGACGAAGCGCGACGAACTCGGCATCAGCGGCACACTGCCTTTTTTTGGCATCGACATCTGGAACGCCTATGAAGTGTCGTGGCTGAACATGCGCGGCAAACCGCAAATTGCGATCCTGACCATCACGGTACCCGCCGACTCGCCCAACATCATCGAGTCAAAGTCCCTGAAGCTTTACCTCAACAGCTTTAACCAAACCCGGCTTGGCGGCAACGAGGCGATGCTGGAATTGTTGCGCGGCGACCTCTCTGCCGGGTTCGGCAGCCCGGTGCACATCAGCCTGTCTACTCCAGACACGTTCGGGACGCTTGCAATGGGGCAGCTGGACGGCATGTTGCTGGACCGGCTCGACATTGAAATTGAGAGCTATTCGCCCGACGCAACGCTGTTGCGCTCAATGCAGGACCAGGGACCGGTAGAAGAAAGCCTGGTGTCGCATCTGCTTAAATCGAATTGTCTTGTGACCGGACAACCGGACTGGGGAAGTGTGCAAATACAGTATGTCGGAGCACCGATAGACCAGGAAGGGCTGTTGCGATATCTGATTGGTTTTCGCGAACACAATGAGTTTCACGAACAGTGTGTAGAGCGTATTTTCATGGACCTGCTGCGCCAATGCAAACCACAGAAGCTTGCAGTTTATGCACGCTACACCCGACGCGGCGGCCTGGACATCAACCCGTGGCGAAGCAATTTCTCGACCGGGAAACGCCCATCGAATGCTCGTCTGGCGCGGCAATAGATGTTAGGGAGGCGCCACTCCCCGTCCAAGAAGTGTGCGGAGAGCGGAATAACCATGCGAAACCTTGCTTGTTTCTATTGTCCGCCTCTGGCCACCGGTATAAAGTTCTCACAGTGTTGCTTCACACGGTGGGCACGGCAATTGCATAAGGGAACAATCGCATTCAAGAACATTTTGAGATGAACCCGGCACCACTCGCACTGCTGCCGGCAACCAGTTTCCGGTCCGGCCATTTCGCCAGCGGACATGGAAATGTGCCCTATAATGCGTGGCGAATCCCTCTTTTGTGCACTGCATCATGACACATTTCAGCCATATCCTGCCCCTGCAGAACGTCGTTCTCGACCTTGACGTATCGAGCAAGAAGCGGGCATTCGAGCAAGCTGGCCTTCTGTTTGAAAACAACCACGGAATTGCCCGCTCGACGGTATCCGACAACTTGTTCGCTCGCGAACGACTTGGCTCCACGGGACTCGGGCATGGCGTAGCAGTGCCTCATGGGCGCATCAAGGGTTTGAAAGCCCCCCTCGCCGCGTTCATGCGGCTTGCGGAGCCGATTCCATTCGAGTCGCCAGACGGTCAGCCAGTGAAGCTCCTGATATTCCTGCTGATACCAGACCACGTCACCCAGCATCACCTGGAAATCTTGTCTGAAATCGCCGAAATATTTTCGGACGACCACTTTCGCGACGCTTTATCGACCGACGCCGATGCCGCGGCGCTGCACGCACGACTGACAAACTGGCAACCAAGCCTGCGTTACGTCGCCTGACGGGGCGTCCTCGCTCTGGGCACGCCTTAGTTTCGTTCAACCACCGGACCCACGATGCCGCTTTCTACTCCCCTGTCGGTCCAACAACTTTATGACGACAACCGCGAAGCGCTGCAGCTTGGCTGGTTCGCCGGCTTTCCAGGAGGCGAGCGGCTCATCTCGGGCGACGCTGCATCTGCCGCTGACCAGGTCGGGCACCTTAACCTGATCCATCCTGGACGCATCCAGGTTTTTGGGCATCAGGAGACTGAGTATTACAAGCGCCTGTCGCCCATGGCGCGGCAAATTCAAACGGAAGAATTGGTAGCGGGACAACCTCCGGCATTCGTCATTGCGCAAGGCCTGGAGACACCACCGTACATACTGTCTGTTTGCGACGAACAGAACATCCCGCTTTTTTCGACGCCTCTGCCGGCTGCGCAGGTGATCGATTACCTTCGGGTCTATCTATCCAAGAAGCTGGCGCAACGCCTGACGATGCATGGCGTGTTCATGGACGTCCTCGGCGTCGGTGTTTTGATAACCGGAGAATCCGGACTGGGCAAGAGCGAACTCGGGCTGGAGTTGATCTCACGCGACCACGGCCTGGTGGCAGATGACGCTGTCGAATTTGCGCGAATCGCCCCGCACATGATTGAAGGACGCTGTCCCGCACTTCTGCAAAACCTTCTCGAAGTGCGCGGCCTGGGTCTACTGGATATCAAGACCATATTTGGCGAGACTGCGGTGCGCCGCAAGATGCGACTGAAGTTGATCGTGCACCTGGTACGGCGCAGCACGCTCGAAGAAAACTATGAGCGCCTTCCGTTGCACTCCCAGACAGAAGATGTGCTGGGGCTACCCATCCGCAAGGTTGTTATTCCGGTCGAAGCCGGACGCAACCTTGCAGTCTTGCTCGAAGCGGCAGTCCGAAACACCATCCTGCAACTTCGGGGCATCGACACCCTGAAGGACTTCATGTATCGCCAGCAAAAAGCGATGGGGAACGACTAGCGCCGCAGCTCTTTATGCTCTGGACCGTCCCGCGCCGATCAGGTGGAAAGTGCGGCGGCGAACCGCCTGATAGCCGCAACAAGTGCCAGCCCATACCGCAAATGCTTCTGCCAACTGCGGTATCATCGCGCTCATGCGCATCATCCTTATTACTGGCATCTCTGGCTCCGGCAAATCAGTCGGCCTGAACGCGCTTGAAGACGCTGGTTACTTCTGTGTGGACAATCTTCCGCCGACGCTGCTCAGGGCGCTGGTGGCGACCAGGATGGAGGAAGGCGAATCGACGCTTGCTGTGGCGGTCGACGCCCGCAGTGCGGTTTCCTTGAATGGACTTCCCGGAGATATCAAGTGGCTTAAAGAGCAGGGCCATGACGTCAAGGTGATTTTCCTGACCGCCAAGACAGAGTCCCTGATTACGCGCTTTTCCGAGACCCGCCGCAGTCATCCGCTGTCACACCGGATAAGTTTCAGCCAGAATCCAACCGACCGTCCGACCTTGACGGAGTGCATACGCATGGAGCGGGAGATGCTTTCCGCAATCGAAGGCCTGGGGCAGGTGATTGACACCTCCGGGCTTCCGACCAACACACTGCGCGCCTGGATAAAGGACTTGATCGACGCTGAGCGCGCTCCGCTTACCCTGCTATTTGAATCTTTCGCTTTCAAATACGGCGTGCCGCTCGATGCCGACATGGTGTTCGACGTGCGCATGCTGCCCAACCCCTATTACGACGTGAACCTGCGACCGCAAACTGGACGAGACGCTGCAGTGATTGAATTCCTCGCTGCACAGCCCGATGTCGCCGAAATGATGGCGGACATTCGCGGCTTCGTGGAAAAGTGGCTGCCAGCCTTCAAGAATGACAATCGCAGCTATGTAACGGTCGCCATTGGCTGTACCGGTGGACAGCACCGCTCGGTCTACATCGTGGAGAATCTGGCTCGCCATTTTCATCCTTTTGCTCGGGTCGTCCTGCGGCACCGGGAGCTTGCCTGAGGCCAGCGTCCGCGTTGGAAAGAACTCGCAGACCGCCATGCGTTTTCCTTGCCTCTTTCCCGGCCACGATTGCTTGCCGCTTATGTTGCCGCCTGTCTTGCAACTCCTCGTGCCCTATCTTGCCACGCCTCTTGTCCCTTCCCTTTGCCCCACGTGACCCATGACTACTCAAGGTGACTGGCTTCCGCTTTTCCCGCTGAATACGGTCTTGTTTCCAGCCGGTGTGCTGCCGCTGCGCGTGTTCGAGGCGCGTTATGTAGACATGATCCGGCAATGCATGAAGAACGACGCGCCCTTCGGGGTGATACGGATACTCTCCGGCCAGGAAGTCGGTACCGCCGCAGTGCCGGACGCCGTCGGCTGCCTCGCGCATATCGTCCAATGGGACATGCAGGACCTCGGTGTCTTGCTGATCCGGACCGAGGGCGGCATGCGCTTTCGCATCCGGGAGAAACGGATCTTGCCGGACCAGCGATTGGAGGCGCGCGTCGACATGATTGCTGACGACCCGGCCATTCCGGTCACCGCTGCCCATGTTGAGTGCGCCAAGGCGCTCAAGACGGTAATTGACGATGTCGATCGTAAGGGCCGCCAGGAACTTGGTGCGGCGTTCGTCAGCCCCTTCACCAATCCGGCCCGGCTCGACGAGGCCGCGTGGGTCGCCAATCGCTGGTGTGAAATACTCCCCGTCTCACTGGAGGCGCGGCAGAAATTGCTGGAGATTGAAGGCGCCGACAGTCGGCTCGCCGTCGTGCATGATTTCCTGCGGCAGAATCAGATAATTTGAATCCGCGAAGCGTCTAGTCTTCGCCAGCAAGCAAAGGCAACGCCATCTGCGGCTGCGGCTGCGGCTGTTGCGCCGGATTGTAGAGACCCATCAGCAGTTTCTTCACCGGAGCAGGCAGCGGCGCATTCGCAAGCGTGCCGGTATCTACCCATTGGTAATCCAACTCGCCTGCCATGTGTCGCCGTTTCTCAAGGCGCACCCGGTACGGCACGACGTGCAGCTTGAAGTGCGTGAACCCATGGGTGAACGGGGGCAGCGGCTCCACGCTGGCGCTTTCGCCGAAGGCGGCAATGCGCGCATGCATGGCGTCGTACGATGCCGACGCTGCCGACGCTGCCGCACTGGTTGCACTTGCTTGCGGCAGCTCTGGAAGCGAAAGCAGCCCACCCCAAATGCCGCTCGGCGGCCTTTGCTCCAGCAACACCTGTCCTCCATCTTCCACCACCAGCATCACGGCATGCCGTTGGGGTATCGCCTTGCTGGGCTTGCGCACAGGCAGTTCAGTCACCCGATCAGTAGCGAGTGCAACGCAGCGTACGGCGAGCGGGCATCGGCCACATTGGGGCCGGCTTCTGGTGCATAGCGTTGCGCCAAGGTCCATCAACCCCTGCGTGTAGGCTTCGATCTCGACCTCTGGCAGCAGAGCTTCGGCGCGAACCCATAGTGCATCCTCTACCGCCCGCGTACCAGGCCAGGCGTCTATGCCGAAAACGCGGCAAAACACCCGCTTTACGTTCCCGTCCAGGATCGCCGCGCGCCGCCCGAAGGCGAAGGCGGCGATTGCTGCGGCAGTCGAACGGCCGATACCGGGAAGCTCCGCGAGGGATTCCGGCTCCGACGGGAAGCTCCCCTCGTACTCGCCTGAAACCACCTGGGCGCAGCGGTGGAGATTGCGGGCGCGGGTGTAGTAGCCGAGTCCGCTCCACAGTGACATCACCTCGGAAGCCGGTGCCTGCGCCAGCGACTTCACATCGGGAAACTGCGCGAGGAAGCGCTCATAGTAGGGAATGACCGCGGACACCTGCGTTTGCTGCAGCATAATTTCCGAAAGCCAGATGCGATACGGGTCCCGCGTCTGCTGCCAGGGCAGCGCGTGGCGACCATGCGCGCGCTGCCAATCCACAACCGCAGTGGAGAAACTAAGGTCCCGCGCGCCGCCCCTGGCCTGGTCGCTGCCTTGTGTGACGGGCGGAACTGCGTCAGTCAGTCGCTTCATGCGGCCCTTCCTGCAAGCCACATGGCGGACTCGCACGCAGCCACTAGGCAGCCACCTTGAAAGCCGACAGGTCCTCGTTCATCACGCTGCGCAAGGCCGTCTCCAGGCTCGCCAGGGTCCGCCTTTGCCCTTCAAGCTCGCGCTGCAGATGTTCCAGAGCGCTGACTTTTTGCTCGAGGTCGTCGGTCGCAACATGGATGCGCTCGACTGACTGTCGACGTTGCCGCAGCTGATGCTTATGTTCGCGGATCTGCGACTCGAGCGGTGCCATGACGACCTTCAGCCAGGCCTCTACATCGCGATTTGCGAGAAGGAAGCTGTGCTTGGCCCGGGACGCGATCGAGTCGAAAAATTTTTGCATGAGCGCCACTTGCGACATGGTCATCATGGCGGCGGCGCTGAACTGCTTGCGGTAGATGCCCTCGATCATGGTCAGTTCCTGCTCATACTTCTGCAGCGAGAACGGCATTGGCGTAGACAGCGCAAGACCATGCTCGGTCGAGAACTTGCGGTACATGACCGTCATCATTTCCGTGATTTCGTCTAACTTCTGGCCCGAGTCGAGCAGGTTTCCACGCAGGTTATTGAAGAAGACGCCGACCGCCTCTCGCATGCCGGAGGTGAACATGCTCTTGTTCATTGCAAGGCGCGCGCCAGTGATTTCGTTCTTTACGATATCCATGCCAAGGCGACCGAACACTTCGAACGACAATCTGGCGAACACGGCGCGCGTTCCCTGCAGCCGAAGCAGGCTGGCGTCGAAATCCTTTTTTTCCGTTTCAATGCGCTTCATCATGTGAAGCACGATTTTCTGATTCTTTCCGCGCAGGCTTTTCAGCTCCATCAGTTGTTCGACCACGTTGCGGGCGTGCACAGCGAGCAGAGCGGACCGCTCAGCAGCGAAATCTTCAAAGTCTTCAGCGAGGCGCGCGCGCATGATCTCTTGTCGCGAGGGGATCAGCTCTTCTGATAGCGCCTGCTCCAGTATTGGCAGCCGGCTTCGCGCAAGCAGTACCGGATCGCGATTAATTTTAGCCACAAGGCCCTTTTGCGCTGAAACCGGAAACACCATGCGCGGCTCAATGTCGAGCAGGCGTGCAACGCTTGCAACCTGGCCGCTGATCTGCGCCTGCACCTCCGCCGGCGTGCGCAATTCGTCCCACATGCTGTCGATCTTGTTCAACACGACCATGCGTCCCGCGCCATTGCCATTGCTGCCACCATTGCCAATATGATTTCGCCACACCTCGATGTCGCTCCTGGTAACGCCGGTGTCGGCCGCCAGAATGAACAATACCGCATGAGCGTTCGGGATCAGGTTCAGCGTCAGTTCCGGTTCAGTGCCAATCGCGTTGAGGCCTGGCGTATCGACAATGATGAGCCCCTCTTTCAGCAGGGGGTGGGGGAAATTGACGATGGCATGCCGCCATCGGGAAATCTCCACCATGCCAGCTTCGTCGACCATCAGTTTGGTGTCAGGGTCGTCTTCGTCAAACAAACCGTACGACTTCGCCTCGCTCACCGGAACCCGCTTGGTCAGGCTCAGTTGGCGAAACGCTTCCAGCATGCCGTCGCCGGAGGAAACGTCGAGCGGAAGTACAGTCCATACGTGCTTCTGGTCCTTGAACTCGCTGGTTGATTGCTGTTCGGCGCGCGTTTCAATCGGCAACAGCCTGATGGAGGGCGGCAGGGTTTCGTCGTAAAGGAGTTCGGTCGGGCACATCGTGGTTCGCCCGGCGGAAGAAGGCAGGATTCGCTTCCCATAGTCGGCGAAGAAAATCGCATTAATCAGTTCCGATTTTCCCCGCGAAAATTCAGCAACGAACGCGATCGTGAGTCTATCCTGGGCCAGGCGCTCTATCGCCGCTGCGAGTCGCTGCTCCGACACGGCGTCGGACAGGCCATTAAGAGAAATCCAGGCGCGGTAACGTTCAAGCGCCGCACTGACCGTCCTGCGCCAAACACTGTACTGCCGAAATTTTTGCGCCAGGTTGCTCAATTTGGTTCTCCGCCAAATGTTTCTCCAGAGAATCTATCACTCGCCGTCATTTTTGACAATTTACGCAGTAGAACGTCGACCGCTGTCCCTGTCGAATCTGTCTTACGGCGGCCCCACACAGCCGGCATGGCTGACCATCGCGGTCGTAGACGAAATACGACTGCTGGAAATAACCAGACTGGCCATCGGCGCCGACAAAATCGCGCAACGTACTGCCACCTTTGTCTATGGCGGCAGCGAGTATCCGACGGATTGCCTGCGCCAGCCTTTCATATCGCGCGAGTCCGATCCGGTTCGCGGGTGTGTTGGGATTGATGCGGGCTTCGAACAGGCTTTCGGACGCGTAAATATTTCCGACGCCGACGACGATGTCTCCAGCGAGCAACACTTGCTTGATGGCGGCCGTGCGGTGGCGCGTTTGGCGATACAGGAGGCCTGCGGTAAATTCCTCTTCGAAGGGCTCGACACCGAGCTTGCCCAGCAATGCGTGGTTTTCAACAGGGCCATCGCCGCGCGCATGCCAAAGCACTGCGCCGAAGCGGCGCGGATCGGTAAGTCGCATGACCATCGGGCCGACAACGAGATCGAAATGGTCATGCTTGTTGGGGGGAGTCTCGGCCGCCAGTATGCGAAGGTGGCCAGACATGCCGAGGTGAATGATGAGAGTGCCATGCTCGAAGTCGAGCAGCAGATATTTTCCGCGTCGCCCGGTGCGTCGAATCGTCTGGCCAATCAACTGCTTCTCAAGATCAAGTGGAAATGGCCAACGCAAACCTTCATGTCTCTGCACCACACCGGTAACGACGCGGCCCTCAATATGCGGCGCAACGCCGCGCCGCGTCACTTCAACTTCTGGCAGTTCAGGCATCGGGAAACCGGATCAGAAAGGAATGCAAGTCAATTGCAGCCACACCGTCAAGGCGCATCGGAAAGGGGGCGCACCGTTGACAAGTAGGCACCGGATTTAACTTCCAGAAAGGGGAGTGACGGAGGCCGCCAAACGACGGGCTGACGCCGCGCAGGAAGCGTTCCGCGGGCATGCACCAAGCGGTGCCGTTGGGCGTAGAATCTGCTTTTGCCTTGGTAGCCGGGATCATCTCTTGAAAAATCTTCTTATCATTGTAACGCTGTCGAGTTTGGTGTCTGCCTGCGCTGGCGGCCCCGGTTCGCCGGCACTAACGACGACGAGGGCCGCGAGTGGCGCGTCAGTTGTGGCTGACAGCAGCGGTGACTATACCCGCATGCGGAAGGTGCGGGTCAAAGCGCGCTCGGCAACGCCGGAAGACCAGCTTCCTCCTGGCTCTCTGACTGAAGACATCCTGCTGAAGTACATGAGCGCCGAAATAGCCAACCAGCGTGGTGACTGGCAAACCGCCTACATCAACATGATGGCGATTGCGCAGCAGACTCGTGATCCGCGCCTGGCGAAGCGGGCAGCCGAAATGGCGCTGAACGCCAAGCACCCGGACGAAGCCCTGGCAGCTGTGCGCCTGTGGCGCCAGTCGGCGCCGCTCTCCGAGGAAGCGCAGCAATACTATCTGGGTTTCATCATGCTCGGCGAAAACCTGGATGAGGCGCGACCCATGCTTGAGCAACGCCTTCGCGCGGCGCCCCCGTCAGCCGTCGGCCCCATGATTCTCCAGGTGCAACGCATGCTGGCAAGGGCCAAGAACCGCGCCGCTGCCAACAGCCTTTTATCCAGCCTCCTCGCGCCATACCAGGCCGTGCCTGAATCGCATATGGCAATGGCACAGGAAGCAGCTCTCGGCGGCGACCAGGCACGTGCCGTTGCAGAAGCCCGGATCGCTTTATCGCAATCCCCGGACTCCGAACTGGCGGCGTTAACGCTGGCCCAGGTTATCGCCGACAAGGGCGCCTCGGCCACCTCCCTCCAGAACTTCCTTTCCACCCATCCGAAGGCCCGTGAAGTGCGGCTCGCCTATGCGCGGATTCTGGTGGAACAGAAGCAGTATGACCAAGCGCGGAGCCAATTTCGAGTCCTGCTAAAAGACGACCCGCGCGACCTCACCGTGCTGTACGCGCTGGGCCTGCTGGAAACGCAGCACAACGACTTCAAGCAGGCGGAAAGCTACCTCACGACCTATCTCGAGGTGTTGGGTGCCGACCATGACGAAGATCGAGACCCGACCCAGGCACTGCTGATACTCGCGCAGATCGCCGAGCAAAGAAATGACACAGCGGCTGCATTGAAGTGGCTCGACCAGATCGATTCCAGCACCCCGCAGGCATTCCTCGGCGCCCAGATTAAGCGGTCCGAGTTGATGGCGAAAGAGGGGCGCCTGGACGAGGCACGCAAACTGCTGCGCGGGATTGGCGATACCGAAGAAGAACGTATCCAGTTGCTGAGCGCGGAAGGCCAGTTGCTGCGCAATGCAAACCAGCCGCAGGAAGCAATGAAGGTCCTTGAAGCGGGGCTCAAGCAGTATCCCGACAACACCGACCTGCTGTACGACTACGCGATGATGGCCGAGAAGCAGGACCGTCTCGACATCATGGAAACCGCTCTGCGCAAGGTTATGCGCCTGGCGCCGGAGAACCAGCAAGCCTACAACGCCCTCGGATACTCGCTGGCCGAGCGCAACATGCGGCTGGACGAAGCGTTTGCATTGATCGACAAGGCCTTGAAACTGGCGCCCGAAGATCCCTTCATCATGGACAGCATGGGATGGGTTCAGTACCGGCGCGGCAAGGTCGCTGAAGCGGAAGCGCTGTTGCGACGCGCCTATGCGTTGCGCCCCGATCCCGAAATCGCGACGCACCTGGGCGAGGTGCTCTGGGTTTCCGGCAAGCGCGAAGACGCCAAAAAACTCTGGCGCGACGCCAATGGCAAGGATCCGAAAAACGATACGCTGAAGAGCACGCTGGCGCGGCTTCAGGTCAGCCTGTGATTCGAGGTTCTGGCGCGCGCGCTTTCCGACGGCACAGGGAATACGTGCGCCGGACCGTTAGCGCGTTGCTGATTGCCGGTCCCTTGATGCTGGCAGGATGTGCCAGTCTGGCACCGCCGGCAGCACAAGCGCCCGGCACATCGGTTGCCGTTGGAACGCGACCATTCCACGAGTCAATCGAAATGGGAGGACGCATTTCGGTCCTGTACCAGTCGGCCGGCCGCGACGAGGGTTTGCATGGCAATTTCACCTGGTCACAGTCACCGGGGCGAACCGTCGTGACGCTGCTCTCCCCGCTTGGCCAGACACTTGCCATAATTGACTTGACCGCCGACCAGGCCACGTTGACACAGGCCGGACAGCCGCCGCAACAGGCCAGTGACGCCGATGCACTCGCGCAGCGCGTGCTGGGCTGGCCGCTTCCCGTTGCAGGACTTCGTTTCTGGTTGCAAGCTGTGGGACGCGATGCCGCGGGACAGGCGTTCACCGCAACGCCGCAGTCTGACAGCTTCACCACCGCAGACGGCTGGAACCTGAAGTACGTCAGTTGGGAAGATGCGGCTGCGTCGCCCGCGGGCGTAGCCGGGCCCCTGCCCCGCCCGCGTCGCCTTGACCTGCAGCGCACGACACGTGAAGCCGGCAATGTCACCCTGCGCCTTGTGCTGGACACCTGGCAACCCGAGGCGGCGAAGTCGTAGCGCACGCTCCCCATGCGCACCCTGAACAATTGCCCCGCACCCGCCAAGCTGAATCTCTTCCTGCATGTCACGGGGCGCCGTGCGGATGGCTACCACACCCTCCAGACCGCGTTCCAGTTAATCGACCGCAGCGACCTGCTTGATTTCACCGTACGCGACGACGGCGTCATCAATCGCGTGAATGAAGTGCCGGGCGTGCCGGCCGATCTGGACCTTGTCGTGCGTGCTGCCCGCTTGCTCCAAGACGCGGCGCGCGAACGCAAGCCACAGAGCACGGCTCCAGCGGTCGGCGCGGACATCCGGGTACACAAGAAGTTGCCGATGGGCGGCGGCCTCGGGGGGGGCTCCTCGGATGCCGCAACCACGCTGATCGTGCTGAACCACTTGTGGAATGCCGGTCTGGAACGCCGCGAGCTTATGGGCCTTGGCCTGCAGTTGGGCGCTGACGTTCCGTTTTTCGTCTACGGCCAGAACGCCTTCGCCGAGGGAGTAGGCGAAGCATTGCATCCGGCGCCCCTGCGGGAAGGCTGGTTCGTGGTGGTCGAGCCCGGGGTCAGTATCCCGACAGCAGCGATTTTCAATGCGGCGGAATTGACACGAGATACGAAACTCGTCAAAATGTCGGACTTTTCCGGAGCAATAGCGAGCGATGCGCTGTTCGGGAAAAACGATTTGCAGCCAGTGGCGTGTGCACTGTATCCGCCGGTTGCTGAAGCGCTGAAGTGGCTTGGACAATATGGCCAGGCACGCATGACCGGATCGGGCAGTTGTGTTTTCTGCCGGATGCCGACGGAAGCGGCTGCCGATGACGCGGTATCCAATGTACCGCGCGACTGGAAGGCCTGGAAGGCGAGCGCATTGGCGCAGCACCCTTTGGCGTACTTGCTGAAGGGATAGTGGAATCAAAGAACAGGTTTGGCGCGACGAATTCGGTTCACAACCGATTTGATGCGCTGGACAAAAGGTTGTGTAGGGGAATCGCCAAGTTGGTTAAGGCACTGGATTTTGATTCCAGCATTCCAAGGTTCGAATCCTTGTTCCCCTGCCATTTAACATCAAGGCAAGCCGCCATGCAGGACATGCTCCAGACTCTCACACCAATTGCTTGTGTCGAGTCATGCATTGGTGGCTATTCAACCCGCCGCTGATTCCATTGAATTCCAACGTACGCATCAAAGCTCCCATGGTTAACGAAAACCTGATGGTTTTTACCGGTAACGCCAATCCGGATCTTGCGAAGGGCGTCGTCCGGCACCTTGGCATCGCGCTTGGAAAGGCCCATGTATCGCGCTTCTCCGATGGCGAGATCGTCGTCGAGATCAATGAGAATGTGCGCGGCAAGGACGTCTTCGTTTTACAGTCGACCTGCGCTCCGACCAACGACCATCTGATGGAACTGATGTTGATGGTCGATGCACTCAAGCGCGCTTCCGCCGGCCGCATCACCGCCGCCATTCCGTACTACGGCTATGCGCGGCAGGATCGCCGGCCACGTTCTGCACGGGTTGCGATCTCGGCCAAGGTCGTTGCCAACATGTTGCAGGAAGCCGGAGTTGATCGCGTCCTCATCATGGATTTGCACGCAGACCAGATTCAAGGTTTTTTCGATATACCGGTCGACAACATCTACGCTTCGCCCATCCTTCTTGGAGACCTCGTCAACAAGAATTACGGCGATTTGCTGGTCGTCTCGCCGGACGTCGGCGGCGTGGTTCGCGCGCGGGCGCTGGCCAAGCGTCTTGATTGCGACCTTGCCATTATCGACAAGCGGCGCCCGAAGGCAAATGTGTCGGAAGTCATGAACATCATCGGCGAAGTCGAAGGCCGCAATTGCGTGATCATGGACGACATGGTCGATACGGCCGGCACGCTGACCAAGGCGGCAGAAGTATTGAAGGATCGCGGCGCAAAGAAGGTTATCGCCTACTGTACGCACCCGGTGCTGTCGGGCCCTGCAGTAGAGCGCATCGCCAATTCGCCGCTGGATGAACTGGTCGTGATTGATACCATTCCACTGTCGCCTGCCGCGAAAGCCTGCAGCAAGATTCGCCAGCTTTCCTGTGCCGAGTTGCTGGCTGAGACGTTCAAGCGCATCAGCAAGGGCGACTCAGTCATGTCGCTGTTCGTGGACTAACTGAAGCGCGCTCTGCTACCGCGCTAACGCTGGCGAAATCGCACGGCATTAGTCCTGAATCAGTCCTGAAGAATGTAGTTCCCGGGTTCCCTGGTCGCGGGGAACCCCTAACGCGGGCGCGAGCCTGCACAACCTGGAGTAGAACATGAAAGTAGTCGCCTTTGAACGCAAAGAGCAGGGGTCCGGAGCGAGCCGCCGCCTGCGCACTGCGGGCCAAACACCCGGAATCGTCTATGGCGGTACCGACGCCCCATTGAGCGTCGCGCTCGATCACAATGCCCTCTGGCATGCACTGAAAAAAGAGTCTTTCCATTCCTCGATTCTCGACATGGAAATCGGCGGCAAGACCCAACAGGTCCTGCTGCGTGACTTTCAGATGCACGCCTTCAAGCAGTTGGTCATGCACGTTGACTTCCAGCGCGTCGACGCCAAGCAAAAAATCCACGTCAGGGTTCCGTTCCACTTCACCAACGCCGAAGTCTCGCCGGCAGTGAAGCTTTCGGGCGGCATTATCAGCCACGTCATGACTGAGCTGGACATCACCTGTCTGCCGAAAGATCTGCCTGAGTTCGTCGAGGTAGATTTGGGCACACTGGAAGTGGGCAATTCTGTACACCTGTCCGACATCAAGCTGCCGGAAGGCGTGAGCTTCGTGCAGCACGGTGGCCAGGATAATCCGACCATCGCCACCGCTTCCATCCCGGCAGGCAAGGTCGAGTCCGATGCTGAAAACGCAGCGGCAGCCGATGCAGCTGCAGCTGCAGCAGCCGCGGCAACACCTGCAGACAAGAAGTAATCTCGCTCGCCGGCACAGCGCACCAGTGATGCCGGCAGCAGGTTTCAAGGAAGGCAAAAGGCCCGTCAAGCGACGGGCCTTTTTTACCATTTAGCCCATGCCAATACGCCTCATCGTCGGTCTCGGCAATCCTGGACCGGAATACGAACAGACCCGCCATAACGCCGGCTTCTGGCTAGTGGACAATCTCGCCGGCGCACGCGGCCTGGCCCGCGAATCGCGCTTCCATGCGCTGAGCGGCAAGATCTCCATTGCTGGAAACGAAGTGTGGCTGCTTGAACCGCAAACCTTCATGAACCGCTCCGGTCAATCCGTGGGCGGACTCGCGCGCTTCTTCAAGATTGCGCCTGACGAGATCCTGGTTGTGCACGACGAACTCGATCTTGCGCCCGGCATTGCCAAGTTGAAGAAAGGCGGATCGTCAGGCGGTCACAACGGATTGAAGGACATCACCGCTGCGCTCGGTACCCAGGATTACTGGCGCCTTCGCATTGGCATCGGCCATCCGCGGGTAGCCAACCTGCAGCAGGATGTGGTGGACTATGTCCTGCATCGACCACGCAAGGAAGAACAGGCGCTGATTGATCAAGCAATTGAGAAGAGCCTTGCCGCGATCCCGCTGCTGTGCGAAGGCCGTTTCGAAGCAGCCATGCTTGCGCTGCACACTGCGTGATCGCGCATTGGCCCCGACGCAAACGTGATTTTGTTGGGGTCGTTTGGACGTCGGAAATTATTGGCGTGAACAGACTTCAATGACGTTCGCATCGACGAAGTCTGCTGCCCACCCTGCCCCGGCGCGCGACTGGAATGCAGTGCCCCGCAGGGTTACAATGAGCATCTTTCGGGGCAAAACCAAAGCCAGTCGCTTCGTCGATGCGACTTGGCCTTTCCCGTTTTGTCCATCTACACCGCACCCGTGTTAAAGCGAATCGAACGCCGGAGCCTTCCACTGGCTCAACCGGGTTCAATGCGCGAATGACCCACAAAGGAATTCCATGAGTCTCAAATGCGGCATCGTCGGCTTGCCCAACGTCGGCAAGTCCACCCTATTCAACGCCCTGACCAAGGCCGGCATCCCCGCGGAGAATTATCCGTTCTGCACGATTGAGCCCAATGTCGGCATCGTCGAAGTGCCGGACCCGCGACTCCAGGTACTGGCGGATATCGTCAAGCCTGAACGGATCCTGCACGCTACTGTGGAGTTCGTCGACATCGCTGGACTTGTGGCCGGTGCTTCGAAGGGCGAAGGATTGGGCAACCAGTTCCTTGCCCACATTCGCGAGACCGACGCTATCGTTAATGTCGTGCGCTGCTTTGAAGACGATAACGTCGTGCACGTCTCCGGCAAAATCAGTCCGCTGGACGACATTGAAGTGATCCAGACCGAACTGGCGCTGGCGGACATGGGTACCGTGGAAAAAGCGATCCATCGTGAAAACAAAAAGGCGCGTTCGGGGGACAAGGACGCGGCCAGCCTGGTGGCCGTGCTTGAGCGCATCATGCCTGCGCTGAACGAAGCGAAGCCGGTACGCTCGCTTGGCCTCGATGCAGAGGAAATGGAACTGATCAAGCCGCTGTGCCTTATCACTGCAAAGCCTGCAATGTATGTTGCCAACGTCGCCGATAACGGCTTCACCAACAATCCGCTGCTGGACCAATTAGCGGCCTATGCCAACGCGCAGAACGCGCCCATCGTCGCCATTTGCGCGGCGATCGAATCCGAAATCGCCGACATGGAGGACGCTGACAAGAAGGAATTCCTGGCGGACATGGGCATGGAAGAGCCAGGGCTCGATAGACTGATTCGCGGTGCTTTCAAGTTGCTGGGTTTGCAGACCTACTTCACCGCCGGTGTGAAGGAAGTGCGGGCCTGGACTATCCACGTCGGGGATACGGCACCGCAAGCGGCCGGCGTGATCCACACTGATTTTGAACGCGGCTTTATCCGCGCGCAGACGATTGCCTACGAAGATTTCATAGCGCACAAGGGAGAGCACGGCGCGAAAGAGGCTGGCAAAATGCGCGCCGAGGGGAAGGAGTATGTTGTCAAGGATGGCGACGTATTGAACTTCCTGTTTAACGTCTAACAGAACATTGGATTCGCGCAGCGCACGGTATCGCCACGCTGAAGCCATAAGGCGGGTACAAAGGAAGGACGCCGGATACACAACGCAATGCCGCCACCATGCAGATTCGTCGGAAGGGCGATAGCTGGAGCCACGTCATTGCCGCTATCGGGTGTTCACGGTCTACGCTGTCGCGGTTGGGGCGGCAGGTGAAGGGGGAAACGACCGTATAGAGGATGCTTAAGGGAGTGGTATGGGAGCGCTGGGCGTGTCAGGTGTTCTTGGCGGCGAAAGTGCGTAAATTACGAAAACCGGCGAATCAATGTATGGCTCATTGAGCAGTTCAACGGACGCCAATTCGGCAAGAAAAGAATCGCAGTCAAAAACGATTTCCAGGTCGCCATATTTGGCAACCGAATCGTTTATTAGGGCAACAAGTTCCGACGCTTTCACGCTTCATTCCTGCCATGTTCTTCTGCCAGTGTAGATTGCCAGAGACCGAATAGAATTAACGTTTTTCGATTGATCTTCCACCAAAGCCCGTGCCACGAGCTATAGCAGATCCAACTCCCTTCGGCAGAGTATGCGCGACGATTATTCCGTGCAGCGTTGGAGCGGCCTTGACCGACATTTCGCTGACGAGTCACCATGCGCGACTTTGACCTCCCTATTTGTGGCGTGCATTTCGATGACGGAAATGCAGACGGCATTACATAAAGCGGGCAGTATTGCGGACGTTTTCCCTGGAACTTCCGGACTACTCGACGCTGGCCATCAGGGGACTCTCATTGTTGGCATTGGGCCTACAGACGGGACTTCCCCACGCCGTGGTCGACACACCGGCACTTGCGCATGTCCCGGGACAATATTGCCAACTCTCTTGGGCTCACCGCCGAAAGTGTCAGCCGTCTCCTGTCGCGACTTACGACCCGTGGCTTGACTGATCTCGACAAACGAGAAGTCCAGATTCTGGACTGGATATCGCGTAGAAAAACGTGCTCTAAGTGCTTGCAAGGGCTGCTAGGCTGACGCGGCCGCGTGTGAGATTGGGCTGAGGAGCGTTGTCTACGCAGAACCAAAGCGCCAGCGAAGCTAAGTCGACAAGCATCTGGTAGAACCGATGATGAGACCAAAACGCAGTAAGGTCCGAATCCTGGTCGGTGGCATGTTTATCGCCGCATACATTTCTGCGTTGGCCCATAGCCAAGCCCCGTTTCTGGCCATCACCATAGCACTGACCGGCTATCTTGTGAATCAACCCGATGACGACCATTGACGTCGACGCTCCACGAAGACCTCGAGCACGATCCGCTGCAAAGACTGGCTTCCTTACCCACT